>NZ_VPEE01000003.1:0-262311 GCF_013417345.1 Acinetobacter sp. YH16032 | reverse complement strand
GTCATGAGAAAGCCCATATAAATGGGTAATGTACAAGTTGCTGTAGAAGCATGTTTAATTCGTCTGATCACAGATACTTTATAAAGTATTTTAATACTTTTTTGAATCCGTCAATGCGTAAGTCCTAACATTATTCCACAACAAGAGCTCAAGCGCCCACGTGTGGATGTTGTGATTCAAGCCACCAGTGTTTATCGAGATCAATTTGATGGTTTTATGCGTCTACTTGCTGGTGCAATGGCAAAACTTTCAGCGCTAAATGAACCCAATAATCAGCTTTATCAAAATTCACAACAGATACAGCAATCATTAATTGCTCAAAAAGTTGATCCTGAACGAGCTAAAGCGTTATCACAACTTAAAATTTTTAGTAATGAACCTGGAGAATATGGCTCAGGTTTAACGAAAAAAACCTTGTCCTATGATGATTGGGAAAATGATCAAGAATTAGCTAATACCTTCTTAAATAATCTGCAATATGCCTATGGCGATAAAACGTGGGGTGAGCAAGCACCAGTCAATCTATTCGCTGAAAATTTAAAAGGCGTTGATGTTGCCATTATGTCACGTTCTTCAAATGTGCATGGCGTGTTATCGACAGATCATCCATTTGAATATTTAGGTGGATTATCTTTGGCAATTCGTTCCGTTCAAGGGAAATCACCGGAATTACTCATTACAGATTTACGCCAAAATAAAGCTGAAGTCACCTCATTGAAAGCTTATTTGTCAGATGAATTACGTACCCGTTATTTAAATCCTGAGTGGATTAAAAGTATGCAAAAGGAGGGTTATGCTGGCACATTGGAAGTAATTAATATGACCAATAATTTATATGGCTGGAATGTGACTGACCCTTCAGTTGTCCGTGCTGATCAATGGAAAGATATGTATGAAACTTACGTTCAAGATAAGCGCGAACTTGGTGTAAATGAATGGTTCAAACAACATAATCCATCTGCGCAACTCCAAGTATTAAATCGTATGGCGGAAGCGATTCGTCAAGATTATTGGCAAGCTGATGATGAGACAAAACGAGAAATTGCAGAAAAAATTCAAGCGTTGCAAGAACAAGTGAATTTGCCTTTAGAGTCTGAAAAGCTTAATGAATTTACCCAAAGTATTTTGAAGCAAAATGACAGTGTACCACTAGAAAAAAATGCACAGATGACTGTAGTAACTGATCAAGTAAATCTTGAAAATTCATCTGAAACAAAACGCACAGCCGATGAGCAAAATACTCAAAATCAGCAAGCTATAGGACAAGGTTTAAACCCAACAACACAGACTTTGAAAGCGGCCGATGCCAATCAGTCTGCTCAAGATCAACATCCATCTTCTATAGAAATACAAACACCCAAAATAGATCAAAAAAATACTCAGAATCAGGCACAACAGAAAGTCAAAGGTCAGGCTTTGGAACAAGTCCAGAAAAAGTCGGAAGTACAAGATTATGCTTGGGTTGGTGCCTTCATACTGAGTTTATTGATTGGATTTGGTTTTTTTAAACAATTTATGCAACAGCGAAAAAAATAAGAGGAAATTTATGCAAATTTTAGAAGTCGAAAGTTTGATTTATCAGGCTTCAAAACTTTTCTTATGGCCTGTGATGTTGCTCATCCTTATCTCATTGATTTTTTCATTGGTTTCTTTGGGTAGCTTTATTATGGAATGCGTGTTCAGAACCTCTAAACGTTATCGATCGATTTTGATGAAATATGCAGAACAAAATCAATTTCAAGCCTCGACTGATGATTTAGAACTTTGGATTATTAAACGTTTGGAATGGCTAAGAATTGTATCCCGAACTGCACCGATGTTGGGACTGATCGCAACTATGATTCCAATGGGTCCTGCATTACTCGCTTTATCTTCAGGTCAAGCTGAACAAGTGGGGCAGAATATGGTGATGGCATTTTCTTCAGTAATTTTATCTTTAGTTTCGGCTTCTATATGTTTTTATATTTTGGTTATCCGACGTCGTTGGTTGCTTGAAGAATTACGTGAGTATGAAAAAGAATTTGAAAGTCTTCATCAAGGGGAAGCTTAATGCGATTTTTGGAACAGGATGAAAGTGATGATCCTATGCTTTCTGTTGTGAATTTGATTGACCTTTTTTTAGTTATTATTGTGATTCTAATGATGTTGGTAGTACAAAACCCGCTAAATCCATTTTCAAATAATAATGTCGTTGTAATTGAAAATCCTGGTGAAAAAAATATGAAAATTTCATTTAAAGAAGGACAAGAACTTAAACAATATGAATCTACAGGTCAAATTGGTGAGGGCGAAGGAAGTAAGGCAGGGGTAACCTATAAACTGAATGATGGCCGAATGATTTACGTGCCTGAATAAAATGTACGTGTGATACAAACTCATCTATTAATCTAAAGTTTAACATTTGATCTATTTTTCTAAATATTAATACATAATTTGCGGACTAAAATCATCAACTGAAAGAAACTTTTTGATACACATTTCAAGCGATACACAGGCATCTTATAGTCAACCATTGATTTAATGGTTGAACTACTAAAAATGCTTGTGCCTGCTAAAGGTAGACTATCCAAGTTAAGTGAAGAAAATCAGGCTTTACTCCGTCTTAGCTATTGGCGTGTCAGAGCCTACTGCTTCACAAATCTTCCACGATGTAGATGATTGCCTGATCAAGTCCAATCTATTTAATTTACCCGAGAGTCTGCCTGAAGGCGAAGGTATCGACTGGAACGTGGTGATCGTAGATGCCACAGCAACTCCAACATAAAGACCTAAAAAAACAGAAGAAAAGCTATAGTGGCAAGAAGAAGGCACATACATTTAAAGTTCAAGCCATTATCTATTATAGAACACAGCAATTTCTGAGTTTATGCACGAGTCGTGGTGCTGTACATGATTTCGAGCTTTTCAAACGCAACTTGAATCCGATTCCTAAAGGTGCTTTTATTCATGCAGATGAAGGCTATCATGGAATCTATGCAATGTATCCAAATAGCTCATTGCCTCTAAAAGCAAAGAGATGCTGCAAACTAGATCCCGAGCTAAAAGTTTACAATTGAGAAATCAATAAAGAAGAATTGGGATTGAACATGTATTCGGCAGTTTGAAAGCCTTCAAAGTCCTTGCGGCGCGATATCGTAATCGAGTCAAAAGACTAGGTTTAAGATTCAATTAAATTGCTGGAATCTATAACATGGAACTGCATAAAAATGAATTATGAAAGAATTCTATTGTTGAATGTCTTTATCTAAAAAATTATATACCAATTTATCAAAGATAGATGTTTTAAATACAACTCAGAGCTTTGCTGTATTCAAAACAGATTCAAAAGAAATCTCAAGTTTTTATGAAAATTAACTACATACCCCACCAGTAATCGGCTGATTCCTATTTTCTAAGTGCTTGACTGAACTTGCAATACTGATTGAAAGTTGATCAATGGCTTTTTGCGAAACAGTGACTAAAGTGTTTAAGTCTTTATTTTTTTGTGGAATTTCTTCATAAAAACTCATCCGACAACTGAGTTGATGACGTTGAGGTAATGTTTGAGCGTTTTTGGGTATGGATAAGGGGCGATTAGGATCATCATATCTTAAAGTCCAAGTCGCATTCATGAGCATAAAGCGTTGCTGATTTGATTTTTCGATGAAATCAAAGTTAGAAAAATCTAAGGCAATTCGATAAGCTGCTTGTCCACCAGTCATACCACTATTATAACGATCCACTGCACCTAATGTTTGCTGTAAACGCGCAGAAACAGCATCTCTCAATTCAGCCGATAAAGTAGATGTCCAACGATCATCGAACAATACTTTAGCCTGCCCATTTTCTTGTTGAATTACCAATGGAATTCGGTTTAAACGATCGGATAATCCAACAGGAAGCACCTCAATCATCCTCACTTTTTGATTTGACGAAGATGATGTTAGCGTTTGAGTGCTCAATGAATAGAACTTAGGCGTAGGGGATGAAGAGCACCCACTGACGATGAGTGCAAACAAACCAACACTCAAGCTTGAAAGGACTTTTAGGTAGCAGCGTTGCTGAGATTTCAATAATTTATTCTCTGTCATCTTTCTTCGGCTCCGCTGTTTTTCCACGAATCAATGACTCAGGATTTTGTTCTATTTGATCTGCCATTAACTGCAATGAAGCTGCGGCACGGGTAATTTGTTGTAAAGCACGACGTAGATCTTGTTGTAATGGTGCATCACTTGCCAAGATGGTTTCAGAAGACTGAACTGTTTTACGAACATCATCCAAAGTGGCTTGTAAATTAGGCGCAACTTTGCCATCCAGTTGATCGACCAAACTTTTTGAAGATTGTATAGTTTTATCTAAGTTTGCCAAGGTTTGACGAACGTCCTGACCAATTTCAACCAATGGAAATTTAGATACATTATCGGCGATTTGGGACACTTGTGCTTGAAGGCCTTTTAATTCTGTAGGAGTTGTTGGAACTTCAACTACACCATCATTTCGACGGATTGCAGTGGCATATTTAGCTTTAGGGAAAAGATCAAAGCTAATGTAGTTTTGACCTGTAAGTAAATTGCCAGTCCGCATTTGAGCTCGCCAACCACGCTCAACAAATTGCTTGAATACTGTACCTTGCGGGTCCAACTCATGACCTCCAGCAATACGTGAAGGATAAACTTCAGCATCAACACGCATTCGAATTTGCGAGTGATTATTGTAGAACTCAGTGTTGATTTTTTTCACAGTACCGACTTCGACACCCATGAAATCAATTGGAGCTCCTACTGATAAACCTCGCAATGACTCATTGAAATACATTACGATCCGTCTTGGATTAAGATCAGGCTCTTTAAGCGCAAGCTTTTCAGAGTCAAATAATTCAAATTTCATTTTATTCGGAGCAGGAGCTGCATCAGAATTTTCAGGATAACCAAATGCGATCCCTCCCGAAATGATGCTTGCCAAAGATTGTGTGTTTAAACTAAAGCCCGAAGCATTCAAATTGACATCTACACCACTGGCTTGCCAGAAACGCGCATCTGTGGTGACAAATTTGTCATAAGGTGACTTAATGAAAGTTTGAAGTTCAACGCTTTTTCCATCATCAGCCAGGTGGTATGAGGTTACTTGTCCAACGTTGATTCTTCGATAATAAATAGGTGAACCGAAATCGAGCGAACCTAAATCTTGTGCCTTTAAGAAAAAGATTTTTCCAGGAACATCGGAAGTCACGACGGGTGGAGTTTCTAGCCCTTTAAATGAAGTGGTTTTGACATCTGATTTACCGCCATCTACTTCAATATATGCGCCAGAAAGTAAAGTATCGATACCTGAAACCCCACTTGCACCAATACGTGGTCTCACTACCCAAAAACGTGAATCTTGCGTGGCAAAATTACTGGCATCTTTCCGAAGTTCAATTTTAGCAATGATATGAGACCGATCTTCCGAAAGGTCAATTTCGCGTACTAGACCCACATTGACTTGACGATAACGAACTGTAGTTTTGCCAGCTTCAATGCCTTCTGCAGTCCTAAAAGAAACCTCAATAACAGGACCAGTATTCAAATACGCCTTGAGAGCTAATGAAAATGCAATGAGTAATGCCACAATTGGAATAATCCAAATGAGAGAAGGTTTCCATTTGCTACGTTTCTTATCAGGTACACCGACCTGACTCAGAACTTGTTCATCATGAGGATGACCATTACTCGATTGGTTTTCTGACATAGTTATTGATCTTATTAAATCGTAATGTGGTTGTTGTTTGTACGCTTCATCATATGAAGATCAAGCAAGAAGTGAAAGGGTTTTATGTAAATCTCAATGTTCTGTAGCGTCATTTTTTTTTCATGCTGACTCAGAATTGAAACGTAATAGTTGTCCCAAATGATTCTAGGATCAAAACTCAGTGAGGCTAACATGGTCAAAACCACAACTGCACCAAAAGCGACTGCACCTGTGCCTGCTAAAATAGTTGCCAATGATTGAATTTGGATTAGTGCTGCTAGCATGGCGACAACGAAAACATCAATCATTGACCAACGGCCAATAAACTCCACGACTCTATACATGATCGAGCAATGCTTCGGTGAGAGGTGAATTTTTTTTGAGGCTTGTAAATGTACAGCACTGAGCAGGAGAGCAAGGATGACCAATTTCAGTAGTGGAATAAATATACTGGCAATAAAAATAACGGACGAAACGAAATAGTCACCACTTTTCCAGAAATAGATGACTCCACTCATAATCGTGTCTTGTTGACGACCAAGAATAGATTCTGTAATCGTCATCGGTAAAACATTGGCTGGTATATAAAGGATACTTGCTGCAATTAAATAAGCTAAAGTTCGTTCTAAACTTCGGGTTTTACGGGTATGTAATGGGCTATCACAACGAGTACAGCGGGATTTTCGTGCTTGTTCGATGGCAGACAAAGATGTCATGCGGTTGAGTGTTCCACAGCAATGACAAAGTGTGAGCTCAAGATCAATTGCACGCGGTGCAAGCGTTTCTAATGAGACAGGTTTCTGCACAGGGTGTGGCGAATGCTTCATCTGATCGGGTTGATTCGTATGAGTTGAAGTGATGGTCATGAGATTTGATTTCCATCAATTGCGCTCCATAGATCTTTGATTTTGATTGATACCAAATAGACCAACAAGACACTTAAAATGGCAAATGCCCATAAGGCAATTCCAGGAATCACAACCACCATACCCACTAATTTCACTAAGGTGACCAAAACGCCGATCAGAAATACTTCAACCATTCCCCAAGCTCTCAATTGAAAAAGTGACCGTAATGCGAGTTTAAGTGATGCATACTGTTGGGTTGCAATAATATTTTTATTGGACATTGCCATCAAAAGAATATATCCCATCAGAAGTAAGTAGGCCAAGGGGACAATAAAAGTGGTCATCAGAATAAGAAAGCCTACAAAAGCACGATCTGCCTCGAACATTGCCCAAGCCGCACCCAATAATGTGGTTTCTGAATAAATGCCTTGGAGTTCAACTTTAACAATTGAAAAACTATTGGCAATCGCAAAGATAATTAACGCAGTACAGACTAAGGCCAACAGTGTGTTAAATGTTGGAATTTTACGATAGAGCTCGGAACCGCAAGCCGAACAATAGGCACGTTCATTCTTATATAAATCGGATTTACGAAAGAGAGTATCGCACTCTTCACAAGCAACATAATTTTGATTGATTTGCACCATTCTTAAATCAGGGGCGCGTTTAGAATCCGATACAGTTTCTACATTCGTTTCAGACATCGTTGTCTCAACTTTTTCATCAATATTCTTGGTTTTTTTTATTTCTCCTTATAGTTTATATCGAGATTCAATAGGTTTGCCTATGATTATTTTGTTGAATCGAGATACATACCTTTTTGGTTTGGCTTATCAGTGTGTAGTCATGTAACTCAACGAGGGTATAAAAGGGGTTGAAGTGCTCATTGATCAGCATTTGTGTAGTCAAAATGAGGGTGAGTTAAGTTTATATGATGAAATTAAATTAATATTAAATTCAATGATTCAGCGTGAAATTCAAGATACAGCGTGTGCTTCACATAAACTTCATATATCAAGAACTACACTTTATTTAAATCATAAAGATCGATTGCTTAGTTTGGGATGACTGTATGTTGAAAAGCCTCATGCAATGGCTGGATAGTTGGTCCGTAAGCGTACCACATGATGCATTGACCTCTGAGAGTAAACAGATTCAATGGCTCAGAATAATTCCTTTTATCCTACTGCATCTTGCTTGTCTGGCAGTGTTTTGGGTCGGGTTTTCTTGGTTTGCTTTTGCATTTATGTTGTTTTTTTATTTTATTCGCATGTTCGCAATCACGGCTTTTTTTCATCGTTATTTGTCACACAAAACTTTTCAAACTTCGAGATGGCTGCAATTTATCTTTATTTTAATTGGCACAATGAGTGCGCAGCGTGGACCATTATGGTGGGCAGCACATCATCGATATCATCATCGTTATACAGATACTCCTCAAGACCCACATTCATCAACGCATGGATTTTGGTATAGCCATGTTGGTTGGTTTTTAAATGAATATAATTTTTCAACGCGTAAAAGTGTCATTAAAGATTGGCTGAAGTTTCCGGAGCTGATTTGGTTAGATCGTTTTAGTTTGATGATCGTCTTAATAACGGCTATCGGAATTTATGGTCTTGGGGAATGGGCTGCTTGGATGTGGCCGCATTGGGGAACCAGTGGTTTACAGTTATTGGTATGGGGAGGCGCAATTTCAACTGTTCTGCTTATTCATGCCACATTGTGCATTAACTCACTGGCTCACCATTATGGAAGCCGAGATTTTGAGACGAATGATCATAGTCGCAACAACTTATTTTTATCTCTAATTACACTTGGTGAAGGCTGGCACAACAATCATCATTTTTATGCAGGAAGTACGCGCCAAGGGTTCTATTGGTGGCAGATCGATGTGACCTATTACATCTTAAAATGTATGTCATGGTTTGGCTTGGTTTGGGGAATGAAACCCATACCAGCTCGAGTCTATGAAGCAAGTAAAATTACGCGTTCGAAAATGGCCAAACGCCAACATTCTCAAGTTCAGTCAAAGGAATCAAGATGAAAATTGCAATTATTGGATCGGGTATTTCAGGACTTTATACAGCTTGGAAGTTGAGTAAGTTGCATGAGGTGACCGTATTTGAAAAGAATAATTATTTTGGGGGACATACTGATACTCATCAATTAAAGATCGATGGTGAGCAAGTTGCAGTGGATAGCGGATTCATTGTTTTTAATGAACACAACTATCCTTTATTTTGTGAGATGTTGAAGGAGCTTGGTGTACAAGCTCAAAGCAGCGATATGGGGTTTTCAGTTAATAATCAGGTCACAGGACTGCAATATAACCCTTCCAAGAAATTCTCATTATTGTTCAAACCACAGAATTTTTTAAAGACCCGCTTTAGAGCGATGCTGTCCGATTTATTCAGATTTTATGCAGCAAATAAAGATCTTGATGTGGATGAGACCGACCCGCATTACACTATTGAGCAATATCTTAACGAGCATGGATACTCGGATGCGTTTAGGCAAGAGCATCTCTATCCGATGTGTGGTGCATTATGGTCATGCCCAGTAGAGCAAGCAGGTCAAATTCCATATAAATTTGTAGTCAGTTTTTTTCAACATCATCGTATGTTGCAACTCAAAGATCGACCACAATGGTTAACTGTAAAAGGTGGGTCTTCTAAATATATTCGTGCAATTCAAACTCAAGCAAAGCACATTCATTTTAAAAAAGTAGAGGTGAAGTCAGTTAAGCGCTCAGCAAATGACGTGAGTATTGAAACGGGACAGGGGATTGAACGGTTTGATTGGGTGGTATTTGCAAGTCATGCAGATGACACATTGAAGTTGCTCGCTGAACCAACGGTTAAAGAATCAGAAATATTAGAAAAGTTTCAGTATCAAGACAATCATATGGTGTTGCATTCAGATACCAGCATTATGCCAAAATCAAGACGTCAGTGGGCAAGTTGGCATGTGCATGTCACACCGAATAGAGCGGGTCAAGTCACTCCATTTCAGCAAAATAGTGTCCATTATGGATTTAGTTATTGGATGAATCAGCTACAAAATTTGAAATGTGAAACTCAGATTTTTGCGACATTAAATCCTAATTTTGATTTAGATCCAAACAAAGTCTGGGTTCAGCGTCACTATCGTCATCCTGTATTTAATGCGGAAGCTATTGCAGCTCAGTCAAGATGGTCTGAAATTAACGGTTTAAATCGGACCTATTTTTGTGGTGCTTATTGGGGATGGGGCTTTCATGAAGATGGTGCAAGAAGTGCGTCATGGGTGGTTGAAGCCTTATTAAATTCATCAAATCAAGCCGCTTAGGAGTACTTATGCAGCTGTATCCACTTGCAATTGCAGTTGCTGACATTCGTCATCGCCGTTACTTGCCTAAGCCTTATGCTTTTCAGAGTCAGCTGACGTATTTGTGGTTTGATCCAGAACAGCTCGAACACTTCGCGCAAACTTCGATACTTTGGTCAACGAAAAAATGGAACTTGCTGAGCCTCAATCCTGATGACTTCTTGGCAAACTATCAAGGCACGATTCGAGAGAAGGTTCTGCATGTATTGGAAGAGCATACCTTAGAAGAACAGATACAGATCGCTGAAATTCGGGTGTTGGCTTTGCCGCGCACGCTTGGCTTCAGATTTAATTCGGTAGTTTTTTATTTTCTATTTAATGCCCAGCAAAAATTACAGTTCATTCTCAGTGAAATCACCAATACACCCTGGTTAGAAAGACAGGTATATGTTCACGATTGTCGCACCGGGGGGGAGCAGCATTCCGAATATACGAGCTTCCACTTCCAGTTTGACAAAGCTTTTCACGTGTCACCCTTCATGCCAATGGATCTGAAGTATCAATGGACGTTTAGTTTGGCTGAAAAACAAAATTATGTGCTTATGCAATTGTTTAAAGAGGAAAAATTACAATTCGATGCATCAATGCGTTTTGAGTTAACCCCCATCACACTTCCTTCACAACTTCATCGCTATGCTGTTTTTAAACTATTTGAGCCGATCAAGATGGTTGCAGGTATTTATTATCATGCCTTTAAGCTTTGGATAAATAGAGTTCCATTTTATCGGCATCCCAATAAAACGAAGGACAAGCTGTGATATGAAATCATTGTTAATGGGAGAGCAATCTTCACTACCGCTGGTGTTACGTCATTTACTGAAATTAAAACACGGCCAAATTCATTTTAAAGGGATTTGGGAGGGTTCAGTCGGTGAGGTGAGTGATTTAGACGCCGTAATTGAGGTCCATGATGCAAAGTTGATGGATCTACTTTTTCGTCATGGGGTTCTTGGTGCAGCAGAAGGTTTCATTCAAGGATATTGGACGACACCAGATTTAGTGAAGATTGTGCGAATTCTTGCGAGAAATCGCGATATTTTAGATCGTATGAACCAAAGTGCCTTAGCAAAGGCAAGTCAACTCTTGCTCAAAACTTGGTATGCATCGCGTAAAAACTCATTGGAAGGTAGTCGCAAAAATATTGCTGAGCATTATGATTTAAGTAATGACTTTTTTAAGTTATTTCTTGATCCAAGCATGATGTACTCCAGCGCGGTATTCAAAGATCAATTCATGACTTTGGAACAAGCATCCGATTATAAAAAAGAAATCATATGCCAAAAATTGAAACTTCAACCCATGGATCATTTGGTTGAAATTGGCAGTGGATGGGGTGGTTTTGCGATCTATGCTGCGCAAAACTATGGTTGTAAAGTGACTACTATTACCATTTCTCAAGCTCAATATGACGAAGCTAAAGCTAGAATTGACGCTGCGGGTCTGTCTCATCGTGTTGAAGTTAAATTAAAAGATTATCGTTTACTTGAAGGTAAATTCGATAAATTGGTTTCAATTGAAATGATTGAAGCCGTTGGTGCTCAATATCTATCGACATATTTTGAAAAGTGTAGACAGCTGTTAAAACCTAATGGTTTGGCGCTTATTCAAGCCATCACCATTGAAGATGCGCGATATGAAAAGGCATTGAGTACGGTCGATTACATCAAAAGATACATTTTCCCAGGTAGTTTTATTCCTTGTATCAGCGTGATGACCAACGTTGCATCAGAACAAAAATTACGTCTAAAGCATCTTGAAGATATTGGTTTAAGTTATGCACAAACGATTCACTGCTGGCGTGAACGTTTTCTACAACAGCGTGAGCAAGTTTTAGCACTGGGCTTTGATGAAAACTTTATTCGCATGTGGGATTTTTATTTATGTTATTGCGAAGGAGGTTTTCTCGAAGGCGTCATTAGTGATGTGCACTTATTGTTTGAAGCAAGTCCATACTAAATCAGTGAGAGGACACCTCGATGTTGCTCAATTTATTTGTGATGAATGTTTTCCTGATGCTTTGTGCATGGATTTGGGTGACATTTAATCATCGTGCAGGTTTAGTCGATGTCATTTGGAGCTTTGGAATAGCTTTAAATGTCCTCATCGCAGCAAATGTAATGAATGAAGCCCCTACATCTGTTCGCATTTTTCTAGCGATCGCGAGTGGTCTTTGGTTCCTCCGTTTAGCATGGCATTTATTCAGACGATATATCCGAGAAGATGCTGAGGACACGCGTTATGCCAATATGCGCCGTGCGATGGGAGACTTTCAACATTTAGGTTTTCTTCTCTTTTTTCTATTTCAGGCTGGGTTGATCTCCTTATTCTCATATCCAATGATCAAATTGCTCAGTATACCTGCGATGCAGTGGAGTAACTCGACAGAACTGCTGCTGATGATTTCAGGATTAATCATGCTGGTTGCATTTATTGGTGAGGCACTCGCAGATCATCAGTTGTATCAATTTAAATTGAACCCGAATAATCGTGGCAAAACGATGGATCAAGGGTTATGGAAATATTCACGCCATCCGAATTACTTTTTTGAATGGATACATTGGTTTGCTTATCCAATCTTAGGTATAGCGGCGGGAACGCCTTGGTTGTGGATCTATCCGGTGTTGATGTGGCTCTTTTTGTACTACATCACGGGTATTCCATTTAGTGAACAGCAAGCGCTCAAAAATCGTGGTGCAAACTACAAGATGTACCAACAAAAAACATCAATGTTTCTTCCTTGGCCACCGAAAAAGTAGGTAATTACATGGATTCAATCGTTCAACAATCGTTAAAACTCATTGAAAGTGGCAAAGTTCCAGATCAAGTTATTCGTCTTGGTATCCAAGCACTTTGCAAAAAACGTCTTGAGCAAGAAGGTCGTTTTGACCCTGTATTCGCTTCACAGCGTTATATGGATGTATTAAGAGACTTGAAAAAAAGTGAAATCGCGATTGATACAGACAAGGCAAATGAACAACATTATGAATTGCCTACAGCATTCTTTCAGGCCGTGTTGGGCAAGCGTTTAAAGTACAGTGCCAGTTTATTCCATGATGCTAAAACCAGTTTAGATCAAGCTGAGGAAAATGCCCTGCAGGTCTACTGTGAACGTGCGCAATTACAAGATGGTCAGGACATCTTAGAAATAGGCTGTGGTTGGGGATCACTCAGTTTGTATATGGCAGAGCATTATCCAAATGCCAACATTACGGTAGTATCAAACTCCAATACTCAACGTCTTCACATTCAACAACAAGCCAAAGAAAAGCAATTTAACAATTTGACAGTCATCACCTGTGATGTAAATCAACTCGAGTTGGAGCAAAACTCTTTTGATCGTGTTGTATCCGTTGAAATGTTTGAGCATGTTCGAAACTATCAGCGATTATTTGCCAATATTAGCCAGTGGCTCAAAGCAGATGGTTTATTGTGGTGTCATATTTTCTGCCATCGATTTATTCACTATCCATTTGAAGTTAAAAATGATTATGACTGGATGTCTAAATATTTTTTTACAGGCGGTTTAATGCCTGCTGTTTCGACTTTCCTGCACTTTCAGGATCATTTACAGTTAGAAAACCAATGGCAATGGTCTGGACAACAGTATGAACATACAGCCAATGCATGGTTAAATAATATGGACCAAAAAAAGGACTTACTTAAACCACTATTTAAGCAAACTTATGGTCAAGATGCGGAAATCTGGTGGCAACGTTGGAGAATCTTTTTCATGGCTTGTGCAGAACTATTTGGTTATGACAAAGGTCGTGAGTGGGTGATTGGCCATTATTTGTTTAAGAAGCGAGCTGTTTGAAGTTCAAACTAAGCTTAGCGATAAGGTGAAGAGGGTACATGTCCATGATGAGGCTATTTAGGGATAAACGCGATCATCCTTTGGGTGAGGTGTTTAACCGCTATTATTGGCTACAAATTGGTCTTATTGCCTTGTCTATTGTGATTGGGATTGGTTGCAGTGCTTGGGTCATTAAAGGAACATTGCTGACCACAGCGCTCGAACAGGAGATGGAGCATTACTGGCAGCGTATGGAGCGTAATCCAGAAGCTGCTTTACCCGACACTAAAAATTTATATGGATATCGTTGGTCCGATGACGAGTTAGCCCCCTCTGAATTTCGTAATTTAAAACTCCAATCGGGTGTACATCGACACTATATCGATGGTAAAGACCGGATGACGGTTTATGGGACACGCAATGGTGAACACGTTTTTTTAGTGTTTGGTGAAAGTAATGTTAATAAGCTTATTTGGCTGTTTGGTTTAGCGCCACTCATGGTCAGCTTATTTTTGCTATACAGTGTGCTGTGGTGGTGGAATCGCCGTGCACGCCGCTTTTTTTCGCCCATCACACGCTTAGCCAATGCACTCGAACATATCGATTGGGAACATCAGAATAATCGAGCATCACCATTTAAAGAAATTAAAACAGATTCTAATTTGGAGGCTGAATATCTCAAGCAAGCACTTGAAAAATATCATCAAGTTTTAAGCGAATTCATTCAGCGTGAAAGAGAGTTTACTGGCGATGTTAGTCATGAACTTCGAACACCGCTCACAATATTGAAGGGAAATGTACAACTTTGTCAGGCCCGTTATGGTGATAACAAATCTTTTACTCGATTGCAAAACACAATCGAAGATATGCAGTTATTGGTCGATACACTTTTGGCGATTGCTCGAAATACCACAAGCAATTTACAAAGTGAAAAAACACGCTTATCAGAACTGCTTCAAGATGTTGTAAGTGACTTGAATAGTGTCAGTTTGGCAAAAGGAATGAGTATCGATTTAAACATCGAAGTTAATGAGGTCAAACGTCATTTATATCCATCGATGACAAAAATGGTGTTTAGCAATATTTTAAGAAATGCATTGAATTACTCTCAAGGTACAAGCATTAATGTCATTCTCGAAAAAAATAAAGTGTTGGTCGCAGATAATGGGATCGGGATTGATTTACCGAATAACTCTAAGGTGCAAGAACTAACGAATCAGCAGCTGCAACTCGATATCAAAGGTCATGGTATCGGGCTACAACTGGTTCAAAAATTATGTAAACAACTTGGCTGGAGAGTAGAGTTATTTGATCGTGAATACTATTTGATGACTCATCCAAAAGTTGACTTGTCACTCAGTTCAGGACTGATTGTGGTCGTTTACTTGAATGATCAGCCTCCAAAATAGTGTATTTGGGGGAATTTGATCTGAAGTGCGAATTCAGTAGTAACTAATTTTATTCAACTGCGATCTTTAGACCTACCCCTGAAACGGTGTGTATTAATTTTTGTTCAAACGGCTTATCGACCATTTTTCTTAAATTATAGATATGGCTTCTGAGTGCATCGCTTTCTGGTTCTTCATCCCCCCATAACTCAAGCATGATCTCCTGTTTAGTGAGCACTTTAGGTGAGTTTCGCATAAGTAATTTTAAAAGTTTGAATTGAATAGGTGGCAGATCGATCATTTGACCTGCACGTGTGATTTGCTGTAAAGCAGGGTCTAATGTAAGATCGTGAATTTTGATTTGGCTGTTAGATACTTCTCCTAATGAGCGTTTGATCAGTGCACGAACACGATAAACCAATTCATTAAAATCAAATGGTTTGACTAAATAATCATCTGTACCTGCTCGGAAACCTTTTAATTTATCATCCAAAGTATCACGAGCAGTCAGCATCAGTACCGGGAGGTCGAGTCCCTGTTCATTGCGAAGCCATTCACACAGGTCATACCCTGTACCGTCAGGTAAATTAATATCTAACAGTAGAATATGATAAGGATGTTGCTTGAGCAGTTGACGTGCCACATCCAAATTACGCGCATGATCAACCACAAAATTATGCTCTTCTAAAAATTCACATAATGTTGAAGCAAGTTCGTAATGATCTTCGACCATTAAAATAAAATGTTTAGTCATGGCGACACGATTAGTCCAATAATTGCTTTTTTAAAGTATCACTAAATGGAGACGAACCCAGCCAAATATTAAAATAATCATTGGCATTCATGTATTGAACTTTACCCAAAATTTTTTGATTTAGACTCAAAGTTAAAGTCTGGGTCGTATGGGTATAGCTTAGACTGTAAATATCACCAGATCGAACGGGTTGATACAATTGTGTGATCTGGTCAAGCTGTTTCAACGTATTGGCTTGTTTGACATTTCGTTTGAGAAAGTGCGTTGCAGCCTTTTTAAAAGCCCATTCTGGAATATTTTGAGTATAAGCAAAGTCCATGCGAATATCTTGATTCTTCCAAGTGCTTTGACAATTTTGAGCGAAATAAGTTGCTTTACCGACATTTTTTTGT
This sequence comes from Acinetobacter sp. YH16032, assembly GCF_013417345.1. NCBI lineage: Bacteria > Pseudomonadati > Pseudomonadota > Gammaproteobacteria > Moraxellales > Moraxellaceae > Acinetobacter > Acinetobacter sp. YH16032. Next base: position 246,061 of record NZ_VPEE01000003.1, on the reverse strand, counting down.
CCGACTTTGAGGTCTCCTTGACCACACTCACGCACACTTTGTGCATGCGCGAGTGGTAAGAAGAATAGACTCAAAGCAGAGAGGGTCATTATTGCGATTTTTTGAAAGGTAATAACCATGCGTATAACCCTCCAGCATATGGTAGTGAGCGAAATAAGCCATCAGCTGGGTCCCAAAAGTCTTGTTGGAACACAATTTTGTCTTGCTCATTGATTTTTATTTCACTGATTCCATGTGATTCCATGCTTCGAGTTGTACCGAAGATTTTAAAATCATATGCCATACGCCAATGCACATAGGCTGAGTCGTCAAAATGTGATGTGTTGAGCAATTTGACTGAAACATTACTGACACGGTTGTTCATACCTTTGAAATGTTCGACTAGATTTTCACGCTTACTAAATTGTGAAAGTGTGTCATTGATATATAAACTGTCAGCATACAGATTGCTTGCTCGGTTAGTGAATTCAGGTGTACCTAAGGTATTGAATGCACTGGTAAAACGAACCCCTATATCTTGAGCTTTGGCAGGCGTCATGGTGATGCCTTGAACTGTCGATCTTGCTTGAGCATAATCATCAGAGTAACTTGGGATGCTTGCACAGCCTGATAAAAAGAGTAGAGGAAGGCTCAATGTCGCAGCCACAATTTTTTTGACGTGTTTCATGATCTCAATCCACTAATTTATTCTTATTTTTTAATCTACTGGCAATCTTGTGAAATGGATGTGAAATTAAAATATGAGCTGTGATCGATGAAAGGTATTTGTGTTAAAGGGAGTTCCGTTGAACTCCCTTTAACTTTGTTTTATTTAAATTTCCAAGTGTAATCAATGTTGACACGCATTTCGTCATCCGACTTAAATGCCATACCTACTGGTGGGATATCGTTACGGTAGCGACTATAACGTGTACGAATATTTAAACCTTCGAGTTTACCCGTTGGAACACGATAGCTGAGCTCGAAATCAAGAGCATCTTGTTCAAACGTCTGATTGTCGGTGTTACGAATTTCAATATCATCGCCTTTACTATAACGAGTCATAAACTTTAGACCTTTCAATGAAGTGTCTTTAAAGTCATAGTCATAACGTGCGTGATAGACTTTTTCATTAATGTTGGTGAAATCAGCACTCATACTATCTAAGAACACTGCTGGCTCTGAACCCGCTAAGGTCGGAAGAGCTGTATCACTAAAAGACTGCATATAGCCCAAACTGAAAGTATGATTGTTACGGTTAAGCCCAAAAATACCGCTCAAATGTTGATTTTCAATATGTCCTGCACGAGCTTCACCTGAGTCTTCACTCACAAACAGGCGTACATCCCCTAATAAATGCCCAATACCTATATCATGTTTGCTTTTTGCACCAATGAAATTTTGGTGATAAACATCATGAAGGGTGGCATGAAAGAGTTGCGCACTAATTTGATCGTTAAATTTATATTCAGCACCAAGCATGTGTAAGCCAGATGATTCGGCAGCAGTCTTAAATCGATTATTAGGATTGCCAACTTTAATTTTTTCATAATCTGTTGAATCACGTTGATTCACACGATCCACATACAGGGCATGAATTTTCAAATTATCCACTTCATTGATTTGAAGATGTGTACCTCGATAATTTTGCTGGAATAAACGAGCTGGTGAAGAGAACAAAACAGGGAACATTGGTGCGAGTGTACCCCCATGTAAAGTCGATTTGCCCACTTTCGCTTTTGCCGTCCAGCGAATTTCTCCATACTGATCAGCTTTACCTGATGGACTGGTTGGCAGTAATCCCGAAGCTGCATAATCGTCGGCATCACTGCCTAAAAGATTAAAACCTGCCAGTGCCATAATGTCTAAACCTAGTCCTAAGGTACCTGGTGTATAGCCTGAATTAGCTTTAAAGATAAAACCTTGAGCCCAGTCTTTCTGATCTTTACCTGATGCATCTTGTGTATATGCGCGATCAAAATAAAAATTGCGAGCTGTTAGATTGACTGATGAATCATCTATAAATGAATTTGCTTGCGTTGTTGATAGAAATCCAGACGCAATTACCCCTAAAAAGATTGCAGAAAATCTCATTATTGTCCCTATATGAAAAGTGGAGCTAGACGTCTTGTCTAGCTCTAAAGTATTTAAAAAATGATTATGCAGATGTTGGTTGTTGGAAATGCAATTGTGCAGTTTCTTTATTTTTGAGTTTTGAAATGCTTAATACCATGATAATGGCTGCAACGAATGCCAACGCATAATAACCGTAAAGTACAAGTGATGAGATACCACTGTCGAGGAAAGCACCTGCTACCAGTGGAGACAAAATACCGCCTACACGACCAAAACCAATCGCATAACCTACACCAGTCGCACGAACATCAGCATCATAGATTGCAGGAGACATCGCATATAGACCTGCGACACATCCGTTTGACATCATGCCAAGGAATAAAGCAAGAATGAAAGCGATCATGAGTGAACCAGTACTGTTCACAAATAACCAGATCAAGATTGCAGTTAAGGCAAGGAAAGCCGCTTGAACATAGTAAATACGGATACGTGAACTAATCAGACCTAACAGCGCAGCACCAAACATACCGCCAGCACTAATCAGGACACCTGCTGTTACACCTTGTTCAGTGGTCATCCCATTTGCAGATAAGATTTTTGGTGTCCAACTCATGACGAAGTAGAAACCAAACATAACGAAGAAGAAGCTAAACCAGATACAAATCGTTTGAAGTGCCAATTTAGCGCTGAACAAACGTGCCAAACCACTCTTTGCTTGTTCGCTGGTCATAGTGACCGTAGGAAGTTGCTGTAATGGGGTAATATTGATTTTCTTTGCTAAAACATTAATACGTTCTAGAGCATTTTTTGGCTGTTTAACCAAAAGGTAATCAAGTGATTCTGGTAAGGTGAAATAAGACACGACCAACATGAATAAAGTCGCTAAACCACCTGTTAAGAAGACTGCACGCCATCCGAAATTGCTGATAAGCGCAATTGCAATAATCCCACCAACGGTTGCACCAATCGCGTAACCTGTACATTGTAAGCTGACTGCGAGACTTCTCCAACGCAGAGATGCGTACTCACTTGCAATAACATTACTACTTGCGAGAATACCGCCGATGCCTAAACCAGTCACAAAACGCATCATGCCAAGTTGCATTGCAGTCTGAGCAAATGATGCTGCAACCATACTTACTCCAGAGATAAGTAGGCAAAGTAAGATGAGTGGGCGGCGACCGATTTTGTCAGCCCAAGGTGCAAGAAATAGTGAGCCAGCACCCATACCAAATAAGCCAGCACTCAATAGTGCACCAAGTTCAGCGCCAGTCAGTCCCCACTCGGCAGAAACAGATGCAGCAGTAAAGGCCATGACAAGAACGTCAAAGCCATCAATAACATTTAATAAAATACAGATACCGATAACAAACCACTGAAACCCATTCATGGTCTTGTTATTCATTTCCTCACGCGGGTTCTGAACCATTTACTTTCTCCATGGAATAAGACCTCATTGAAAAGCACTACGTGTGGCATGTGATTACATGTCATAAACGTAGGCAGACTTCAGAAGTCATCCTAGTAATGTTTAAGGTGTTCATCGCAGTCAGAACCCGTCCATATTCTGGTATTGATGAAATAATCAACACGTCTGCAATGTGCATGAATTTAGCATTATTGGATCCAAATTCAAGCAAAAAAATATTAACTTAGATATATTTTAGATTAAATGGATCCATATTTGCGAAGAAGTACTTGAAAAATATACTAAAGTACTAGGGATTAAAAAAATGAACGCCTCAGTTAAAGAAAGGAAAAAAATCTTAAAAGTTCATTCGAATCTTCCGAATTTTATAAAATAGCGCGCAAATCATGAGCTACTTGTTTAAGCTGGGGCAAAATATTTTGGATTAAATATGTTTCTGTAATTCTGTGGCTGGATCCGATACAGTTGAGTGCGGCTACAGTATTACCTTGCATGTTGAGAATAGGGACAGCTAAAGCAATAATTCCCAATTCATGTTCTTCTGTAGAAATGCAATAGTCTTGTTTTTGAACAGTTGCAATAGTGTTTATAAACTTTTGATGATCTATGATGGTAAAAGGCGTTAATCTCTTGAGTGGATATTGTGCAAGCCATTGATTAAGTTCATCATGGCTCAATCTTGAGAGTAGTATTTTACCTGTAGAGGTGGCGTAGGCTGGAAGGCGATTACCTAAATGAATACCCAACGGACTCATTTTAGATGATTCGTTCTGTTGAGGAACACTTTTCGCAACAGGTACGACTTCATGTTCATCGAGTACCGTGACTGAATAGCTCAGTGCAGTTTTGATACTGAGTAAATTCAGCATAGGTTGAGCGACTTTTGGTAAATATGCAGAGCTTAGATAAGCACTTGAAAAGCGTAAAACTTTGTAGGTGAGCCAATAAAAATGTTCATCTGTGTCTAAATAACCTAAAAACTTTAAAGTTCTTAAATATCGTCGTGCTGCGCTGCGACTCAATCCTGTACGTTCAGCAATTTGGGTGACATTTAATTTTTGACGTTCAACACCAAAGCACTCTAATAGATTCAAACCTTTAGCAAGGCCTGCAATATAATCATCATATTGAATTACTTCTTTATTTTTAGCATTTGAAATCAATTCATTGCGCATGATATTGCTCTGATTTACACCCTTGAATTCTGATATCTTGTCCGATGATCGGTCATTTGTCACTAAATTCGGTCGTATTTAGGGCTAAAGTCTAGTACCTCAGTTGGAATTTCATTAGGTTTTACAAAAGGAAAAAAATTGAGGGTGTTTGCAATATGGAAATTTTAAAAACCAAAGTCGCGATTATTGGTTCAGGTCCAGCAGGTTTATTACTCGGTCAACTGCTATATAAAGCGGGTATTGATCATATTTTAATTGAACAGCGTAGTGCTGAATATGTTGCCAGTCGTATCCGTGCTGGGATTTTAGAGCAAGTTTCAGTAGATTTATTGACCGAAGCTGGTGTAGATCAGCAACTGCGTGAAAAAGGGTTACCTCATCAAGGTATTGAAATTCTAACCAATGGTGAAAAGCACCGTGTTGATTTAACGCAGTTGACGGGTGGTAAACAAGTTACGGTATATGGCCAAACTGAAGTCACCAAAGATTTAATGCAGGCTCGCACAGCAGCTCAACTCACTTCATACTACGAATCAGCTAACGTTCAAGTACATGATTTCTACGGTCAACCAAGTGTTACTTTTGAGCATAATGGTCAGCAAGTTAAAGTTGAATGTGATTTTATCGCTGGTTGTGATGGTTACCATGGCGTGTGCCGTGCCAGTGTGCCAGAAGACAAAATTAAAACTTTTGAGAAAGTCTATCCATTTGGCTGGTTGGGGGTATTGGCAGATGTACCTCCTGTTGCGGATGAACTAATTTATGTGCAATCTGATCGTGGATTTGCATTATGCAGTATGCGTTCTAACACGAGAAGTCGCTATTATCTACAAGTACCGTTAACGGATAAAGTTGAAAATTGGTCAGATGAGCAATTTTGGGAAGAGTTAAAAAATCGTCTAGATCCTGAAAGCCGTGAAAAGCTTGTGACTGGTCCATCAATTGAGAAGAGTATTGCGCCATTACGTAGTTTTGTCACTGAACCAATGCGTTTTGGTAAAATGTTCTTGGCGGGTGATGCTGCTCATATTGTACCGCCAACAGGAGCTAAAGGTTTAAACCTCGCTGCATCTGATATTGCGTATCTTTCTCAAGCTCTCATTGAATATTATCAAACGGGTTCTGAGCAGGGGATTGAGCAGTATTCTGAAAATTGCTTAAAACGTGTATGGAAAGCAGAGCGTTTCTCTTGGTGGATGACTCATTTATTACATCGTTTTGAGACAGAAACCGAATTCGAGCATAAAATCAAACAAGCTGAATTAAGTTATATTCTTGGTTCAGAAGCAGGGCAAACTACGCTTGCTGAAAACTATGTTGGACTACCACTCCAAAAAGCGAGTTAATCCTCTACGTTAAGCTTAATCCATTGGCTATTTTTTAGCGCACACCAAATTGCTCCACAATTTGGTGTGTTTTTTTATTAAACAAATTGTCTAAATTCAATCGAGGTTTGCTGTAATAGGGGCAGAATATACTGAATTAAATATTCCTTACTGGTTTTACCTGTCGGTGACACAATGTTCAATGCTGCGACAACATCAGCACGATGATTGTGAATAGGTACAGCCAAAGCATGTACGCCTAACTCATGTTCTTCAGCTGAGTAACAATATTCATCAGCTCTAACTTCTGCTAATAATTTTATAAATTTCTCATTATCGGTATACGTATATTTGGTGAGTGCTTTGAGTGGATATTTTTCCAACCATTCTTGTTGTGCTTCCTTGGATAAATAACTTAATAAAATTTTCCCTGCAGATGTGGCATGAGCGGGTAGTCGGTTACCTAAATGTAATCCATAAGGATTAACACGATCAGTCTGTTGATGCGCTGCACTACGTGCAATCGTAATAGCTTCGTAGCCATCTAATACCATCACGGAATAAATGAGAGAGGTTTGCTGAGTAAGTAAATTCAACAATGGCTGAGCAATTTTAGGCAGCTGTGCACCACTTAAATATGCACCTGAAAATTTTAAAATTTTAGGTGTTAAATAATAGTAATGACCATCAAACTCTAAATAACCTAAATATTCTAAAGTCATTAAATGTCGTCTTGCAGCGGCTCGAGTCAACCCTGTTTTTTCTGCAGCCATGGTCACATTTAAACGGTGACGGTCATTTGCAAAACAATCTAGGATAGCCAGTCCTTTGCTGATACCTGCAATAAAGTCTTCGTGACGAATCCACTTTTTATTATCTGGATTTTGAAGTTGTCTGTTCCTTGAGTCTGATTCTGTAGACACAGCATTTTCCTTGCTATTTTAAAAATTGAATTATTGATGCTGATTTAGAATCTTGAGCAATATACTCAAGATATTGTTCGATCATCGAACAAAAAATCTGTAAATCGTACAAAAACCTTTTTTCAAGGTAGCTCAAGCTTTTTAATTTATCAAGAATGGAGTGACGGAATCCAAGCGATTTAGTTGCATATTTCAATCTCCGTCCAGATTGAAATTGCGCTAATCGTGGATTCCCCAAATATTAAAATATGTTGTACAGAGGGAGTTGTTGGATGATCGATAAATCGTCACAGTCTTTAGTTGAAGCTTTATCCCAAATTAAAGACGGTTCAACCATTATGATTGGTGGGTTTGGTACCGCAGGTCAGCCTGCTGAACTCATCGATGGCTTAATTGAACTCGGTATTAAAGACTTAGTGATCGTCAACAACAACGCAGGTAATGGTGATTACGGCTTGGCTAAACTGTTACAAGCAGGCGCTGTACGTAAAATCATCTGTTCTTTTCCTCGTCAGTCTGACTCTTATGTCTTCGATGAACTCTACCGTGCAGGCAAAATCGAGTTAGAACTTGTACCGCAAGGCAACTTGGCTTGCCGTATTCAAGCGGCGGGTATGGGCTTAGGTCCAATCTACACACCAACAGGTTTTGGTACTTTGCTCGCTGAAGGCAAACCAACCATGAGTTATGAAGGTAAAGACTACGTTTTAGAAAATCCAATCAAAGCTGACTTTGCGTTAATTAAAGCGCATAAGGGCGATCGCTGGGGGAACTTGGTGTACCGTAAATCTGCACGTAACTTTGGTCCAATTATGGCCATGGCAGCAGATATCACCATCGCGCAAGTATCAGAAGTCGTGGAACTCGGTGCCTTAGATCCTGAACACATCATCACCCCTGGGATCTTTGTACAACACGTTGTACAAGTTCAACCTGCGCAGTAATTTGAGATTGGAGAAATAAAATGAGTTATCAAAAATTAACCCGTGATCAAATTGCTGAACGTGTTGCACAAGATATTCCTGATGGTGCTTATGTCAACCTTGGCATTGGTTTACCGACAAAAATCTCGAGTTACTTACCTGCTGACAAAGATGTCTTTTTACATTCTGAAAATGGTTTATTGGCCTTTGGTCCCCCCCCTGCGGAAGAAGACCGTGACCCTGAGTTAATTAACGCGGGTAAAGAGTTTGTGACTTTATTAGAAGGCGGAGCTTTCTTCCATCATGGTGATTCATTTGCAATGATGCGTGGTGGTCACCTAGATATCGCTGTACTCGGTGCTTTCCAAGTGGCAGAAAATGGTGATCTTGCAAACTGGCATACCGGTGCACCTGATGCCATTCCTGCTGTGGGTGGTGCAATGGATTTAGCCGTGGGTGCGAAGAAAGTCTTTATTACCACCGATCATGTCACTAAAAAAGGCGAACCTAAAATCGTTGCTGAGCTGACTTATCCTGCGACAGGTTTGAAATGTGTGGACCGCATTTATACGGACCTTTGTGTGATTGATGTGACGGCAGATGGCATGAAAGTCATTGAGAAAGTTGAAGGCTTATCTTTTGAAGAGCTTCAATCGATGACGGGTGCCAAACTCATTGATGCCACTCAGGCTTAAGACTGGTTTTAGGATCTTATACTATGAAAAACGCATATATCATTGATGCCATCCGTACGCCTTTTGGTCGTTATGCCGGTGGTTTGGCGCCTGTCCGTGCGGATGACTTAGGTGCAGTGCCATTAAAAGCGTTAATGGAACGTAACCCTTCTGTGGATTGGAATGTCGTCGATGACGTTTTATTTGGCTGTGCCAACCAAGCCGGTGAAGATAATCGTAACGTCGGTCGTATGTCGGCGCTTTTAGCAGGGATTCCTTATACAGTACCTGCAACCACAGTCAACCGTTTATGTGGTTCATCACTCGATACTGTAGCAATGGCCGCGCGTGCCATTAAAGCTGGTGAAGCTGACGTGATTGTGGCAGGTGGTGTTGAATCTATGTCACGTGCTCCATTTGTGATGGGTAAATCTGAGAGTGCATTTGGTCGTAGTCAAAAGATTGAAGATACCACCATGGGCTGGCGTTTTATCAACCCGAAGCTTAAAGAAATGTATGGTGTTGAAACCATGCCGCAAACGGCCGAAAACGTGGCTGAACAGTTCAACATTAGCCGCGCTGATCAAGACCAATTTGCTTTAACCAGCCAACAACGTACGGCTGCAGCGCAAGCACGTGGTTTCTTTGATCAAGAAATCGTGCCTGTGACTATTCCACAGCGTAAAGGTGATGCGGTTGTGGTGGCAAAAGATGAACATCCTCGTGCATCAACCACTTTAGAAGCGTTAACTAAGTTAAAACCTGTTGTAAAAGCAGACGGTACAGTAACCGCAGGTAATGCATCAGGGATTAACGATGGTGCTGCTGCGATTCTGATTGCGTCTGATGCAGCTGTAGAAAAATATGGTTTAAAACCTCGTGCCAAAGTGATTGGTGCAACCACCGTTGGGGTTGAACCTCGCATTATGGGCTTTGGTCCTACACCTGCGATTAAAAAACTGTTAGCACAAACCGGTTTAACACTAGAGCAAATGGATGTGATTGAGCTGAACGAAGCGTTTGCAGCACAAGCATTGGCGTGTACACGTGACCTAGGTTTAGCCGACGATGATGCGCGTGTAAACCCAAATGGTGGTGCAATTGCACTGGGTCATCCATTGGGTGCATCAGGTGCGCGTTTGGTGACGACTGCTCTCAACCAACTAGAGGCAACTGGTGGCAAATATGCATTGTGCTCTATGTGTATCGGTGTGGGTCAAGGCATCGCTTTAATTATTGAAAAAGTTTAACAGCAATTTTTGGACAGACGCTTTATGGTGAAACACATGATGAAGCGTAATAGGGATAAGTTATGAGTCAGTTATATGCAAGTTTGTTTTATCAGAATGATGTAAATATCATATTTAGTGATGAAGCACTCGTAAAATATATGTTGCGTGCAGAGGTTGCACTGGCTCAAGCTCAAGCTGAAGTTGGTGTTATTCCCTTAATTGCTGCTGAAACGATTCAACGTGTTGCAGAACAAGAAATTCATTTCATTATTAATTTTGATCATTTGGCACAGTCCAGTGGTCTCGCTGGCAATATTGCAATTCCATTCGTAAAGCAATTCACTGCTGCTGTGAAAAAAATCAATGAAGATGCTTCTCGTTATGTGCATTGGGGTGCGACCAGCCAAGATATCATTGATACGGCCTTTATGCTGCAAGCTCAAGATGCGTTACAGCTGATCGAAAAGCAACTTATTCAAGCTATTCAGGCAACTAAAAAACTGACGATTCAATACCGTGATCAGGTGATGATTGGACGTACATGGTTGCAACAAGGTTTACCACTTACCTTTGGACATAAAACAGCACGGTGGCTCTCTAGTTTAGATCGAGATTTAAAGCGTGTTCAGCAGTTACAGCAACATGTCTTAACAGCACAGTTAGGGGGTGCGGTAGGTACTTTAGCTTCACTAACTGAATATGGTTCGGCTGTAGTGAGTACCTACGCACAAAAACTTGGTTTAAATACGCCCGTATGTACATGGCATGGGGAGCGAGATCGTGTAGCCGACATTGCACATGTACTTGCAACGATTACAGGAAACTTGGGCAAGATGGCCCGTGACTGGTCACTCATGATGCAAACAGAAATTGCAGAAGTGTTTGAACCGAGTGGTACTGGGCGTGGAGGGTCATCGACGATGCCTCATAAGCGTAATCCTGTTGCAGCTGCTTCAATTCTAGCCGCTGCAAATCGCGTCCCTGCATTAATGTCAAGTATCTACCAAAGCTTAGTACAAGAACATGAACGAAGTTTAGGTGCATGGCATGCTGAATGGCTAGCGTTACCAGAGTTATTTCAACTGACGGCGGGCAGTTTAAGTAGAGCAATCGATGTATTTACGGGATTAGAAGTAGATCCTGAAAATATGTTCAGAAATTTAGAGTGCACGCAAGGATTAATCATGGCTGAAGCACTGATGATGTCACTCGCACCTCAGATGGGTCGATTGAATGCACATCATCTTGTGGAAGCTGCTTGTAAGCAAGCAGTTGCCGAACAACGACACTTACTCGATGTTGTACAAAATAATCCAGAAATATTAGCTATTTTTGATCTAGATCAACTCCGTCAGATTTTTAATCCGCAACATTATCTAGGAAATACTCAAGCACAAATAGATGCGGTACTAGAGAGCGTTCAAGGAAGTACACCATAATGACATTAATCAATAATCGTAATGGTCAGCAGCTTGCGGTCTATCGTTTTGGTGACGATACAAAACCAAGCATCATTTTTTCAAACTCACTGGGCACTGATCATGGCATGTGGCAAGCCCAAATTGATTATTTTTCCAAAGATTATGATGTGATTTGCTACGACACACGTGGTCATGGAAGAAGTAGTGTCATTGAAAATACCACAATCATTGATTTAGCCAATGATGTCCTTGATGTACTCAATCATTTCTCTATAGAAAAAGCGCATTTTTGTGGTATCTCCATGGGGGGAGTTACTGGGATACAATTAGGCATAATTGCACCAGAGCGTTTTAACTCTATTACCATTGCAAATTCAGCAGCAAAAATTGGAAATGCCGAGGCATGGTTGAGTCGTGCAGATGCGGTTGAACAAAATGGTTTGGCTGATATCGTCAGTACTACACATACGCGTTGGTTTAGTGAACAATTTGATTATTTACACGATGTGACAGCTCAAAAAACCATTCAGAGTTTGTCTGTCACTCAGCCTAAAGGCTATGCAGCCTCTTGTCGTGCTTTAGCTCAGACGGATTTACGCAATCAACTTGGAAAAATTATTGTGCCTTGTTTGGCATTATGTGGCGGCTTAGATCCTGTGACCACAGTGAATGATGGTGAGTTTTTAAAACAACATATACCTGACTGTCAACTTGCAGTCATAGATGCATCGCATTTATCCAATATTGAGCGACCAGTTGAATTTAACAAAGCATTGCTTGCTTTTATTCAGTCTTAAGCACATCTGAACATCAAATAATTTCAATTTTAAAGAGGAACAACCTCATGAATGATGAAGAACGTTATAAGCAGGGGCTAGAAGTCCGTACTGAAGTCTTGGGTGAAGCCCATGTCGGGCGTTCACTTGAAAATTTAAACGAATTTAATGCTGATTTTCAAAACTTTATTAGTCGTTTTGCATGGGGTGAGGTTTGGTCAAGACCAGGACTGCCAAGACACACACGTAGTTTGGTGACGATTGGAATCTTACTTGCATTGGGGCGTGAAGCAGAGCTCAGAATGCATATTCGTGCTTGTTTCAACAATGGCGTTACCAAAGATGATCTTAAAGAATTATTTTTGCATGCGTCTTTATATGCAGGACTTCCTGCAGCCAATGCTGCAATGCATATGGCAGAAGAAGTATTTGCAGAGTTAGGCATTTCGCCTGAGAAAATTAAATAAACGGACGATATTTTAAATTGAATAAGGAGAGGTTCATGTCTCAAATTCTGATGGGTGCTTATGCACAGCGAAATACAGATGATCATCCGCCAGCATATGCGCCGGGATATAAAACCAGTGTATTACGTTCGCCGAAAAATGCACTGATTTCGATTGCGCAAACATTAACCGAGGTTACTGCACCTCACTTTAGCGCAGACTTATTGGGTCCTAAAGACAATGATTTAATTTTAAATTATGCAAAAGATGGTTTACCTGTTGGTGAACGCGTCATTATTCATGGTTATTTACGTGATCAATTTGGTCGTCCTGTCAAAAATGCTCTGATTGAAGTATGGCAAGCAAATGCCTCAGGACGTTATCGCCATCCAAATGATCAGTATGTGGGAGCTATGGACCCTAACTTTGGTGGTTGCGGTCGAATGCTCACAGATGAAAATGGATTCTTCATTTTTAGAACGATAAAGCCAGGACCTTATCCGTGGCGTAACCGTATCAATGAGTGGCGTCCAGCACATATCCATTTTTCTGTGATGGCAGATGGCTGGGCACAGCGTTTGATTTCCCAGTTTTATTTTGAAGGCGATACATTAATTGATAGCTGTCCAATTTTAAAAACTGTTCCTTCAGAACAACAGCGAAGAGCTTTAATTGCGCTCGAAGACAAGAGCAACTTTATTGAAGCAGATAGTCGTTGCTATCGTTTTGACATTACTTTACGTGGTCGTCGTGCGACATATTTTGAAAATGATTTGACTTGATAGGGAGCATCAGGATGAATGGCTGGAAATTTGAAGAATTACATGAAACACCATCTCAAACAGGTGGTCCATATGTCCATATTGGATTAATGCCTAATCAAGCTGGTATAGAAGTATTTGAGCATAGCTTCAATAATCAAATGGTGAAAGATGGCACTCAAGGTGAACGTATTCGCCTCGAAGGGCAAGTTTTTGACGGTTTGGGTTTACCACTTCGCGATGTACTCGTAGAAATTTGGCAAGCTGATGCCAATGGTGTTTATCCAAGTCAGCAGGATACGCAAGGGAAGCAGCCAGATCCAAACTTTTTAGGTTGGGGTAGAGCGGGTGCAGATTTTGACACTGGTTTTTGGAGCTTTGATACCATCAAACCAGGTGCTGTTCCTGGACGTAAGGGTTCACAGCAAGCACCACATATCGCGCTGGTTATTTTTGCGCGTGGTATCAATTTAGGTTTACATACTCGAGTTTACTTCGAGGATGAAGCTGAAGCGAATGCGAAAGACCCAATTTTGAATGGTATTGAGTGGGCGCCACGTCGTCAAACACTCATTGCTAAGCGTGAAGAGCGTGATGGTCAGATCGTTTATCGTTTCGATATTCGTATTCAAGGTGAAAATGAAACTGTATTCTTTGATATTTAAACTTTGAACAAGAAATTAAAAAGGTCAGTGATTTCACTGACCTTTTGTTGTTTCTATCAATAGATTTTGATGAAACAACTTATCTTAACAATACAAAGTTATATATTCGTGAGCATAAATTATTGAGGCTCTTTTTGTAAAACGACATATGGTGTATTTACTACGGATTTTTGTTTTAACTTATAGATGATGAAAATGGCAATAGCTGCTAAAACAAATGCAAAACCAAAATTTCCGTACAATTCTAAAGGCGAGTTCCCTAGGTCTAAAAAGTATCCCGCAATGATTGGAGAGAAAATACCACCAAAACGACCAACACCAGTTGCAATCCCCACGCCTGTTGATCGTACATCTGCCTCATAGAGCTGTGTAGAAATGGCATAGATTCCAGCTAAACAGCCATTAATAAAGAATCCTAGCGTTGTGGCAACGATGATTAATATATTTAAATTATCTGTATTGTTCACAAACAATACAATACATACGTACGTGAGGATTAAAAAGGCAATTTGATTGATGTATACGCTGACTTTAGAACTAAGAACACCAATGATAAAACTACCTAAAATACCACCCACGCTGATCATCATGGCAGTTTTAATAGATAATGAGTTATCTAGACCAGAACTATTGAGAATTTTAGGTGTCCAGCCCATCACGAAATAAAAACCAAAAAGAATAAAGAATATAGAAACCCATAATACAAGGGATTTAACTAAATACTTGTGGTTAAATATTTCTACGTAAGAAGACTTTTGATTTTCTTTGTATGCTTTAGGGAGTGCGAGAATTGGTTTTTTATGCATTTTAGAGAAAATTTGATTCAATTTTTCCAAAGCATGTTTTGGTTGTTTTATTAATAAATAATCGATCGATTCTGGTAAAAATTTCAATGAGCAAAGAAAAGCAAATGTAGTAACGAATCCACCAATTAGAAATACTTGTCTCCAACCGATACTTTCTAAGCTATATACAGCAAGTAGTGCTCCGCTAATTGCTCCAATCCCATAACCAGCAGATAATATACCAACACTAAAACTTTTATATTTAGTCGGAGAATATTCACTGGCCAAAATCATAGCACTGATTTGAACACCACCAATACCAACACCAGTGAGAAATCTGCACAGAACCAATTGCTTAAAATCGGTGGCAAATGCAGATGCAAACATGCTCAAACCACAGATTAAGAGACAAAGATTAATCAAATTACGTCTACCGATTTTATCTGCGAGAGGTGCAAGTAAAAATGAACAGACGGTCATACCAATTAAACCAGCACTGATTAAAGTTCCTATATTAGTACCAGTTAATGAAAACTCATTGGCAACTGAACTTGCCAAATAAGCCATTATCATGAAATCGAATCCATCGATAATGTATAAAATAAAACAGAAAAAAACGACGAATTTTTGATATGAACTTATTTTGTCATTATCGACACAATCCTTTAATTTTAAGATATCCATTCTTTTTTTAATCCTTATAGAACCATAAATGCAGCACTGGTTTTTGCCACTAACTTTCCATGCTGCCAAGCTTCACTTTCAATGCTTAAAATTTTACGTCCTTCTTTGATGAACCACGCTTTTGCCAATACTTCACCAACTTCACATGGTCTGAAGAAATCAATTGTTAAATTAATTGTGGCAGCTGGTTTTTCTGTTTGATTTAAGGCAGCTAAAATTCCCATTGCATCATCAAGCATGGCGCAGATCATGCCTCCTTCAACACTTCCCCTAGGATTAGTAAAACTTTCAAGAGCAGTATATTGAACTGAAATTTCTCGCTTTTCCTTGTCCCACTGAAGTTGATGACCACCCAATAAATGATGAATAGGGGGTAAATTAGATAAAACTTGTTCGTCCATTGAAAAGTACTCCTTTTAATATTTATTTCACTGCAAATGCATCATAGATCACGGCTTTTCCGAGACGCATTGCACTTCCAACTGCAATTGTCTGATTTAACCATGCATATTTTTCTGAGCTAGTTTCAAACTGCATGGTTAACTTGAAGTAATATTGAGTGGGATTAACATCTTCGCCACGACTTAATTGTTCTAGTACTTGTGGTGAAGCATGGCGATAACCTTTAGTTTGTAAATAAATCAGAGCACCATCATCAGTTTCTAATAAATAGCGCGTATCTATATATGCCAACCCTTTGCTATCGACCTTTTGCCAATCTGCACCATTGTTAAGAATACGCCCCTTCAAACTTGGTCCAGAAAAAGTTCCTCCAGTGATCGGGATAATGCGTCTTTGCCCTAAATCTGAAGTTTTACCGAGTTCCCAAACTGGGGCTGTGAGTTCAACATTGAATGTCGCAAGGGGTTCAAGTTTTATGGGTTGTGGTGAATATTGGGTATTTGCCAAACTTAATGCACTGGTGGTACAGACCAATAAGCCGATTAAATATTTCATACTTATTATCCTTAGAGAGGGTAGGGTTCCTCAGTAAAGAACCCTTTTGTTATTATTTAAATTTCCACGTGTAATCAATATTGATACGAGTTTCATTGGCTGGCTTAATATTGGCGGTAATTGGCATATCATTATCGTAGATCGCATAACGCGCGCGTAAACCTAAATTTTTTAGTGGGCCATTTTGAACTGTGTAAGCTAGATCAAAATCCAATTCATCTTCCGAAAAATCTGTACCACCCAACTGTGGTGCGTAAATATTGCTACCATGGGTATAGCGGGTCATAAAACGAAGACCTGGAATATAGTCTTTAAAATCGTATTCATAACGCAGGCTATAAACACGCTCTTTCGCATTCAAAAACTCACCAGTCCAAGTATCAATTGCTAGTCCAGTTTCTCCTCCAGTTAAGTACGGAAAAGCAGTATCTCCAAAGTGGTGAAATGTAGAAAAGATAAACTTATGGTTTTGGTGTTGAAGTTCTGAATGGCTATGAAGTAAATTATTGTCAACTAAACCCGCTTTAGCAGTCCCATCTTCATCGCTAATGTAGTAACGCAACTGTGTTGTAAAAGTGGATTGATTAGAGATTGGATATTTATAGGTTATGCCTAACAACGATTGGCGATATAAGTCGTTAACATCCATATGAAATGCAGTCAACCGCAATGGATTATGAGTTAAGTCATAATGTCCACCTAAGTAATACAAATAATCTGTTTCTTCAGAAATATAACGACCATTTACTCCAGAGATTTTTATAGCTTCATAATTTGTAGAATCACGTTGATTGACTTCATCAATATAGGATGCTTGGAGATCCAGACCTTGAATATCTTTAGATTGAACTGCAACACCTCGATACGTTTGAGATAAAAGTCGTGCTGGAGAGCCGACTAAAACAGGAGTCATGGGTTGAAGAGTCCCTATACGTACCTCGGTTTCAGAAACTTTAGCTTTTAAAGTGACTCCAACTTCACCATATTGATCTGCAGGCTCATTGGTTTCCAAGGAACGAATTAAGTTTCCTGTACCTCCATATTTAGCATCAGCATCCAGTTTAAAACCTGCAGTCGCTAATAGATCTAAACCAAAACCAATCGTTCCATCGGTGAATCCAGATTGCGCTTTAAAGATAAATCCTTGTGTCCAGTCTCTTAATGCGGGGTATCTATTGTCAACTTTAAAGTCACGGTCAAAGTAGAAGTTACGTGCAGTTAATTCGACTTTACTTTGGTCGATAAAATTATTTGCAAATACTGGAGCGGTACATAATAGAAGTGGTGTGATCCATAATTTTTTCATCTTTATTTCATCCTGAAATAGTATTAATACATAGAGGTAATCTTTGTGTTATTTTCCTAAAAGTTCTCTTGCAACGATTTCTTTCATAATTTCATTGGTTCCCCCATAAATTTTTTGAACACGTGCATCGACATAAAATCGAGATATTGGATATTCCCGCATGTATCCATATCCCCCGAACAATTGCAGAAGTTGATCAATGACTTCACATTGGGTATCAGTGATGAAGCATTTCAATGCCGCAACTTCGCTTACATCCAATACTCGCTGTTGATAAAGCGACTTACATTTTTCGACAAAGGCTTCGGCTGCTAGAGTTTTAATTTTGGCTTGAGCGATTACAAAACGAGTATTTTGAAATTGTGCAATTGATTGTCCAAAAGCTTTACGTTCGAGGACATATTCTTGAGTAATTTCTAAAGCACCTTGCAAAGCACCTAATGCCATGAGAGAAATACTCAAACGCTCACGTGGAAGTTCTTGCATGAGATAGCTAAAGCCTTGACCTTCCTGACCTAATAATTGGTCTTTAGGAACTCTGACTTGGTCAAAAAATAATTCGGCAGTGTCTTGAGATTGAAGTCCAATTTTTTTTAGACCACGACCTTTTTTTACTCCATCTAAATGAGCATCCACCAATAAAATCGAAATACCTTTAGCTCTTGCTTGAGGATCAGTTTTAGCAACTAAAACTATGAGATCTGCATGTTGACCATTCGATATAAACGTTTTTGAGCCATTTACCACATAATGATCGCCATCTAATAAGGCTTGAGTGCGGATGGCTTGTAGGTCTGAACCTGCATTGGCTTCAGTCATTGCAATAGCTGTAACAACTTCACCGGATACCATTTTAGGTAACCAATATTGTTTTTGATCTTCACTTCCAATATTCTGGATATAGGGTGAAACAAGCTCACTCTGACCACCGATTGCAACGGCTAACGCAGAGAAGCCCGCTCGAGCAGTTTCTTGAACGATCATTTGTGAATAATATATCGGTGCGCCGTAACCTCCATATTGTTCAGGCACATCGACGCATAAAAATCCATTTTGTCCAAGTTGATCCCAAACTTGTCGAGGCATGAGTCCTTGCTCTTCCCATGACTCATAATATGGGGCGACAAACTCTGCTAGGAAGCGTCGATAATTGTCCCGAAACAGCTCAAAATCACTATCTTTCTGCATAGCGTTATCCTAATTTTGAATGCAACTGTCTAAGCAGCGTTTGACTAAACGCTGCTGAATAAAAAAGTTGAGTTAATTTCTAAGGGTTGGAATGCGAATAATGAGTGGATTATTGATGTTTTTTTCGTATAACTCTTCCACCATTGCTATGCGACGTTTCAAGATACCACTTTGATTGAGATTGCCTTTATCAGTGGTTTCTCCTGCATCAAGAAGTGGAGGTTCAATCATGAGATAAAGCATCGAAACGGTATTTGAACTACCTGTCGCATCTTTGTTGAAATCAATTAAAAACTGCTTGAACCACTGTTGAACTTTAGGGTGTAGAAGCACCTCTTTAGCACCAACTAGACTTAAATCTAATCCTGCATACTCAGCGCAATCTGCAATTTTGGGAAATATTAAAAATCCAATCGCACTTAAATTAGAACCAGTAATACAAACATCTTGAATAAATCGATTACCTGTAATGAGAACTTTATTGCGTAAAGTTCCAACATTGACAAAGGTACCTGTATTTAACTTAAAATCTTCAGCTATACGGCCATCATACATGAGTCCCTGACTCGGGTCGGATGGATCCACTAATTTCACTGCATCCCCGGTGCGATAAAAGCCTTCATCATCAAAGATATTAGCTTGTTGTTCCATAGGTAGACGCCAGTAATGTTTCATGACATTTTTACCACGAACACAAAACTCAAGTTTGTCACCATAGGGAACTAATTTAACTTCGCAACCTGGAGCTGGATATCCAATGAACCCAGCCATTACTTTGGGACCAGTTGTAAACACACATGATGGTGCAGTCTCAGTCATCCCCAAACCGCTCATGATACGAATACGTTCTCCACAGTGTGACTGCGCGATTTGGTCAAGTCTGTTCCAACCAGCTTCTGATAGTGCAGCACCAGCAAAAAACAAAATTTTAACTCGACTAAAAAATTTTTCACGTAACTCAGCATCTTGTTCAAGTGCTACGGTTATTTCTTCCCATCCTTTAGGAACGTTTAAATACACAGTAGGTGCAATTTCCTTAAGATTTCTGATGGTTTCTTCCATCTTTCCTGGAACTGGCTTGCCGTCATCAATATAAATTGTGCCGCCGTTATATAATGCGATTCCTACATTATGACTACCACCAAAAGTATGATGCCATGCTAACCAATCAACCAATACTGGGGGGGTCTCTTCAAATTCAGGGAAGGTCTGAAGCAGCATTTGTTGATTGGTACATAGCATCAAATGAGTTGTAGGTACCGCTTTCGGCATTTTAGTTGAGCCAGATGTAAATAGAAATTTCGCTATTTGATGTTCATCAATGGTCTCATAATGATCTTTAATATCACTAATTTCAGAGGAGAGGAGTGAAGAGAAAGCAAGGCAATTTTTCTCACCAAATTTTCCAGAATTCGTAACGATCACAATATCATCTGTATCACAGCAATGTTCAATCGCTTTAGCAAAAGCTTGACCATCATTAGCAAAAACCAAACCTGGTGTTAGAACATCAAACACATGTTTGAGCTTGCCAAAATCCTTAGAAATAAGTGAATAGGCAGGAGAAATTGCAGAGAATGGAATTCCTGCAAGCATTGCTCCCATTGACAAAGTAAGATGCTCTAGATCATTTCCAGATAGAATGACAATAGGACGTTCAGTTGAAAGATGTGAATATTGTTTCAAACTTTGTGCAATACGCCATGCTCGATCTAATGTTTCTGCGTATGTAAGCTTAATCCATTCATCATCATGACCACGTTTTGCTGCGAATACACGATCGGGATGTGTTTGAGCATATTGAATTAAACGGTCAGTAATTTTTTGTGGGTATGGTTTAAGTTGTTCTTTTGGGGAAATATACAAAGTGCCATTTTTAGATTGAAACTTAATCTCGTGACTGCCTAATTTAACAAATCGTTCAGGATATTTATGCGTATGAACCGTCATATTCGACATTGTTTTCACTCCATGTATTTTTAGCTATTCTTTTCCAACGAAAAGAGCTGACTTCATGTCAACTCTTTGAAATATTCGTTAAATAGGGTAGTGACGAGTTTTGGTTTGCATGGTGATCCAACGCAGCTCAGTGAACTCTGCAACTGAGACTTTACTCCCAAATCGTCCATAACCACTTTGTTTCACGCCACCAAAAGGCATTTGCGCTTCATCATGAACGGTTGCACCATTAATATGACAAATACCTGATTCGATACGTTTAGCTACATCTAGAGCTAGGGATAAATCTTGACTAAAAACTGCTGCAGATAATCCAAATTCTGAGTCATTTGCTAAATCGATTGCTTCATCAACAGTTTTAAAACGTTGAACGGTGCACACAGGACCAAAAGACTCTTCGGCATAAATCTGCATATCTTTAGTGACGTCAACTACGATAGTAGGTTGCATCATAGCACCATCAATGCTTAAACCTAGTGGTAAATATGCACCTTTTTCACGTGCATCTTCAATTAAATTTTTGATTCTTGTTGCAGCTTTTAAACTTTCTAGAACGCCCAGGGGTTCTTGACTCTCAAGTGGATTTCCTGCTCTGATATTCTGAACTTTATTGATCAATTTTTCGATGAATTGGTCTGCAATTTTTTCATCCACAAGAACACGCTCTGTCGACATACAGATCTGTCCCTGATTGAAAAAAGCGCCGAAACTGATGGCATTAACGGCTTCGTCCAGGTCCGCTTGCTCCAATACAATGACCGGTGCTTTGCCACCAAGTTCCAGCAACACTGGTTTGAGGTATTTCGCTGCAGTTTGTGCAATTATTCGTCCTACATGCGTTGAACCTGTAAAATTAATTCTTTTAGTCAATGGATGACTGATTAAACGCTCTACAATCTGTGGAGCATCTTGCGGAGCATGAGTAATGACATTGACAACACCATCGCCAATACCTGCTTCATGAAGTACTTCCCCAATTAATCGATGTGTTGCAGGGCAAGCTTCAGATGCTTTAAGTACGACTGTATTCCCACAAGCCAGAGGCATCGCTAAGGCACGAGTGGCTAAGATAACAGGAGCATTCCACGGCGCCATACCAACGATGACACCACATGGAACGCGAACACCCATAGCGATATTGCCAGGAACATCTGATGGAATAATATTTCCATCAATTTGTGTAGTCATGGCTGCCGCTTCTCTCAGCATATTGGCAGCAAGATGGACATTAAAGCCATACCACGTCGCAGTTGAACCTATTTCATGTATTGCAGTTTGAATAAACTGTTCACTTTTTTGATCCATCAAATCTGCAGCTTTAAGCAATTTTAAACGTCGGTCTGTTGGTGATAGAGCAGACCAAGTTTTGAATGCTTCATGCGCTGACTCAATTGCACGATCAACATCGCTTAAAGTCGCTGCTGCACTCGTTGATGCGATTGAGCCATTAATTGGACTGATTCTTTCAAAAGTTTGTCCTGAACTTGCTGCAACAGATTGGCCGTGAATAAGTAACTGTACGTTTTGCATGGTGAATGTTTCCTTACATGTCCATCATGACGAAAAAAGTAGATTCTGCTTAAGCAGGACGTTTATAAGTTTGAAGACCTGGTTTGATTGTTTTGTCATCCAAGAATTGCTTCATACCTTGTGCACGACCACCTTCATCATCACGGTAGTTGCATTGATCCAGTTTGGCGTATAAGTAATCTTCGTTTTGCTCCCAAGTCAGCTCACGACAGCGTTTAAAACCATTCTTCGCAGTACGCAGTACAACTGGATTCTTTTCAAGCAAATTATTTGCCAATTCAGTTACTTCTGCACGTAATTGTGCAAGTGGAACGCTCTTGTTTACTAAGCCCATATTTGCAGCTTCAACACCAGAGAAGGTTTTGCCTGTCATGATGTAGTACATAGAAGCACGATGACCAACTGTATCAGCCATAGCTTTGCTCACTAAGTTACCTGGAGGAATTCCCCAATTCACTTCAGACAAGCCAAATGTAGCTTCATCTGCTGCAATGGCTAGATCACATGCGACTAGTGGTGAGAATCCACCACCGAAGCACCAGCCGTTTACCATTGCAATCGTTGGTTTTGAATAAAAACGAAGTAAATGCCATTGCCAACGTGATGCATCACGACGAATTCGTTCTTGGAAAATTTCTGGCTGGCTGTCAACCTCACGGAAGTACTCTTTCAAGTCCATACCTGCTGTCCAAGAATCCCCAGCACCAGTGAGTACCAAAACACCTGCTTCTGGATCGAGTTCAAGCGTTTCAAGTACATCAATCATTTCTTTATTTAAGGTTGGACTCATCGCATTTTTCTTTTCTGGGCGATTTAAAGTGACCCAAGCAATGCCAGCTTCAACTTTTACATCTACAGTGGACCAGCGATTTTGATAAGACATGATAAGCTCCTTAGTGTTTGTTTTATGTCCTGATGAAATTAAGATAATATCAGTTAAACTTACATACAAGTGTTTTTTTGAATTTTTTATAAAATTTTTATAATAAATTGATATATAAGAAAATAATATTTTAAATGAATTTTATTTAAAAAAAAATATTGATTATTTTATAAGTTTAGGTGATATTTTTTGAGTTGCCTGGACGGAGGCAATACATAGGATGTGTATTTTTTTTAAAGTATTTTAAAAGCTCTAAAAGGGACAATAAAAAATGGAACAAAGTGTAAGTAGTAAGACTAAAGCTACGCTTACACTCGTACTGTGTTTCGCTATCGCTGTATTTGAAGGTTTCGATCTTCAATCAATGGGCGTAGCAGCACCACGGATGCGAGCAGAGTTTGGCTTAGATAATACTCAAATGGCATGGGCGTTTAGCGCGGCAATCTTGGGTACTTTACCTGGTGCATTATTAGGAGGTCGTTACGCTGATAAAATTGGGCGTAAGGCAGTTCTATTGACCAGTATTTTAATTTTTGGAGTGATGTCAGTTCTAACGGCATATGCTTCTGATTACACACTGCTTTTAATCATTCGTTTCTTAACTGGGTTAGGGATGGGTGGTGCTTTACCAATGATGATCACCATGGCATCTGAGGCAGTGTCAGAGAAACATAAAGGCATTGCAGTCAGTATTATGTATAGCGGTATTCCATTTGGTGGAATGTTGACATCATTCGTGGCAATGGGTTTAGCTGGTGATGCGCAATGGAGACATATCTTCTACATTGGTGGCTTCGCTCCAATTCTTTTAATTCCTTTGCTAATGAAGTATTTGCCAGAGTCCAAAGACTATTTAACAGCGACGAAGAATAAAACTTCTACTCCATTCTTTGAAGTGTTGTTTGCAAAAGAACGGCGTTTTTCCACGATTCAAATTTGGATCAGTTTTTTCTTTACGTTAGTTGTTTTATATTTTTTACTCAACTGGTTGCCACTATTGATGGGTGCACAAGGTTTAGGAAAAACAGAAGCGAACTATGTTCAAATTGGTTACAACATCGGTGGTATCTTCGGGTCGATTCTCATGGGAACTTTACTTGATAAGATTCGCATGAGTACTGTAATTAAATTTATATATATTGGCATCTTGTTATCACTGTGCTGTCTTGCAATATCTCCAACTGTTGCTTTACTTGTATTGTCTGCTGTGGGTTGTGGTCTATTTATTGTAGGTGGCCAATCAGCGCTCTATGGATTGGCAGCGATGTTCTATCCAACAGAAATGCGTGGCACGGGCGTAGGAGCTGCAGTCGCAGTAGGGCGTATAGGATCTTTTGCAGGGCCACTATTTGCTGGCATGCTACTGTCGTTAGGTTCTAGTTCAGCAATGGTCATTGGTGCAAGTATTCCACTGATTTTATTTGCAGCTATAGCGGCATTAATGCTTGTACGCAAGCCACGGGCAGAGCAGTCTGATCCAGTGCTAAATATAACTACACGTTAAACATATGTTAAAAGTATGATTACGACAGTAGTCATACTTTTGTTCATCTATTAAGGATTATAAAATGTCAGAAGTTAATCATTCGATTCCGACACTGAGCTATATAATTGCAAGGGTTGATCGTATTGTGAGTAAACTTTTAACTGAACGTTTAAAAGACTTAGATATCACCTTATCTCAGTTTACAGCATTGTCAGTTATCGCTGCGAAAGGCAATCTATCTAATGCAAAACTTGCAGAACGTTCATTTATTAAACCGCAATCTACCAATAAAATTCTACAAGATTTACAAAACCACGATTGGATCAGTAGAGCTTCAGATCCCTCACATGGACGAAGAATTTTAATTAATGTAACGCCTAAAGGATTTGAAAAACTCGAACAATGTCGAAACATTGTTAATGAGATAGAACAAAAAATGTTAGATGGGGTAGATATCCATTTAGCTTATTTAATTCGAAACAATCTAGAGTTAATGGCAACCAATCTTCAAAAAATAAATATTGATGATACGAACTCATAATCACCTCAGTTATCAAAAATAGAATAGTGAATTTCCGGCCTAAAAGAGTCCTTTAAGTCAACAGAGATTGATATTCCAAATCTGACTCGTTAGGATCAATCATGATCAAAAAAATTGAGTAGTTATATGTCTTCAGGGCAGCAAGTGTTAATTGAACTTCGCAAAATGATTATTTCTGGGGAGATTGCAGGAGGTTCTCGTTTGGCTGAAATTCCGACTGCTGAAATGCTAGGTGTATCACGTCAACCCATTCGAATGGCTTTTCGGCTTTTAGAGCAAGAAGGCTTACTCGTTAAAAATCCAACTCGAGGCTATACTGTTCGAGAAATTTCATCCAAATTAGTTCATGATGCGTTGCATGTACGTGGCGTTTTAGAAGGTCTAGCTGCAAAAACGCTTGCTGAAAAAGGCATGACGATAGATCAACATCAAACACTTTTGAATTGTATTACGCAAATTGATTCCATATTCAATAAACCAGAATTAACAAGCGATGATTTAGAAACCTACCATCATTACAACACTATTTTTCACAATACTATTATTCAAGGCTCGGATAATATTGCAATTGTGCAAGCACTTAGTAAAAACAATCAGTTACCTATGGCATCTGCACAAGCACTGACTTATGATAAAAATAATGCGCTGTCTGAAATTCGTCGTTTGCAATATGCGCATATCCAACACTGCTCAATATTCAATGCATTAAAGCAACAAGACTCAGCACGCGCTGAAAGTTTAATGCGTGAGCATAGTCATGTGGTTACTTTAGGGGAGACTATGCGTTCAATATTTCACACAGATGGGTCTATATAAGAAACCCTTCAATTAATGAAGGGCTACACTTGAAAATCTATCGATCCAAATTAAACATCAATGATAATTCGTTGAGATTTGGCTCTTGAGCAACAAGGTGTGAATTGATCATTTGCAGCTTGTTCCTCTTCAGTTAAATACATATCTCTGTGATCAATTTCACCTTCAACTACATTTACTAAGCAAGTGCCACAAATACCTTGTTCACAAGATAAAGGGATACAGATTCCAGCATGTTCTAAAGCTTGTGCTGCAGATTGATCAGCTGCGACATGAATACGTTGCCCTGTTTTTAAAATCTCAATTTCAAAACTGCCATCTTGACTGGTATCAATAGCTTGTGCGCTGAAATGCTCTTTATGTACTTGATGACTAGGCCAAGAGAGCGTATCTGCGGTATGGATCACATAGTTCATAAAACCATCTGGGCCACATACATAAATATGATGATCGATATGAGGAGAGGCAAAGACTGTATTCAAAAGAATATGTGTTTCAGGTTCATCATCAATATGGATGTGGACGGAATCTCCTAGAGCCTCTAAATCTTGTTGGAATGCAATAGAAGCTCTCGTTTTCACAAAATACAGTAATTGGAAGGACTGATTATTGCGTTTAAGCTCTTTAGCCATTGCTAAGATAGGAGTGATACCGATTCCACCTGCACACAAATATGCATATTCTGTCTCAGGAACCAAGGCAAACAAATTTCGTGGTTCACTAATCTTGAGCTGCTGACCCTCACGAAGTTGTTCATGAATAAATTTAGAACCACCACGTGATAAAGGATCATTCAGGACACCAATGACGTAACGGTGCTGCTCTGAACTACAATTTGCCAAAGAATACTGTCTAATTAATTGATTACCTAAGTGCACATCAATATGTGCACCGGCTTGAAAAGCTGGTAATAATTCACCATGGGTGTTTACCAGTTCGAAAGATAAAATGTGTTCATTATGACGATAAATCTTCTGAATAGTCACATCCATGTGAGTATCGCTCCTTGGTAAAATGAAAAACTGATAAAATGTGGGTTTACTTTAAACAACATTCAAAGTTGTAATTTTCTGCTCATCATTCGTTTGCTCTAAGCTGATCAAGCGGTCTATTACTTTTCGAGATTGAACACCGCCTGCATCAATATTCAGCATCAGCAATTTACGATCAGGATGTCTCAATAAATTCTGTTGCTGTTGTTCAAGCATATCTAAATCTTCCGAGAAAATTTTGCCCTGTCCCTCACGAATTTGGTTAGTTAATTCGATGTTGTCAGGTTGGAAGTGTCGAGCCATTCCCCAGAAATACCAGTGAGACGTTTCCGTTTCAGGGGTAATAAAATCTACAACGATTGAAGACACTTTTTTATTTTCCGGTGCGTTGTAACCACCATGTCCTGCGTGGGCAACACCAACTTCAATATGAACATTGCTAGGTGCATGAAAGTGACAAATTTGCCAACGGTCTACTAGAACATCTGCAGCGAGATTATTACCTTTTAGAGCCATTTGCCAAAATGGAGGTGCATAAATGTTTTCCATATGACGTTCAGTCACAACGTGGTCACCATCAACACGAGTGGTTGGTGCAGCTTCATCAATTTCTTTTTGACCAATGCTGTTTGCATGAACATATGTTTCATGGGTGAGATCCATTAAGTTATCAATCATCAAGCGGTAATCACAGTTGATGTGGAATAGTCCACCACCATAGGCCCATTCTGGATTTTCAGCCCACTCTAAAGTTGGGAGTTGATCTTCACTTGCAAGCGATTGGTCTCCTGGCCATACCCAAATAAAGCCAAATTTTTCAATTGCGCGATAGCTTTTATTGCAAGGAAAGCCACGTACACGTTGCCCAGGCATTGAAACCGTTTTGCCGTCACATCCCATCACTAACCCATGATAACCACAGACCAGTTGACCATCTTCAACAAAGCCTAATGACAAAGGTGCACCGCGATGTGGGCAAAAATCTTCAACGGCATGTATTTGGTTTTCTTTTCCACGATAAAAAACCATTTTTTCACCGCAAATTTGTCTTCCTAGAGGCTTATCTTGTACTTCTTCAGGTCGTGCCGCCACATACCAAGCATTTTTTACAAACATGAGTTGATCTCCTTATCAATTGGATCCAATAATTCTATTTTTTAGATAGAAAGTCAATAATAATCTTTAAAAATAAATATTTTGGATCCATTTTTGAGAGAGCATTTAAATAATAATTATTTTTGAGCAAAAATGATGGCAAATCACCATCCAAGAATATGGCGAAATTGATTCATTGTCAGAGAGGGCACGAGGGTTAATTTATTAAACAAAAAATGCTTAAACTTGATCGATTATTGGGATTTAATTTTTAGCTTCATTAGAAAATTAAAATTGACCTAATTTTTTCATTTGACGACGACGTCTCGTGAGCCCCAAGATTTCTTGGCGATCTTGAATTTCTTGAGCAGAATAAGGAAGCGTCTGTTGCAATGCTTCGAGTTGAAGATGACTGTTTTCAATGAGGAAGCAATCGTGCTCAACTGGCCATGCACTGGTAATGGGTTTGCGTTTACGGGAATAGTTCATGGTTAAATTATAAAATTTGAGAAAAGAATAGTGTAGATGCGTATCAAGTTAAACGACAAAACATGTCGTAATGATTTAGAACACTAAGATTTTAAACCCTATTTTAATGAGAATCTTTCAACGTACTTTTAAGTCATATTAATTGAATAAAATTACCTAGATTTACACGGTTTACATAACATGTGGATTTTGAAATGAGTTGTTACGTTTCGTGCCATCCCTCTACTGGTTTTTAAGTTAATATTTTAAAAGTTAAAACTTAATAACACCAAGAAAATTAACAATAAAAATAAAGAAATAATCATTTCTGTAATGAACGATTCAATGAATAATCATCGGAATGAGTAAAAAATATGATGCTAATCGTGGTGTGTTTTGCTTTGGTCAGTTGCTATGCCGTATGGCGACTATTATTACAACCTAAATTGATTATGGGGAATACGCAGAGGCACTTTGATTTAACAAAACTCCTCAAGCCTACTGATCTCAGCCAGCCGGCGCGCTTGGTGTATGATACGGATTCTGTCGAAGATATTCGTATGTTTGATGAGGTTGCTAAATTACTGTTTGAGAAACGTGTAAATCATCGTGATATCAAGTTTGCTCAGCAAATTCAATATGAGTTTTTGAACAAGATGCCATCACGAACTTTATGTCAGATCAATCAATTTGATTTAGGTGAGTGGTCGATTTTATGGGAATATCGTAATCAATCCCTTGAATACTATGTGAGTCAATATGGCATCATGTATCGACATACTGACGCACAAGGGGTAGAGCATCAATCTGAATTTATTCAGTAATTTAGAATTTAATCATCAACTAAATTGAGATAATTTTGGAGCATGTCATCCCAAATTTTTTCTGCGCCTTTTTTGAAATATCCCATGTGTCCAATTGCAGGCATTTGATACTGTTTGGCTGTGATATCAATGTAGCGCATATCAGCAGAACGATAATGTTGCATAAAGGCTTGCCTCGAATTTGGGAGAGCCCAATCATCATCTAATGCTGAAACAGCATAAATTTTGGTTTTAACACTTGCATATTGTGCTTTTAAATCTTGTTGCTCGGGGTCAGCGAAAAAATATAACGGATTTTTGCACCAACGACGCCACTGTTGATATACCCCTAAAGGCAGATCAGAGCCCATATTGAATTTACTCCAAGGTAAATAACCTGTGACTGCGACAATGGGTGGAAACACAATACTCCACATCACGGATACTTTGAATCTTTCTGTGAACGGCATATATCCTGCCCAACCTGCACCTGTACCGTAGCAACACATAGCACTGACTTGATGATGATTAGGGGTAAGTCCCAAGGCTTGACCACCATAAGAGTGTGCAGTCACAAATAAGGGGAAAGTATCGCTAGAAAAGTATTCAATGGCACCAGCGAGATCAAGTTTCCCCCAATCCAAATAACTCATTTTAAAACCTTTGAGTTGTGCTGGAGATGATGCCCCCACACCACGATAATCAAAGGTTAGCACTTCAAAACCACGTTCTGCAGCATACTCTGCAAATCTGCGATAAAAAGGTTGGGGAACCGCTGTCGCTGAAGCCACAATAATACGTGCAACAGTCTTCACACCAGATGATAGGTAGCGAGTGCCAGTGAGCATATAGTTATCTAAGGCAGGAAACTGAACTTGAGTTTTATTGATGCTTCTTGGCATCTGGTTCACATTTGGAATGGCTTGCATGTCTATATTTCCCGATATTGAACTATTGACCTTTAAAGCGAGGTTGACGTTTTTCGCTCATTGCTCGCATACCTTCGATTGCATCTTCAGATTGTATTAGTGGAAGAAGATGAGTCTTTAACTGATTAAAAGCGTACTGCTCATCATGTGAAATCGCTTCATGAGCAGCCGTCAATGTGGCTTGAACAGCGAGTGGAGCAGCTGAAGCGATGGATTCGGCGAGTTCAATGGCACGGTCAAGCGGATCTTGTTCTGTTACTTCAGTAATCAAATGAAGTCGAAATGCAGTTGCAGCATCAAAAAAATCCCCCGTCAATAAGTAGCGCATTGCATTAGACCAACCTGCAGTTTTAACGAAGCGTGAAGTTGCTCCGCCAAAGGGGAGGATGCCACGTTGCACTTCAAGTTGAGTAAATTGGGTATTTTGATGGGCAATACAGATATCGGCATTCAACATCAGTTCGATTCCAGCAGTAAAACAATACCCCTTCACAGCGACAACGACTGGTTTTTTTCGTTTACGACCAGTCGTGCCCCATGGGTTAATCAAGTTCATATCTTCCGAAAATATACCATCTGACATACGCGGCTGAAGCTCAACCAGATCTAATCCTGCCGTAAAGTGCTCTCCATGTGCATAAATCACAGCACAGCGTAAATCAGACTGGTCTTCATAGGTGGTAAGTGCTTGTGAAAGTTCATCAATCATAGGACTGTCGAATGCATTGCGCTTCGCAGCACGGTTTAAACCAATCAACATCAGATGATTGCGAATTTCAATGGTTATTCTGGTCGTTTGAGTTGTATTCATCATTATTATTTTCCATTGAGGATATTCTATTTTTAGAGGAGTTTAATGGTTAGGTCAAAACTGTGCAGTTCAAATTGAACAGCGCTAAGTCGTGTTCGTTAAGAATCATGTATGGTGCCATTCAATATGCGTTAGGATAGGCGTATCAAATAAACCACGATCATTTTACGTAGTGTATGAGCCTTTTAGAAATTATTTCAGTATTGATGAGTGTATTGGGTGTAACCCTCACGATTCGCCGTAATATTTGGTGTTGGCCTGTGAATCTCGTGGCTTATGGCTTATATGCAAAGTTATTTTATGACTATCAACTCTATGGTGAAACGATATTGCAATGCGTGTTTATCGGTTTAGGAGTGTATGGTTGGTGGATATGGAAAGCTCAGTTTAAACAGCAAGAGCAACTTGCCATCAATCGTATTCAAGGGTTGAGAATTATCAAACATGTGTTTTTTACAATGTTGGCAGGATTTATTTTTGGTTTAGGTTTGGATTATTTTACGGATGCTTCCATTCCTTATTTAGATGCTCAATTGGCGAGTTTGAGTCTGCTCATTACATATTGGACGTCTAAACGATATTTGGAAATTTGGCCTGCTTGGATCGCAGTGGATATCATCTATGTCATGATGTTTATGTATAAAGATCTATACTTGACGGCTGGTCTTTATGGCGCATTTATTGTTTTAGCCTTATTAGGTTATCTTCAGTGGAAGAAAAAATATCAAGTTCAACAGCAAACCGTCTACTCACTCTGAAAAATTTACATCCTTGGACATTGATTTGAATGATTCGATCTGCAAAATAAAGCAGATCGACGTAACAATAAAATTGAATTTAACCAGTAGACTTTAAATGTATGATTATCCACTTTTGGGAAGCTCGATTTCTGCAATTTGTAAAATCATTACAACAGCATCCTCATCGTTATCTTAATTTTGAATCCGTTGCCGATTTTTATCAAAGTCAGTGGTTAAAAACGCTTCCTCCTCATACTGAATATTTTTGTACTGGATTAGACGATGGTGCAGAGCAATTTGATATTTTGATTCAATATTTGCATCATCAAGTCAGTATTCACATTGCACAAGAAATTAAAGTAATTTATCGAGAACTCGATCTCTAAGAGTTAGGAGTGTGCTTAGCAATTTTTAGCTGAGTCAAATTAAAATGCTTGAGCGTATCGTTAGCTGGATTTAAGCAAAAAAAGCTTTAAAAAAAAATAGAATAAATGGTAAAAAAACCTTGATAAATCCTAATCTTAAGGTTAGATTGTGATAATAAGTGCAATTATAATAAAAAATATGTGATTTTATTCACTATATTTTGTAGGGGTGAAATAGATTTAATGATTACAGAGTTAAATGAAAATATAGTTTATTTTGATGAGCTGTTTCAATTGAGTTAGTTCATTATGTTAAGACTATTCAATCGAATTTTTCGCCCCTATACACTTCATTCATTTATGAATCAAAGTGTGTTGATGAATTGGAGTAACTTAAATAAATGTATTCTGGTCATGGTATTGGGCGGACTTGCACATATCACCTGGATTGCATGGTATTTATTTTCATTTCATCATCCTGCATTACATCATTGGCTCAATCCTGATTATTATTATTTTCACCTATCACGGATGTTGCTGTGCTGTGTATTACAGTTCTTACTGATTATTCCTTGTGTCATATGGCGTCATAAAGAGTGGGTGAGACAATATTTACCTTACTTTATTATTTTGGTATTTTCCGTAAGCTTTATTTATGGTGGCTATTCGGTTGGTATCAGTAGTCCTGCTACAGTTGCGGGATTTATCAGTATTTTAACAGTTGGTCTGGTTTTATTTGAACGCAAGATTGTATATCTGCTTTTTTTACCAGTCATTGTATATATGCTCATTGCAATTGTCAGTAGTGCATTGGGTTATATGACCTACGCACCGGTCTTTAGTGATCAGCTCAATTATTCAGTCATGGTATTTAATGAATTCTGGGTTTATTCACAACTTTATTTTTACGTGCCTATTTTTTTTGCGACTTTTGTATTGTTTGAGATTTTGTTGACGCAATGGAGAAATCGAGAAAAACAAATTAATTTAATGAGTCAAATGGACCCGCTGACGGGGATTTATAACCGTCGAAAAATAGGTTTAGAACTCAATGAAATTCAATTACAAGAACGAAAATTTGCTCTCATTCTGTTAGATCTTGATCATTTTAAGAGTATTAATGATAACTATGGTCATGATATCGGAGACAACGTCTTAAAGCGTGTTGCCAATGTACTACGTCAAAATATACGTGATACAGATATTGTCGGGCGATTTGGTGGTGAAGAGTTTGTGATGCTGTTGCAGAATAAAAACCTCAGAGCTGCGATGGAGGTCGCAGAGCGGTGTCGCAAAGAAATTGAAAATGAGCTCTTTTATATCGATGAACGTACGACGATCAGAGTGACAGCAAGCTTTGGTATAGCCATTTCTGAATTTAATTTAAATAAAGAAGCGGTGATTCGTCATGCAGATCAAGCATTATATCTAGCAAAAAAACGTGGTCGTAATCAGGTTAGACACTACTACGAACTTCAGGATGCTGATGTCATACAAAAAAGTGAAACTTGAGCCGTAAAATTATCAGGTCACAAATTCGTCATTTAAATCAGTTTTACTTCATCTTGAAATGCTTTAAGATTGGTTGACTATTAATCAAATATTTGATTTAAAATTTAAAAAATTATGAAGATCAAATTCTTATCATAATTGAGATGAACGTATTATGACGATACTACCCGTTGCTCAAAAAGGTGAAGTGATCCTTGAATTGGTTGCATCGCCGGTAAGTGAACTTGAGTTTAGTAGTAGCTGGTTAACGCATCTGGTTGAAGCAATGAATTTTACGATGCAACAGCGCAATGGTGTCGGAATTGCTGCACCACAAGTTTATGTCTCTAAAAGGATTATTATCGTCGCTTCAAAACCCAATATACGGTATCCCGATGCGCCTGAGATGGAGCCTATTTACATGATTAATCCTGAAATATTGGAGCGTTCTGATCATGTTGTTTCAGGAGAAGAGGGATGTTTAAGTGTAGAGAATCGACGTGCGGAAGTAGCTCGAGCTTCATCAATCCGTGTCCGTTATCGTAATATGCAAGGACAGGAAATTACTAAGACTTTTTCAGGATTCCCTGCACGAATTATTCAACACGAAATTGACCATCTTGATGGGATCTTGTTTGTAGAGCGAGTTCACGCTGCTTAAAAAGACAATATAAAAGATAAAAGGACAGAATGAAGTTAATCAGGAAGATTCAACATATGATTAAGCGATTGTATCGTATGGCCAATACGTACATCCTTGATCCTCAAAATATGCTGATCAATTGGAGTGATTTTAAAAAGGGACGGCTTATCCTCTTTTTTGGAATTCTAAGCCAACTTGAGGTCGCTCGCTGGTTAATTGTGGCTTTTTATACCCCTGAAAAAGCACAGTGGTTAAATCCTGACTATTTTGAATTACGTGTTACCCAATTGTTGGTGACCTCCGTGATTTATCTTGTCCTGTTTTGGAGTTGTTTCAAGTTTCAGCATATCGCTAAGTTTCAAACCTTCATTGCTTACTTTGCCCCTAGTTTCTTTGGAATGACCATGATTTATTCAGGGTATTCGATTGGAATTTATAGTCCTGCAACAATGGCAGGGTTCATTAGTATTGTATTGGTCGGGTTGGTATTTTATAGCCGTAAAATTATTTATGGGATTGCAATTCCAATTACGATATACACGTTATTAACGTGTTACTTGACGCATATCGATCGAATTCGTTATGCACCTATGTTTAGTGATGAGTTGAATAAAAGTATCGTTTACCAAAATGATTTTTGGGTCATGAGCATGGTACAGCTCTACGTGCCCATTTTACTTATGAGTGTTTTATTCTTTGAGATTTTACTCACCCAATGGCGCAGTCGTGAAAAACAATTCGAAACCAGCAGTAAATTTGATGCGCTGACGAACGTTTATAACCGTCGTCAGATCAATGAAGTGTTATCACATTTTCAGCAGGATCGTGCTGATTATGCTGTGATCTTATTGGATTTGGATCATTTCAAACAAATTAATGATCAATATGGTCATGCAGCAGGAGATGAAGTCCTGAAACAGGTGGCGACGCGTTTGGAATATCATGTTCGTATTGGTGATACGGTTGGACGTTATGGCGGTGAAGAATTTATATTAATTCTGGACAATCTCAGTCGTGATCAAGCGGTTGATATCGCAGAACGTTGCCGTAACGCAATTGCACAGCAGCCGATTGTGCTGGATGATGGAACCTCGTTAAATGTGACGGCAAGCTTTGGTATTGCACTATCCCATGAGTTATCTGATCAAGACGTCATTACGCATTGTGCAGATCACGCTTTATATATTGCCAAAGAAAGCGGACGAAATCAGGTACAGTTATATCAGCCAGCTTAGTTGAATGATTAAATTTCGGTTTTGGTACTACTAACTATAGAGAAACATACGCTTAGGTTTTTTTTATAGCAATGCTTTTGTTTTGGTCAGTGATCATCAAATCCATACCATAAATTGATCTGAACGATAAAGCAGTCTTTTTAATGCTTAAAGCGCATTGACATGATCGCTGAATACATCCAAATTTTAATAAAAATAAATATGAATATTCGATAATACAATTAGATGATGACTCGAGAGAATGAAGTACAACAACAGCGCAGTTTATTGCAAGCTATCAAATATGTCTTGTTAGAATCTGATCGTTCTATTATTAACTGGTCCAACTTTAATAAAGGGATTCTGTTACTTATATTTGGGCTGTTGATGCTCATCGGTCATTGGTTGTGGTACTACCTAACTTTCCATTCAGAATATCAAATTTGGTTAGATCCAGAATATTATCCACATCGGACATGGACCACATGTTTACAAGTGATTTTGACCATGTGTTTTCTGATAATCGCTTTAATGCTTCGTAAAAATGCTACTGCTCGCCGAATCTTGGGCTATTTAATCCCCTTATTTTATGGATTGATTGTCATTTTTTCAGGATACACGGTTGGGATTTATAGTCCTGCGGTGATGGCGGGAACGGTCAATATTGTATTAATTGGTTTTGTGTTATATGAACAGCACATCATCTATAGCGTCTCTTTTATTATTGCTTGTATTATCTTGTGGTTGGCAGTACTGACGGCCAATGGTCAACTGACTTATGCACCATTATTTAGTGATGCACTGAATCAATCTAATTTGTATGCCAATCCTTTTTGGCTGAAAAGTATGGCGGTACTATATTTACCCATACTGTTGTGCTCAGCAGTTTTTTTTGAGTTGATCTTGTCGCAGTGGAGACGACGTGAGCGTAAGATTGAAATACTAAGTCAGAAAGATGCGTTAACCAACCTCTATAACCGTCGTTACATCAATCAGTTTACTAGTAAGTTAATTCAACAAAATCGCAGCTTTGCTTTCATCATCTTAGATCTCGATTTCTTCAAGCAGATTAATGACAATTATGGTCATGATGTTGGTGATCTTGTACTCAAACGTATTGCTCTCATTTTAAAACAGCAAACACGAGAAGAGGATATAGTGGGACGACTCGGTGGTGAAGAGTTTGTTCTAGTACTGACAGATGGTGATATCGACGAAGCATTAATCATCGCAGAACGCTGCCGTCGAACGATCGAAAGTGAAAAAATTGAGATTAGCCCAGCGACTTTTATTCAAGTGACCGCAAGCTTTGGTGTGGCGATGTCACAAAATTTACCACATCTACACACAGACGAAGTAAAGCAAAGGATTTATAGTGCAGCGGATAAAGCACTATATCTTGCAAAGCAGAATGGTCGTAATCAAGTCAAATGTGACACGATATCGACAGCTGAATTTAACATTTGAGATCTTATTTTGGGTCTCCATTGATCACCAAGAGAATAAAAATGAAGACACCTGTACCTGATTATCTTGCCCATGTATTGGACCAATGTCATGCGAATACCGAAGGAGCATTGGCTGACTATATTCCAGAACTGGCAGCTGCCAATCCAAATCGTATCGCTTTAGCACTTTCAACCATTGATGGTACGATTTATTCCTCAGGGGATGATGAAGTTGAGTTCACGATTCAATCAATGTCTAAACCATTTGCTTATGCGTTAGCGATTCAAGAACATGGTTTGGCTCAGGTATTAGAAAAAGTTGGTGTTGAACCTTCGGGGGAAGCATTTAATCAAATCTCATTAGAAAAAGAACGATCGATTCCTAAGAACCCAATGATTAACTCGGGTGCGATTACGACACATTCTTTATTACCTCATAAAAAGACTGTTTCTCGTGCAGAACATTTACGACGTTTCTTGAGTGAACTGTGTGGGCGTAAGTTAACCTTTGATGAGCAAGTCTATCAATCTGAGCTGAAAGCAGCATTTCGTAATCTTTCGATTGGATATATGTTGCGTACCGTTGGCGTGCTAGAAGAAGACCCAGAACATATTGTTCATGGTTATATTCAACAGTGTGCGATTAAAGTCACCGTGAAAGATTTAGCACGAATGGGCAGTGTTTTGGCGAATGGCGGAAAAGACCCTGTTACGGGAAAATGTATTTTAGATCGTCAGGTATGTCGTCAGGTACTTAGCGTTATGATGACGTGCGGTATGTACGATGCAGCTGGAGATTGGTTGACCACGGTTGGTATTCCTGCCAAAAGTGGGGTGGCAGGGGGGATTATTGGTGTCTTACCAGGTCAGGTCGGGATTGCGGTTTTTTCGCCTAAATTAGACAGCCATGGCAACAGTGTTCGAGGTGTGGAAATCTTTGAACGTCTATCAAGTGATATGGGATTACATTTGATGGAGGGAACCCCTTCAGCACAAACCATTATCCAAAGTCGCCGTGAGTATGATGATGGCATGGTGGTATATGAGCTACGTGGTGTCTTACAATTTACAGAGACTGAAATGTTCTTGCGTGAGTTACAGAATGAGCCTGTAGGTAAAAATAAAGTAGTGCTTGATCTTACACATCTGACTTTAATCCATGATGTCGGTGCTCGAATGTTATTTGAAGGTGTGAAACGTCTACAGGATGATGGTCACAGAGTGGTGGTCTTAGATGCGGAATCATTGTTATCGGAACAACAAAGTAAAGGACACAAACGCGTCATTGTCCAACAGCATTTGCATGATTATTTAAAGTGATCAGCAAAGATGATGCACTTTAAGATGCGTGTATAATATTGAAAATTGTATACCGTTTTTTGGGAATGTTATGAAGTCTGAAGTCCAGCAAGGCAAAATTAAAATTTATCATGCCGATAAAGGTTTTGGTTTTATTGGTGGTTCAGGTGAGGATATTTTTTTCCACATTTCTGACTTTCCTGCAGATGAAGGTGAGCCAAAACGCAATGACCGAGTCAAATTTCAGGTTGTTGAAAATCAAGGTAAATTAAAAGCAGTCAAAATTCAACGTGTAGCTGACCAGTCAGCGAAAGCGAAGAAGTCTCGTGTGGCATCACATAATCAGGCGATTACCAGCGCATTATTATCAAGTTTTAAAAAATAAAAAGCAAAAAAAGCCCTGAATCATCAGGGCTTTTTTACATAACTAATCAATCATTTATGTCATGTTTAGATGTTATTTTAGATGATCGGCAATATCGGTAAAAATCACGCCTAAACCATATGCACCTGCATCAGGATAGCCTAAGCTACGATCCCCGACAGTACCTGCACGACCCATTCGTGCAACAATCTCTTTGGTCGATTCTGCGCCTTGAACAGCAGCTTGAGCACCTAAGATAAAGTTTTCCTTAAAGCTTTTGTCTGTGTTGGCAGACCATGAATCTGCGCATGGCACGAGCGCATCAATGAGAGTTTTATCTCCCACTACCGCGCCACGTCCAAATGAACGTTCGCCTGTGGTTTGAATACCTTTTACTGCGGCCTGCAGCATATCGGCAAAATCCGCCACGCTTAACGTGGTTTTACCTTGAATGGCTTTACTTGCGGCACGGAATGCTGAACCCCAGATTGGACCTGATGCACCGCCACAATATTCCATAATGATCATGGAGCTATTGAGCAAGAATTCATCCATCTGCTGTGCTTGGATCAAGCTTTGCCATTCTTTCTTGAGTTGTTTAAAGCCTTTAGCCACACTCATGCCGAAGTCACCATCGCCTGCGTGTGCGTCTAACTCACAAAATGGCACTTCATTTTTAATAATACAGGCAGCCATGACATCGACCACATAGCGCATGTTTTCAATGGTGAATTGCTCATTTTGAATTTCAGCATGTTCTGCTGCAGTTTCAACTTCGCTATTGCCTTGATGTTGGGTAGCCGTATCTTTTATCGCAAACTCAATGGCTAAAGCAGGTGAACCATCAAGTTTAAAGGCAGGGGTGTTAGCTTCTGCATCTAAGTATGTTTGGAGTTCATCATCTAATTCAAGTAATGAAATGGATGCGCCATTCATGTCGATACTGGTCATGTAGTTGCCGACAAAGGTACGGTAAATTTTGATGCCCTTATGTGCAAGGTGTGCGCATACATCATGGTTAAACAGATACAGTTCTTGCATTGGGGTAGAACCAAAGCCATTGATCAATACTGCAACTTCTTTCATGTCTGGACGATCTAAAAACAGGTCATCGACCATACGTTGTGCCAGTTCTTTTGCTGGCAAGATTTTCTCACGACGGATGCCTGGTTCACCATGAATACCGACGCCGTATTCCATTTCATCATCGGCAAGGGTAAAAGTTGGTGTACCTTTGGCGGGAACAGTACATGAGCTATAAGCAAAACCTAAACTGATGACATTGTCAGCCGCTTTCTGTGCCACCGCTTTAACTTCACTCAGCTCTAAGCCTTTTGATGCGGCAGCCCCTGCAATCTTATGAACAAAGATTGTGCCTGCGACACCACGACGTCCGACGGTATATAAACTATCTTTGACTGCAATATCATCTGCCACTTTGACGTAGTCAACCTTGATGCCATCTTCAGTTGCTAAAGCTGCACCGTTCTGGAAATTCATCATATCACCAGAATAGTTTTTGATGATCATCAACACGCCTTTGTCGGTTGCGACGTGTTGTAATGCTTTATAAACCTGAATTTGTGAAGGTGATGCAAAGACATCGCCACATACCGCAGCGTCTAACATGCCTTGACCGACAAAGCCTGCATGTGCAGGTTCGTGGCCGCTACCACCACCACTGATCAGGGCAACATTGTTGTGTTTTTCTTTTCTTGAAATGATTTTGTGTGATTCAGTGAATGCAAGTTCTGGGTGTGCCAAGACAAAGCCTTTGCACATGTCGACAACCAAGTTTTCAGGGTGGTTGATGAGTTTTTTCATTGAAACACCAGGATATATTAATTTGGGAGAATATTAATTTCGTATTATAAGATGTAATGGTATTTGAAGTATGTAAATGAAAGATATTTGAACTATAAATTTTTTACAGCCTACACTCATATTTTATAGATACAGATAATGATTTAGAGAAAAAATTATGCCTTCTGAGGATCATTTTAGTAAAGAACTATTTGATGTTTTAGCTCAGCAATATATCGATTTGAATTTAACGATTGAGATAGCTCGAAACAAAGAAATTATTATTAGGGAATTTAATGGAAAAAGATTTCATGTTGATTTCAACTTAGTGATCGAAATAGGTCAAAACAATGAGATCATTATTCTGGTATTCAGTGGTGAAAAGTTTCTTTTGAGGGTGAAATATGTTTATGGATCTTTTGATTTTGGTACGGAGGTTCATGAGTATCATTATCATAAACAATATTTAAGACAATGGAGGTGTGCCTCAAGCCGAGAAACTATTTATGAGCATTTAGACCGATTTGGAAATTTATATGAAAAATTTTTTTGAAGTTTTAATTGCTTAATAATAAGCAAATATTGGGTTTGCAATTTTATCGGCAGAAACCTTTATTAAATTACATTGTGGATTTTTACTATCCTGCTGCCAATTTGGTGATTGAGTGTGATGGCAGCCAGCACTTCACAAAAGAAGGATTGGAAGCAGATCGGATTAGGGATGAAGCTTTGGCTCAGTTGGGGTTGAAAGTTTCAAGATTTGACAATGGGCAGGTGATAGGGAGGATTGATGATATGTTGGAGGTTTGTTTGCAATTTTATTGATTAAAGGAGTAAAATTTTATATTTTAGATATATATGATTTTTTTAATTTTAAAAACTTATAGAGCTTTAAGAATTATCGCTCTAATAGTGAAATTATAATTATGAAGATATTAGAAATAAGAGAAAATATTAGGGCTAAGTAATGATATTTAAAGGGTTAAGCGAAGCCGAAATCAGACAGATATGCAAAGAACGTATTGAAACGTTAGAGTTTTGGATGAGAAGGTTAATTGATGAGGAGCTTCTGAAGGTTAATCATGATTATTTTAACTATATGGATGATAAAAATAATAGGT
Source organism: Acinetobacter sp. YH16032 (assembly GCF_013417345.1). Lineage (NCBI taxonomy): Bacteria > Pseudomonadati > Pseudomonadota > Gammaproteobacteria > Moraxellales > Moraxellaceae > Acinetobacter > Acinetobacter sp. YH16032. The sequence continues at coordinate 204,535 of NZ_VPEE01000003.1, read as the reverse complement.
TAATTAAAAAAAGTATTAGAGATAAAGCGCAAGAACGCATGGTTGCAGAACCTAATAGATATAGTCGTTATGTCGATGCAACTTTAATGGATGATTTAATAACAATCATCTGTAATCCAGTAATTTACAAATCTTATTTCGAGAATTTTTTTATTCATAATTTCCCATCAGGTAATGAGGTCTTGAGATATTATTTAAATAAAATTTATGAACCTCGTAATAATTTAGCACATGCAAACCCTATTTCCCTTAGACAGGCTGAGCAAATAATTTGCTATACAAATGATATTTTGGAGAGCATAAAATTTAATTATAGACAGTTAGGTAAAGAAAAGATGTTTAACGTTCCGCAAATTATTAGAGTAAATGATTCATTAGGGCACGTTTATGAGAGAAGTCATATACCAAGCGTCGGATCTAGTTTAATATTAAATTTAAAAAAACCTGAATATTTTCATAACGTAAATGATTTTTTAACATTTGAATTGGAAATAGATTCAACTTATGATGCAGAGGAATATTCAATTAATTGGGCTATTGAATCCGCTAATGGTTATGATCATATTCACAATTCTAAAAAGTTAGAAATTTCTCTGGAAGAAAAACACATAAGAGAAACTTTGCATATACAAGCAAAACTTGTTTCTAATAAAACTTGGCATAAGCATGGTGATCACGATGATCATTTAATAATTGTCGTAACAGTTTTACCTCCCATATAAAAAATCCCCCTCACTTGAGGGGGATTTTTAATTAGATATGAGAATGGAATCTTCCCCCTTTGGAAAAGGGGGATCGAGGGGGGATTAAACGATAGAATCATCCAAATTCGGTGCTAACCAACGTTTCGCCTCATCTAACGTCCAACCTTTACGCTTCGCATAATCTTCCAACTGATCGCCAGAGATTTTACCCACGTTAAAGTATTCAGTCTCAGGGTTGGCGTAGTAGAAACCGCTGACTGATGAAGGCGGCCACATTGCAAAGCTACTGGTTAAGTAAGTTCCGATCTTATCAGTCGTACCTAACCAGTCAAACAATGGCGCTTTTTCAGAATGTTCAGGACAAGCAGGGTAGCCCGGTGCAGGACGAATACCCACATACTTCTCTTTGATCAACTCTTCATTCGAAAGCTGTTCATCGGCTTGGTAGCCCCAGAACTCTTTACGAATACGTTGGTGCAAGTGTTCAGCAAATGCTTCTGCAAAACGGTCACCCAAGGCTTGAACCATAATCGCGTTATAGTCATCACCTTTGGCTTTGTATTCTTGCGAAAGTTCTTCCGCACCAAAGATCGATACAGTGAAACCACCCAAATAATCTTGCGCCACGTCTTTCGGCGCTACAAAGTCAGCCAGTGAGAAATTCGCTTTGCCTGTCACTTTGTCAGACTGCTGACGAATATGCTCAAAGGTATGCGTCACATTGCCATTTTCATCAGTTACCGCAACAGTGTCTGCTGCAACACGGTTGGCAGGGTAAAGACTGAAAGTAGCGCGCGCATCGAAACGTTTATTTTCGATGATGTCTTTGAGCATCGCTTGTGCTTGTTCAAACAAATCACGTGCAGCTTCACCCACAACTTCATCTTCAAGGATTTTCGGGTATTTACCCGCCAAACTCCAAGAAATAAAGAATGGTGTCCAGTCGAAGTATTCCACCAAAGTTTCTAAAGGATAGTTGGTGAATGTTTCAGAACCAATAAAGTTTGGTTTTACAGGTGCATGCTTTTCAAAGTCAATTTTGAAGCCATTTTCAACTGATTCAGCATAAGACAGTTTTGCGGCTTTCGGTTGCTTATTCGCTAGACGTGTACGGATTTTTTCATAATCCGCTGCATAGTCCGCTGCCAATTGAGGCTTCATATCAGCAGATAAAAGTTGCGTTGCAACACCGACTGCACGAGAGGCATCAGCAGTGTAGTACACGCCATCATTGTGATATTGCGGCGCAATTTTCACGGCAGTATGCGCTTTCGATGTTGTCGCACCACCAATCATGAGTGGAATGTTAAAGCCTTTACGTTGCATTTCTTTGGCAACAAAAACCATTTCATCCAATGACGGTGTAATCAAACCTGATAAACCGATGATGTCAACTTTTTCATCAATCGCTGTTTGTAAGATTTTCTCACACGGTACCATCACGCCAAGGTCAACGATGTCATAACCGTTACAGCCAAGTACCACACCCACGATGTTTTTACCGATGTCGTGTACGTCGCCTTTAACAGTAGCAAGCAAGATTTTACCTTTGGCTTCGCCTTGGGTTTTTTCTGCTTCAATAAATGGGTTCAACCAAGCCACGGCTTGTTTCATCACACGTGCAGATTTCACCACTTGTGGTAAGAACATTTTGCCGGCACCGAACAGGTCACCCACCACGTTCATCCCTGCCATGAGTGGACCTTCGATCACATCAAGTGGACGAGCTGATTTTAAACGTGCTTCTTCAGTATCTTCATCGATATAAGTCGTAATACCTTTAACTAACGCGTATTCAAGACGTTTTTCTACAGGTTCATTGCGCCATTCAAGGTTTTCTTCAGCCTTTTGCGCACCCGCTTGACCACGATATTTTTCCGCAACAGCGAGCAATTTTTCAGTCGCTTCTTGACCGCTTGCGCCTTGGTTACGGTTCAGTACCACATCTTCAACAGCTTCTTTTAGCTCAGCATCGATATCATCATAAATTGCAAGCTGACCTGCGTTGACGATCCCCATGGTTAAGCCTTGTTGAATGCCGTGATACAAGAACACCGCATGGATCGCTTCACGAACAGGCTCATTACCACGGAATGAGAACGATACGTTTGAGATCCCGCCTGACACCATCGCATTTGGAAGGTTTTGTTTAATCCAACCGGTTGCTTCAATGAAGTCCACACCGTAGTTGTTGTGTTCTTCAATACCTGTTGCGACCGCAAACACGTTCGGGTCAAAAATAATATCTTCAGAAGGGAAGCCCACTTCATTGACTAAGACATCATAAGAACGTTTACAGATTTCTTTTTTACGTTCAGCAGTATCCGCCTGACCATTTTCATCAAACGCCATGACAATGACTGCCGCACCGTACTGACGGCAGAGGCGAGCACGTTCGACAAACTCGTCATAACCTTCTTTTAAGGAGATTGAGTTGACAACTGCTTTACCTTGGACGCATTTCAAACCTGCTTCAATGATCTCCCATTTAGAAGAGTCAAGCATGATTGGCACACGTGAAATATCAGGCTCAGACGCGATCAGATTCAGGAAATGCACCATCGCTTCTTGCGAATCCAGCATCCCTTCATCCATGTTGATGTCGATGATTTGCGCACCGGCTTCAACTTGTTGACGTGCCACATCTAAAGCTTCGGTGAAGTTACCTTCTTTAATTAAACGAAGGAATTTTTTAGAACCTGTCACGTTGGTACGTTCACCCACGTTCACAAACAAAGAATCTTTAGTAATGTTAAATGGTTCTAAACCACTTAAACGACATGCAGGTTCAATTTCAGGGATTTGACGCGGCGCAATACCTTCAACTGCTTGCGCAATCGCACGAATATGATCCGGCGTCGTACCACAACAACCACCCGTAATGTTAATTAAGCCACTTTCAGCAAATTCTTTAATAAATGCTGCAGTTTCTTCAGGAGTTTCATCATAACCACCGAAGGCATTTGGTAAGCCTGCGTTTGGATGCGCTGAAACAAAAGTATCCGCAACGTCAGACACGGTTTTGACGTGTGGACGCATCGCATCTGCACCCAGTGCACAGTTAAAGCCAATCGATAAAGGCTCTGCATGGCGCATTGAGTTCCAGAATGCTTCTGCGGTTTGACCTGTGAGTGTACGGCCAGATGCATCGGTAATGGTGCCCGAAATCATAATTGGCAGTTCGTAACCAATTTCTTTAAACACTTCTTTCACTGCAAAGATCGCAGCTTTGGCATTTAGGGTATCGAAGACCGTTTCAATCAAGATGATGTCTGCACCACCTTCAATCAATGCCTTAGTCGCTTCTATATAGTTAACTTTTAACTCATCAAAGGTGATGTTACGGAATGCCGGATCATTTACATTTGGTGAAATTGAAGTGGTACGTGACGTTGGTCCTAATACGCCCGCGACAAAACGTGGTTTTTCAGGTGTTGAGTATTTTTTACATGCTTCTTTGGCAATTCGAGCTGCTTCACGGTTAATCTCAGGTACCAAATCTTCCATATGGTAGTCAGACATTGAAACACGGGTTCCATTGAACGAGTTGGTTTCAATAATATCTGCACCAGCTTCAAGATAAGCTTCATGAATGCCTTGAATAATCTGTGGCTGAGTTAGAACCAATAAGTCGTTATTACCCTTAAGGTCGTAGGCCCAATCCTCAAAACGTTCACCACGGTAATCAGCTTCTTCCAATTTGTGGCGTTGGATCATGGTACCCATTGCACCATCAATAATCAGGATACGTTTGGCAAGAAGCGCTTTTAAGGTGGCGAGGGTAGACATCAAATGACTCTCACAAAAATCTGCACAAATAATGGTGCAATATTTTAGCAGAGTTACGTCCACTTTTCTGATAAATAAAAATTTATGAACCTATTCCCAAAAAATTAAGGGTGAATTTCATCCATCGACTACGATGATCAACCTATCAAAACTGAAACTGTCTATATTTCATCATGTTGTCATAATCTAATGTAATAATAACTGCCGTTGTAACAAATGTGACAGTGATGTCATCTTTATTTCATCTATTTAATTACCGATTGAAATAAAGATTAAAGGCGAGGGTTTTGTATTAACTATCTGATTATTATTGTTAAATTTTGAATATTGGTTGTTTTTAAAGTTTAATTTTCTTAAATAAGTGTCGTTTGGATGACTTATATGACAGCTCTTTGTCATATAATTGTAATAATTAAATTGAACAATAGAGGGGATATTTATCCTCTTTCTCTGCTTGCATGAATTCTAATCAAACTCCAGTTTCAGATTCAGCACAATCGTCAACGCCTATGCAGTCGACGAATGTTCACGTGCCAACGCCGAAATTCTTTATGCCAGTGTTCCTTACACTGATTGTTTCAACCTTGATTTACATTGGTTTTCAGTTGGCTGCTGATTTATCTCATGTGCCTGCTTTAAATCTTTATGCTGTGATCATGTTGGCCACGGCATTGTTTATCGCATTGGGTTTCGAGTTCGTTAACGGTTTCCATGACACGGCCAATGCTGTGGCAACAGTTATTTATACCAACGCTTTATCTGCACCTGTCGCTGTAATGTGGGCGGGCTTCTGTAACTTCCTTGGCGTAATGGTCGCAAGTGGTGCAGTTGCCTACGGTATTATCGCGCTATTGCCTGTTGAATTGATTATGAACGTCGGTTCAGGTGCTGGTTTTGCCATGGTCTTTGCCATGTTGATTGCCGCAATCGTATGGAACTTAGGAACTTGGTTCCTCGGTATCCCTGCTTCTAGCTCGCATACACTGATCGGTTCAATTTTAGGTGTGGGCATCATGAACTACATCTTAAACGCAGGTAATGGTGCGTCAGGTGTAGACATGGAACAGGTGATGAAAGTGGGTAAAGCACTTTTATTCTCACCATTAATCGGTTTTGCATTTGCGGCTGTATTGTTCTTATTGGTTAAAAAAATCTTTAAGAAACAAGTGGAATTATTCCAACCACCAGAAGGGAATAAACCGCCGCCGCCACTTATTCGTGCCATTTTGATTTTCACGTGTACCGGTGTAAGTTTTGCACACGGCTCAAATGATGGTCAAAAAGGTATGGGTCTGATTATGTTGATTCTGATCGGGATCGTGCCATTGGCTTACTCTTTAAACAAGAGTCTAGATCAACAACATATCCAAACGTTTGGTCAGTTATCTGCTCAAACTGCTGATTTGATTTATCCAAATCACCAAGATATTCCAGATGAAAAAGCACGTCAAATTATCACGTCATATATCCAAACCAAAGAAATCACACCTGAAGTTGTGCCAGCTTTGGCAAGCTTGACGGATCATTTAGGTGAAAAAGTAGGAAGCTACACATCCATTAAAGATGTTCCTGAAGATCAAGTGGCTGAATTCCGTAATGATATGTACCTCAGCACGACTGCATTCAAGCGTTTAGATAAAGCAGAAGCTTTACCTGCCATGACTGAAGCGCAAGAAAAAACAGTGGACAACTACCGTGATAACTTAGATTCATTCCTTCAATACATTCCAACATGGGTGAAAGTTGCGACTGCATTGGCATTAGGTCTAGGGACGATGGTAGGCTGGAAACGTATTGTTGTTACCGTTGGTGAGCGTATTGGTAAACAACACATGACTTATGGTCAGGGGATGTCTGCAGAGTTAGTTGCAATGTCAACGATTGCTGCTGCTGATGGCTTTGGTATGCCAGTGTCAACAACACACGTTTTAAACTCTGCTGTAGCAGGTACGATGGTTGCGAATAAGTCGGGCTTAAACTTCCAAATGGTTCGCACAATCTTATCAGCGTGGATTTTCACACTGCCAGCAACAATCTGTTTGTCAGGTGGTTTATTCTGGTTGTTCCTTCAGTTCACCTGATTGAATTCAATACTTAAAGACTAAAAAAGCGCTGAACAATCAGCGCTTTTTTTATGATCAATTGTTTATGACACTTATTTTTGGAATTTAGACCAAAGTTTTTTCAAGGGGAGTTTTTCCTCAGCAAAACCATATAATGCGGCAAATGGTAGGGCGGTGCGTGCGAGATATGCTACACGCCATAATCCACCATGATTAGCACCATGCATGATTAAGTCTAATGGATGATTGAGGGCGATGTCAGGATTGGCAACCGACTGTGGGTTTCTCAAATCATGAATCCACAACGCAGCCATAATCGCATTGGTCGTCGCGGGTTCAAATGCTTCAACATCAAACAAATTGGCACCATTGAAAGCAGCTTTTAATAATGGGTTTTTGGTTACCGAATGTGTAGTGGTCGATGGAGCAATATTGATGCTGACACGTTGACCTTGTGACCGTGCTAACGTAGCGCGCCATTGTTGAATCCTTTTCGCCAACGCATAATTTGGACCTTGTTCAACCACAAGACAGTCGCAGATCCCATACTGTTTATCATGACATGGGAATAAGCGTTCTTCGTTTTGTTTGAAAAAATAGTCACGAGAGACAGTCGAAATACTCTTGGACAGAATATTTTCAAGTTTAGAGCGTGATTTAAACTTATCTAATCCACCTTGAATAACTTCCTGTGGTACAGCGTAGACGTCAGTGGGCGTACACATATACATTAAACTGGTATTGGATTTTTGTTGGCTGACATGTTGCATAATGGCGTCCATCGCCATAGAAACACGAACATGCTTTTCGCCATCTAAATACGCAATCGCGGCAAGATCTAAGTCTTGATCAAACTGGGTGAGCCAATGTGCAATCTCAGGGGTATCTGTTAATAAGTTAACGCCTAAACGCTCTGCAGCTTCACGTATAGATGCAGATGAATCTATTGATTCGACACTTGGAGCGTATAAGGTCGCATTGCCTTGCAGAACAGTATTCAAAATCTTTGTCCATACTCGCTCATGATTTAAATCAAGCGCCACGATATTGGCTTTCCATTTCGCCAGCCAAGGTAAAGGTCCTGCTTCAGAAGCTGCACCAAACAGCACCATTGTTCGATCCGAAAGGTCAAACCACTCTGGATGCTGCACACACGCTTGTAGTGCCTGAGCATGTGATGCTTCTATAATACCTCGGTCTAACCAGAGTTGAATTTGGTCGAGTAGGGCTTGACCTTCTAAATTTTTACCCTGATAAGGTACAAACCATTGCGGCTCAGCAGTAGAGTTTCCTTGAAGTGTGTAGGTATTTAAATCTGTTGATTTAAGATTCATCACTTCATTCAATGCATGTGTATGTTGATCACGTTGAAAACTAAACTCTTCATAAGCTTGTTGAAGTCCATCTTGAGCGATGCGCAGCGCAGCTTCAGGTGATGAGAGCCCACATTCTACCAACCGTTTAAAATGAATCGGATAGGATTTTCGCCAATTCTTTTCATTGATAACTGCATCAGCGTATTCTGGCTGAATCTGTTGTAATGCAGCACTGACGATGCGTTGGCCTGATTTTGAACTGCTGGGTTTAGAGGACGTGTTAGAGGAAAATTGTAAACCATCAGGTTGATTAGACATGCAAAAAATCTCAAAAAAAAATGAATAAATTCGCGGATGCCTACATTATCCTGACAAAATTAATGATCTAGGTGGCATTAATTACCAGATATTGATTGAATTATTACGAGATATTTCTAAAAAAAGGAAGCCGAAGACTTCCTTTATAAATAAAATCAATTATTTAGTATTTTTTATACCATTGATCAATTCTTCTAACATAAATGCAGTGTTATCTAAGCCAGCGCCCGTTAAATACCAGGCATCGGCATCAACAAAGATGACACGATTCTCTTTGACTGCTTGACTATTCTTGAGTAATGGATGTGATTGAATATGTTGTTTCGCAGCATAGTTTTGCGTGTTTACAGCACCACGGTCTAACACAATGATGAAATCAGGATTTTGTTTTATTGCTTGTACTAGACGCTCTAAATTGCGTTGCGCGGCAGCAAGAGCTTCTGGTGAGTTTGGAGCAGGTCGAGTACTTGAGGCTTGAGGTGCTGCAGTCGGCACCACTGACTTTAAGCCAGAAATATCATAGGCAAATCCAAATCTTTCATTCTTTGCATGCGGTATAAAATTATCACCCATGGCAAAAAGCATCAGGCCGGATTTGCCTTTAGTGAGTTGTTTAAGTTGTGCTTGAAGGGCATAGACATGATCTAATTTAGATTGTGCGAGTTGTTCCTTATTAAACATTTTTGCTAAAAAAAGTGTGCGATTTTTCAGGTCTTGATTGAAGTTTTGAGTATCAGGCCAGAGGTTGATTGCAGGTGCAATTTTTTTGACCTCATTTAATTTTGCAGCAGAACGCCCGCCGACAATGATGAGATCTGGCTTTTGTTCTTTTAATAAGGTTTGGTTGGGTTCAAATAAAGATCCAGCTTTTACATATTGTTTGTCATTAAATTTTTTCAAAGCACCAACAAAAGTAGTTTCAGGTACGATTGATGCTTGAATACCTAAAGCATTCAGTGTATCCAACGCGGATAATTCGTAAACAGCCAGCTTCTGTGGTGTATTTTGAAGTTGAATAGTTTGATCTTGATAAGTGAATTGAACAGGTTGAGCATATGAAACAAAGGCGCTGAATGAAAGAATGAGTGCCAATGGAAGTTTATTGTAAGTCATATCAATACCTCGAGGTTTGATAAAAGATTAACATGAATATATAAATGATAATCATTATCATTGTTGAATTTGTGTTTTTGATTTATTTACCAGCATCAACTTTGAATTTAAAGGTATTTGTGCGGAGTGTTTTAACCCTCCGCAATGATCAAAGGATTAGAAAGGTAGTTGAAGCAACTTGCTGAAGAAGTGTGGGATAATTTGAGGTTCAATCAATATCGTTACCACGACACCGTAGGCTGCACCCCATAAATGTGCGCTGTGGTTGATGTTACTGTTTCCACGTTTACCTGACCAAATACTATAAGCAACATAAAGCACGGCAAAAATAATGGCTGGAACTGGAATAAAGAAGACAAATATCAGTTTCCATGGCTGAAATAAAATATAAGCAAACAAGACTGCTGATACTGCTCCAGAAGCGCCTAGACTTGCCCAGCGGTGATCATTTTTATGTTTTAAATAGCTTGGAATAATTGCCGCGATTAAACCGCCTAAATAGAACAGAACAAATCCGAGTTCATATAAGTATTGTCGATAAAAACTCTCAATTACACTTCCAAAGAAAAAGAGTGTGATCATATTGAACAGTAGATGTGTTCCATCTGCATGTATAAAACCATGCGTGATAAATCGATCGTATTGACCTTTCTGCATGGCTGGAGGCCAAAAAATCAAACGATTCATAATATTTTGATTGGAAAATGCAACCAGTGAAATGGCAACCGTAATTAAAACGATGGTGACAGTATGATTAAAAGGTAAATCAAGCATATAGATAAGATTGAATAAATTGCTTTAATTCTATTCATCATGCCATTTTTTTAAATTTAATTGTTATTAATATAATAATTCTGACAAATTTAGTTGAATTTTAAATATTATCCCCGATCTTCAGTTAAAATAGAGTCTTCAGCTTGAGGAAAAATTGTTATGTCGACTGAGAACACCAGCACTGCAGTTGCTGAAGAAATTCCAAATTTATTAATTACACCAACTGCGCAAGAGTATTTGTTTGAACTTTTAGAGAAGCAAAATACTCCTGGTATCGCGGTACGTGTTTTCGTAGAACATCCGGGTACACCACGTGCTGAATGCTGCATGGCATATAGTGCACCAGATGAAGTCGTTCCAACCGACTATAAACAAGAATATCCAAAATTTGCTGCATATATTGATACACCATCAATCCCATACTTATTGGATGCAGTGATTGATTACAACAAAGATCGCTTTGGTGGTCAGTTGACTTTCCGTGCACCTAACTCGAAAGTGCCACGTGTAGGTCCAGATGCATCCATTGAAGAACGTATAACCTATGTATTACAGTCAGAAATTAACCCTGGTTTAGCAGGGCATGGTGGAAACTGTGCATTGGTTGAAGTGGTTGAAGATGCTGAGCATGGTTTAACAGCGGTCTTGAAATTTGGTGGTGGCTGTCAAGGGTGTTCAGCGATTGATGTGACACTTAAACAAGGTGTTGAAGTTACGCTAAAACAGCATATCCCAGAGTTACAACGTGTTGTGGACCAGACAGACCACAGCCAATCAGAAGGCGCTTATATGAAATAAGTTGCCTTTAAATTTACAAAAGTTGATTTGAAAAGCTCCCATTAAAAGGGGGCTTTTTTTTATGAAAACTGAACAAAATGAGTAATATCAATAAAATTGAAATGTAAAAACAAAACTATAAATGAGAATAGTTATCATAATCTATTGCAAAGTGATTATCATTTGTTACAATGCGACACAATTCGAACAAGATCTCTCCACACATTCTTTGGTAATTACACAATGCAAAAGACATTTTTAAAATCTAAGTTAGCGTTTGCTGTCTTAACCACTATGTCGGTTTCAAGTTTTGCACAAGAGCAAATTGGTCAAGATATTAATGCAAAACAAGATACAACTAAGTTAAAAACAATTGTCGTAACTTCAGCGAGTGGTTATGAGCAAAATATAGCGGATGCTGCTGCTACGATTTCAGTGATTACTGCCGAAGAATTAGAAAAAAAATCTTATAGTGATGTAACTGATGCATTGAAAAATGTTCCAGGTGTATTTGTACAAGGCGGTGGAACGAACCAGACGATCTCCATTCGGGGTATGGGATCAGCTTATACCTTATTTTTAGTAGATGGACGTCCAATGAATGATGGTAGTCTTTTAACAACAAATGGGGGGGTTCAAGGAGCATCAGTAAACTTCTTACCGCCAATAGAATCAATTGAACGTATTGAAGTGATTCGAGGCCCGTCATCCTCTCTATATGGTTCTGATGCTATGGGTGGTGTAATTAATATCATTACTAAAAAGCATCAAGATCGTTTGACTGCAAGTATTCGAACAGAATATATCAAAGCTGGTAAATCGAATGACGTTAACAACGACGCAACCAATACCAGCTTGTATGTAAATGCACCATTAATTGATAAGCTTCTTTCGGTTCAAGTTACAGCTGGTCTTCAAACGATTGAAGAAAGTTCATTACAAAAAAATACAGCCGAAACAGGTGAGAGTGAACCAGATTTTCAAAAAACAAATCTAGGTACAAAGTTTGTTTTTACACCAGATGAAAAAAACACACTCACTGCTGAATATGTAAGAACTCAACAAGAGCGTACACACAACCCAGGTAAAAGTTATACCCAGTATGTTTCAGTAACGGGTCCTAAAGTTGATATTGATGGTAAAGATTTCGTTCTATCTAATGGAAATTATTATCCAGCATATAATACGAATAATCGTAATGATGATGGTGAGCTAATCTATCGTTCAGATGTCGTACCGAATACAGGGACTTACTCAGAATTAGAAAAAAATAATTTTAGCCTTACTCATGATGGTGAGTACGACAATCTAAAACTCACTTCTTACTTGCAATATGATAAAGATAAAAATAATGCAATTACAGGGCGTACTGTGGGTAAAGTTCAAAATCCGGGGGGGATTTTATTTGAGACTATCACAGCCAATACCCAAGGAACGTACTTTTTCGAAGATCATAGTCTGACCATTGGCGGGCGATATTTAAAAGAAAATCTTGAGGATGGTACAAGTAACCAAAATGCAGCGATGGCTGGTAAAGTCACTAAAATGGATCGATATCAATGGTCTATTTTTGCAGAAGATACTTGGAATTTCAGTGATAAGTTAGCACTAACCTTAAGTGGTCGTTTCGATGAAAATGAGTTTTTTGGTGATAATTTCAGTCCAAAGGCATATGCAGTTTATAAAGCTACAGACAACGTGACTTTAAAAGGAGGTGTAATTTCAGGCTATAAAGCGCCGAGCTTACGTAATTCTTCTCCAGATTACATGCTGAACTCAATGGGCGGGGCAATTATGCCAAACCCAAATTTAAAGCCAGAAACCAGTTTAACGTATGAAACAGGTTTTGCATTCACTCATCCTGAATTGGGTTTATCTGCAAGTCTTATGGTCTATCAAACTGACTTTAACGATAAAATTACTCGATCTGGTCGTTTAGATGGTAGTCGACTTCCCCCAAAAAATGACGGTGAGCCGCCTTACACTCAATCTGAAATTAATGATTTCGTTGATAGCAGTGCTTTCTATCAGTCCAACCCTAATCTGCCATATAACGCAAATGGTTATACACTCAACTATAACATTGATAAGGCCGAAATTAGAGGGCTTGAACTGACCACAGATTACAACATCACAGATTACTTAAAATATAGACACTCTTATACATTCACAGATAGTGAGCAAAAATCTGGACAGTATGAAGGTAAACCATTGAATAATTTGCCTAAACATATGTTTAATGCAGGCTTAGATTGGGACTTTAATGATCAATTGTATTTATGGACTCAATTGAATTATCGTGGCAAAACAGTGGGTGATACCGATGGAGATAAAACACCAGCTTATACATTTGTAGATGTTGGAGCTGTGTATAAGTATAGTGACCAATTCCAGCTATCTACTGGTGTATATAATGTTGCAAACAAAAATGTACTGAAAGATGGAAATGATTGGGTGCTTGATGGCCGACGTTACAGCTTTGCCTTGAATTATAAGTTTTAATGTCTTGTGCTTGGAGTGAGAGCGAGAATCTCACTCCAAGCTTTGAATAGTCGAGTTTAGAAGGAAAATAATGAAGCGCGTCGATGGCTATGTGGTTGACACCATCTATCCTATGTTTTTTTATCCAGAGATGCAGCCAATTTGGCTGAGTACAATCAGCCAATTTCAAGGTTATATAGCGCCAGATATATCTCAAAATTTTCGATATTTAGAGTTAGGTTGTGGTTGTGGTCTTAACTTGATTGTGGCAGCAATGGCAAATCCGCACGCTGAGTTTGTCGGAGTGGATTTTAATGACAAACACATACAACGAGCTACAGAGCTTGCTCAATCCTTACAATTAAGCAATATAAGATTCTTAAATATAGACTTTGAAAAATTTAACAAAAATAATAATGAAGTGTTTGATTTCATTGTCTGTCATGGAGTGTATTCTTGGGTTTCTGAACACAATCAATATTTTATTAGGCAGATTCTAGATAAATCTTTAAAGGACCAAGGGCTATTCTATTTACACTATATGTGCTTTCCTGGATCCGCTACTTTACAGCCTATTCAAAAAATCTTTAACTTGGTTGATAAAAATACGTCTCAGCAATCTGCTCAAAGTATTGAATTGTCTACAGCACTAGTGAGTGAATTAAATCGGAGAGGCGCTTTTATTGGATATGACAAAATACAAGGAATTGTGAATACATTAAAAAATGATACCAATTATCTCGCTCACGAACTTTTAACTAATTATTGGCAACCCCTTTATAGTGTAGATGTACATGAGATTTTAAAGATCGAAGCTGATCTATCATATATTGGGAGTGCAGTTCCAACTGAAAACTTAGATTCTCTTAGCATTCCAGTCGACTTGCAACAGTTGATATCAGATGTGAATATTTCGAATACAAAAGAGTATCTAAAAGATATTGCTCGGGATTCAAAGCAGCGTATGGATTTGTTTCAAAAAAAATCAGTGAATTACCGTTTTGAAGACCATTTAGGAATTTTACATAAGATTAGATTAGATCTTATTCTTAACAATGAGCGATTGGATAATATTAATTTAAAAACATCAATTGGCCCAATTCAAGCTCCGAAGGAGGTGATCAGTGCAATTATTGAAAGTTTAAGAACAGGTTCTAAAACTTTTCAACAGTTACATCACCTTCCTTGTTTTCAGCAAAATTTAAAACTACTTGTTGAGAGTATATTTTTATTGATGAATTGCCATTATATCTACCCTATAAGCGAGCATAGAAAATCAAAGGACCTACGTAAAATAGAACGTCTCAATTCATTGCTGAGTGAGCATCAAATTGAGATTCAAATACCGACGACATATTTCTAATAAACCGCTCTAAGGAGCGGTTTTCTAATTAAGATGTGAGAATACTTAGTGCTGGTTCAGAATAGTAGAATTTTTCAAGATATACACGTGCACGGTGTTTAAGGTGTTCACTAGAAATCATATGCTTGATTACGGGGCAGAGTAGAGCACTTAATTCATTTTGAACAAGGCTTTCGTTGATATTGATATCTTGCATGATCAGATCAAAAGAGCGGTCTTGATTATGGCAATACCACGTGTAAATACCATCGTGTACTTGTTGCTTTAGATATTCAGTTTGACGGAGGTTGTCCCAAATATCATGTCCCATTGCCACAGTATTTGGTAGATCATTGATTTCAACATAGTTTTTAACAGCAGAGAGTGGGACTTGCTTTATTTTGTGCCAAAGATTGGCTTGAAAGTGGTATAGCTTATTATCATCAAAGTGTTGGTTAATCACTTGTTCGCTAATTTGACTGATCTTGATAATATTTTTTTGCAGATAATGTTTGACCGTATCATCAAGATTTGAATCAGTGACACTTTCAAGAACTGATTTCCCCATTTTCATAAAGCGGCCGACACCGGGTACTTTTTTATTCATCACTGAATTATCAATATAATCCTGAATAGAATGATGGATTAACTCGGTGAGCATACTCGAAAATGCGGGATTGTTCACAATACGTTTAATTAGAGCTTGGCGGTGAGCACTTTTAGATGAAATATAAAGTGCAATTCGATCAATGGTGTGAACCGAGATAATATCTTCGATTTGAGTCGTTTCATTAAGCGGATGAACCAACGCAAATCGAATATGCTCCGCAATCTGTTGAACGAGAGAATCAGTTGTAGGTGTATTTAGAATTTGTTTTTGAAGCAGTGCACTAATCGCCTCGAAAGACCAAATTTGCTTTAAAGGTTGTTTTCGAAACCATTGATAAAAATATAAAAATTCATTTTCAATGGTGTCATCTTGAGAAAATTCATGATCAAGAAATGCCAAATGTGCCTCAATCAACTGTTCGATTTTAGGATTTTTTTCCATGAAAATTCTCAATATCCTTAATTTGACGATGACGTTTTAACGGTATTCATCTTATTTAAAAAACTTAAGTAATGTTGCGCCACAAGATCAGGTGTTTCTACGATAGGTGTATGACCAATTTGATCTAATAAAATAGGGGGATGTGCTTTTTTTAAGGCGGTCCCTAATTCATGTGCAACTTCAACATTTACTATCTGATCTTGTTTTCCCCACAAAATCAATGTTTCAACCTCAATATTTTTTAACAATTGAGCAAATGATTCAACGGTGTACTGTTGATTGAGTTTAACAAGCTGATGAATCAACTCAGATGTATCCGCCGCGCGTTGAATAAGTGCTTGCTCTTGTTGTTTCTTGATTAAACTGGGTACGAAGGGAGCTTTATGCATGACTCTCCTAGAAACATAATTCAAGTCTCCAGGTTGTGAGATTAAAAGCTGCTTTAAATAAATTGGGTTATTGAGGAAGAATGTTTTGTTACTTCTGAATAATCCACCGGCACTGATCAGAAATAAACTTTTCATTTCTTGAGGATATTTAGCAGCATACATCAGTCCGATTGATCCACCGACAGAGTGACCCGCTAGATTAAGCTGGTTTTCAATGCGTAATGCTTCTGCAAAACGACGTAACTGTTCAGTCAGATGAGGAAGTGATAAGTCAAATCCCTTTGGTGTTAGCGTTTGTCCACTTCCAGGCAAGTCAACAATAATGACACGATATTGCTGTGTGAGATTCCGAGCGACATGATTCCAACTGTCTCGATTCATGCCTATACCATGAATGAGTAATAAGGCAGGTCGATCAGTAGGACCACCTTCGCTATAAGACCACACAACATCACCGACGCGAATTGTTTTATTGGATAGTCCTGCCCAAGCACGCTCTTCATTTAAAACTTTTTGATAGTCGATTAATTCAACAGTATTTGCTCGGGTAGATGAGATACCGAGGCTGAGCATTAACGCGAGTAAAATGGAAAATAAATGTTGATGCTTTAATATGGGTAAAGGAAAATGAACAAACATGCAGGTGAAATCCCTTAAAACAGGGCGACATTATAATCAAGTGACTTTTATAAAGTAGTAGTTAAAAGTAAAAAAATAAATCCTATTTTTGTGATAATTGGTTCTCTATTTAAATAAGTTTTACTTCATAAACATAAATTTAAGCGCTGAATCAGCTGCTAAAGTGTTTCAGTAAGGAATGATCATAATCATCAGATTTGAAGAAATTGAAGATATTTTTAGCAATTAACAAAAATTGTAACAGAGTTTAAATTTTGTCAGTGACAATCAAAAAGCACAGTATTAAAATTACCTCAAACCTTGATAAACCATGGATACAAGATGCTAACTGCACAAGAAGCTTTAGAACGTTTAAAAATTGGTAATCAACGTTTTGTTGAAGGTCAAACCAAGCATCAACGATTATTGACGCATCATGAGCGTGCTCAGATGGCTGAAACTCAAGAGCCATTTGCGATTGTATTAGGATGTTCTGATTCACGTGTTCCAGCTGAAATGGTTTTTGATCAGGGCTTAGGTGATTTATTTGTTATTCGTGTAGCAGGCAATATCGTAGCTCCATCTCAAGTTGGAAGTGTGGAGTTTGCAGCCGAAAGTTTTAATTGTCCTTTAGTGATTGTATTGGGTCATACACATTGCGGCGCAATCGACTCAACGATTGAAGCATTACGTAATCCTCAACAACCGCCTTCTGTTAATTTGATGTCTATTGTCAATCGCGTACGTCCATCAGTCGAAATTTTAATGCAAACTGAGTTAAAAGATGATTTGAAAAAGCTTTCAGTACACGCGGTTCGCTCAAATGTTTTTGCTTCAGTTAACCAGTTGCGCCATGGTTCTGCGGTGTTGGAAAACTTGATTGCACAAGGTAAATTAAAAGTTGTAGGTGCAGAATACTCACTTGAAACAGGTGAAGTTACATTCTTTGACTTCTAATATCAGCATTTTAAAAAAGCCAGCTTAAGCTGGCTTTTTTATTGATTGGGATTTATGGATCTCTATGTCTATAACTTTATAGAGCGCCTTTAATGTAAGGATATGCATTATTTAAGAGTTTAGGTTGAGCTTGTTCATTAGGATGAATCAGATCTTTTTGCATGAGTTTATTATTTCCAGCAACACCTTCTAGAAAAAAAGGGAGCAACTTCACATTAAATTGCTGGCTCACAACCCTATAATTATTTTCAAAGGCTTTGCTATAGGCTGAGCCATAGTTTGGAGGAATCTTCATGCCAAATATGAGTACTTTGGCATTAGATTTTTGGCTCAATTGAACTAATCGAGTTAGGTTTTGTTGAATCATTTTTGGAGGTTGACCTCGTAAACCGTCATTACCTCCCAATTCAATTACGACAATATCTGGTTTGTGTGTTTGAAGCAATTTGGGCAAACGTGCTAATGCACCACTGGTTGTTTCACCGCTGACACTTGCATTGACCACTCGATGTTGTTTCGGATACTGTTGATTAAGACGTTTTTGCAAAAGATTGACCCAACCTTTCTCTGTGGGTACGCCGTAACCAGCACTTAAACTATCACCAAGAATAAGGATAGTTTTTGCAAAGCTATTGATCGGTAAAAGAAACAGACAACTGCAGATAAATAAAAAGGCAGTTTTTCTCAATGTAACAATATTTAAACTTTGACTGATTTGCATAAAGGCTTTCTATGGTTCGTAATGACTCAACTTCTTCAATCATGCCACAAGCGTTAATTTCTGCACAGCAATTGACACAAACAATACAGATCCAACAAAAAAAGTTGACGATTTTTGAGAATCTAAATCTACAAATTTATCCTGGCGAGCAAGTCGCAATCACAGGTAGATCGGGTTCTGGAAAATCTACACTGTTGGGAATTCTGGCGACATTAGATCAGCCAAGTTCAGGAACATTGTCGATTAATGGTATAGCAGTTGAGCAATTAAGCGAAGAGCAACGCGCTCAAATTAGACTTGAAAATATTGGTTTTGTATTTCAATCCTTTCAGCTTTTACCTTCTTTATCTGCGCTTGAAAATGTTATGTTGCCGCTGAGAATTCAAAAGAATTTTGATTATGCCAAAGCAGAACAACAAGCCCTTTATTGGTTGAACAAAGTGGGTTTAGATCGTCAAAGTACTCAAACACCTAAAGTACTGTCTGGGGGAGAACAACAACGCGTAGCAATTGCACGCGCTTTAATTGCTGAGCCCAAAATTGTATTTGCGGATGAACCAACGGGAAATTTAGATGGGACGACAGCCCAGGAGATTGAACAGCTTTTATTTGATTTGAATCGGGAGCTGGGCACTACATTGGTTTTAGTCACCCATGATCAAAAGCTAGCACAAAAATGTGAGACGCATTATGAATTGATCGATGGTCAATTAGAAAAAGTGCAAGGCGCTTCAGCTTCTGGAGAGCGTGTATGAGTGCGCTATTCAAACCTTTGTTGAAGCAAAGTTTTGCTAGCACAGGGATTTATTTGCTCATTTTTGCATTGAGTCTCGCGATTAGTGCGACAACCGCTTTAAAGTTCAGTAATGATCAGATTCAACAAGCTGTTTCATTGCAGGCTGCTAAGCTTCAAGCTGCAGATCTAGTGTTGAGTGATCAATATCCGCTCAATGAAAAATTTAAACAGAAGGCGAACCAACTCAATCTACAACAGTCCCAAGTGACGGTTTTTGGTTCAATGGCACATACTGATGAACAATTTGTCATGGTGAATGTCAAAGCGATTGAGTCCAATTTTCCGCTACGTGGTGAACTCATTATTCAACCTGATCAAACTGCTATTCGGTCAGAAGAGGTATGGCTGAGTCAACGTGCTTTAGATTTATTAAATGTCAAAATAGGGGAGAGGGTTCAAATCGCAGATGCGAGTTTTACAGTTACAGGAGTCATTGAAAAGGATTCTAACCAAGAACTCGGATTTTCAGCCTTTTCACCTACAGTGATCATTTCACAATCTGATGTTGCGGCAACCAATGCGATTCAGCCTGGAAGTCGTATCGAATATCGTCTGCTTATGTCTGGTGAGCCGAATAGACTTAATGAGTTTACGACTTATTTTGATCAGCTCTATCCTAAAAAAATGATTGAACCAAATGCAGATGATCAGCAAGCAATGGAAACCCAAAGCTCAATTCGCTTGAGAACTGCGGACGAGGCGAATACCCGCTTGATGCGTCCAATTGAAAATCTAGATACTTTTTTACAGCTCGCAAACATTCTTACAATTTTACTGTGCGGTATTGCAATTGCGTTGACCAGTCAGCGGTACGTTCAACAAAATCAAGATCATGTCGCTTTGATGAGATGTATGGGGGCTGCAAAGTTCCAAATTCTTAAGAACTATATTGCATTGCTTATGATTGTCGTCGTAGTTGCGATGTTCATCGGTACTGGATTAGGGATTGGTCTAGGCTATATTTTATTGCAGTTTATGTTGCAACTAATTCCGCATTTAGACATCCAATTTAGCTTGTTTGATTTGGTTTTGGGTCCTTTGCCAATTGCAATATTCACCAGTGTCATTGTGATGTTTGGATTTATTGTCCCAAGTTTGATGCAGCTCTTAAATACGCCTCCAATTCGTGTTATCCGTGAGGATGTTAAATCTACGCGTTCTCTCTTGACCTTATTGGGATCGGGAGCTGTAAGTCTTATTTTATTTTGTATTTTGCTCACTCAAAATATACAGCTCTCATTGCTCGTTATCGGTACGATCCTCGCATTGTGTGCAAGTATGTTCAGCATAGTTTGGTTGCTATTAAAGATGATCAAATCTTTGAAAAATAGATGGTCAGCCTATGTACGTGTACCTAATCAAACAGCACTTCAAATTACTGCACTTGCATTAGGTCTGAGCCTGATTACAGTTCTTGTAGTATTAAGGACGGATCTATTAGATCGTTGGCAGCAACAGTTACCTGAAGGTACGCCAAATCAATTTATTTATGGTCTTCCTCCATTTGAAGTTGAGCAATTTAAAGCTCAGATCGAAAAAGAAGGTTGGCCAAGTACACCCTTGTATCCGAATATCCGCGGACGCCTAATTAAACATAATGGTCAGCCATTTTCGGAATCATTAAGAGCGCAAAATAACTCACTCAGACGAGAGTTGAATTTGACTCAAGTTCAAGGCTATCCAGAAGATAATGTCATTGTCAGTGGACAGCCGCAATTGCAGCAGGTGGGAGATGTTTCTGTTGAGGCAAATCTTGCTGAAGAGTTAGGAATAAAAGTGGGTGATCAACTCAGTTTTAGCTTGCCAGAAGGCGAACTTCAAGCCAATGTTGTAAATTTAAGAACAGTCGAGTGGGAAAGCTTCAGTCCAAACTTTTTCTTCATTTTTGCACCGAATACGATGGATGAAAATGCTGGAAGTTATTTAGGAAGTTTTTTTGTACCTCAAGATGAAAAATCCAAGTTGGTCAATCTAATTCAGCAGTTCTCAAATACTGTATTTATCGATGTTTCCTTAATTTTAGATGAAATTAAGAATTTAGTATCTGTTTTAGTTCAAATTATTACCATTCTTGCGCTTCTCGTCAGTGTTTCAGGTTTTTTGGTGTTGATTGCTTGCATTAATTTATTGATGGATGAGCGAAAGCGAGAAGTCGCGATTTTAAGATCATTTGGCAGCTCAAAACCCAATTTGAAAAATATGCTGTGTTTAGAAATTGGATTTATCGGCTTTATGGCTGGCTTAGTATCGTGTTTTTTTGCTGAGGTCATCAGTGCGATCGCCAGTTATAAAATGGATCTCGCTATACAACCGCATTGGGAAATCTGGGTGATTCTACCCATGAGCATGATGATTTTATGTGCGCTGATTGGTCGTTATCGTTTAAGCTACTTAACTGAGATTCCTCCATTAAAAAGCTTGCGTGAACTTAATCAATCATAAAATTTATGAGATCTAAAAAATGCAATTGGAATTAGTATGCCAATTGCATTTTCATTTGCTGCAACATTTCAGCCCAAATGGGTTGTATTCCGCTCACTAAGCCTAAGTTATATTGATACATGAGCCAACATAAGAAGATGCCTAGAGGAAGTACCACGATGGTAGTGATGAAGCCTAGTCTAAATCGTTGACCAATGTACCAACATAAAGCCATGACTGCACCCATCAACATTCCACCAATATGCGCTGCATTATTTATTCCAGGGATCATGAATCCCATAGCAATATTTAATGCCAAGATGATCAGTAGCGATTTACGATCAAAGAGAAATTGTTGTTGTGGTAAAGGGGGAAAAAGAGATAAGAGCGTTAAAGCACCACCTAAACCCATAACGGCACCTGATGCACCTGCGGATACACGTGGAAATAAATCATGATTGATATGCTCCAATAGCTCGTAACTATTCCTTATGTCAATCAGCCCACTGACCAAGCTTCCCATAATGCCTGCTAATAGATACAAGCCTAGAAAATAAACATGCCCAAGCGTTTTCTCAGCGACATTGCCAAAGAGATACAATGCCCACATATTGAGCATTAAATGAATAAGACCAAAATGAAAAAATGTACTGCTGAAGATTCGGAGGGGTTCCTCTAGATAAGTCAGCGGTGCATAATCAGCACCCCAGCGTAAAGCATCTATTGCTGCTGGGTTTGATACATCCACCCCGCTAAAGATTTGCCAGATAAAAAGTCCAACATTCAGTGTAATGAGTAAAAACGTAATCTGACTTAAGGGTAGACGTGATTGGTTTTGAAAATGGGGTGGTTGCATTTCAGTCATGTCATTGTATTCTGTGATAATGATATGGATTAAGGTCTAGCATGCACTACGCTAACAAAAGGAGCAACACACTGACATGAAAGCATTTATTGTTCGAACTTTATTGGTCATTGTCAGTATCATCCTTGTAATTCAACTATGGATTTTTTCAAGTCTTGCATGGTGGAGAACCAATGCTGTTGATACAACGATGCTCATGCGTTGGACATATTGGACCGACAGTTCGAAGCCTATTCAGCATCAATGGCGTGATTATGAGAATATCAGTGATCATCTGAAACGTGCGATTATTGCAGCTGAAGATGCTAAATTTATGCAACATCATGGCTTTGATTTTGACGGCATAAAACATGCTTTGGAAAGAAATAAAGAAAAAGAACAAGTGGTTGCGGGTGGATCTACCATTTCCCAACAATTATCCAAAAATCTATTTTTATTTAATAAGCGTTCTTTTTTACGTAAAGGACAAGAGGCTGTCGCTACTGTCATGATGGAGCGTATGTGGTCAAAACAACGCATTCTTGAGGTATACATGAACTCCATTGAATTTGGAGATCATATTTTTGGTGTGGAAGCTGCAGCACGTCATTATTTTGGAAAATCGGCAAGCAGTCTAACACGTGAGCAAGCCGCATTTTTGGCAGCGATCTTGCCGAATCCGCGTTATTATCAACACCACCGTCAAGATCGTAAACTCAAAAATAAACAGCGAATTATTTTGCGTTACATGAATGCTTCAAGAATTCCGTGAGATGTAATTGTCTAAAAAACTTTCGTGAGATCAAAAATGCACAGTGATCATGTGCATTTTTTATGAAATTGTCATAAATTTGAAGCATACTTAAGACAGATCTTTAGCATGCAGGTTTTGTGGTATGAATACCGCGATGACAAATACTCCAACTGAATATACTTATAATGAACGATATATCAATCGTGAACTTTCAATTTTAGATTTTCATCTTCGTGTTTTAGAACAAGCGGTTGATCCATTGCATCCATTGCTTGAGCGAATGAATTTCTTATTGATTTTTTCAAGAAATATGGACGAATTCTTTGAAATTCGTGTTGCGGGTGTTATGGAGCAATTGGAGCTCGGTAATGAAAGCCGTAGTCCAGATGGGTTAACACCAAAGCAAGTTCTTGAGAAAATTTCACAGACTGCGCATGCTGCAATAGAGCGTCAATATCGTATTTTGAATGATGAAATTTTTCCAAAATTACGTGAAGAAGATATCTGCTTCTTACGTCGAGGAGAGTTGACACCTGCTCAATCCCAATGGATTAAAAAATATTTTCAGGAACAAGTTGCGCCAGTACTTACTCCAATTAGTTTAGATCCAGCACATCCATTCCCGCGTTTAGTCAACAAATCACTCAACTTTATCGTCACGCTAGAAGGCAAAGATGCTTTTGGACGACAGATTGATTTAGCCGTTGTCCCTGCGCCACGTTCTTTACCACGTGTGGTTCGTTTACCTGACGAGTTAACCGATGGTAAAGAACACCATGTGATGCTGTCAGCGATTATTCATGAGCATGTCTCTGATTTATTCCCAGGAATGACTGCGACAGGTTGCTATCAATTCCGTGTGACGCGAAATGCGGATTTAGCCCTTAATGAAGATGTCGAAGATTTGGCAAAAGCATTAAAAGGGGAGTTAAACTCTCGTCGATTTGGACGTGCTGTCCGTTTAGAAGTGACAGAAAATTGCCCAAAACATATTTATGATTACCTTCTCAACGAATTCGACTTGCATGAAGAACAATTATATAAAGTTGATGGACCTGTGAACTTGGCACGTTTAGTGTCTAATTTTAAACGTCCGCATTTGAGATATGACTCACATACGCCGGTCATTCCTAAAGTATTAAAGAAGTCTGAAAATGTTTTTTCTGCGATGAAGAAACAGGACATTCTTTTACATCATCCATTCGAATCATTTGCTCCAGTTATTAATTTATTACGTGAGGCAGCACGAGATCCACAAGTTTTAGCGATTAAGCAAACATTATATCGAAGTGGGCCTGATTCTGAGATTGTTCAAGTGTTGGCTGAAGCTGCACGTAATGGTAAAGAAGTCACAGCTGTCATTGAACTTCGAGCGCGATTCGATGAAGAGTCAAATATTGCGGTAGCAAATGTTTTGCAAGAGGCTGGTGCTGTGGTGGTTTATGGCATTGTAGGCTATAAAACACATGCAAAAATGATTCTCGTTGTGCGCCGTGAAAATAATAAATTGGTTCGTTATGTGCACTTAGGTACAGGGAATTATCATGCAACCAATGCCCGGATCTATACCGATTACGGATTGATGACAACGGACAAAGAGCTTTGTGAAGATGTGCATCGTATATTCCAAGAGTTGACTGGAATGGGCAAAATGGCAAAATTGAAGAAATTACTTCATGCGCCATTTACGTTGCATACACAGTTAATTAGTTATATTGATGAAGAGATTGCTCACGCCAAAGCGGGTAAGCCAGCTCAGATTATTGTGAAAGTGAATGCGCTGACTGAAGTGCAACTGATTAATAAACTTTATGAAGCATCACAAGCTGGTGTGCAGATTGATTTAATCATACGTTCAATTTGTTGTTTAAGACCAGGTTTGCCAGGGCTTTCTGAGAATATCCGTGTGCGCTCTATCGTTGGACGATTCTTAGAGCACACACGTGTGTATTATTTTGGAAATGCAGGGCAACCACGACTGTATTGTTCAAGCGCAGACTGGATGGATCGTAATTTATTTAATCGTGTTGAAGTTTGTTTCCCTGTTGAGGATCCAACTTTGAGAAAGCACATTTATCAACATGGTTTATTAAATTATATGAAAGATAATCAACAAGCTTGGTTGTTAAATGGTGATGGAACTTGGTCACGTGCGCAATGCGATGAAGGTGAGACTCCTCATAATGCGCAACATAAATTGCTTGAACTCTTTAAATCTTAAATGATTTTTATAAAAAAAGGAGCCAAATGGCTCCTTTTTTGTGATGACTTATTAGCAAATATCAGCAGTAATGCGCTGTAGAATTTGTAAAAGGACATCAAATTCGCTTTGCAATGGCGTACTTTTACGCGTCACTAATGACAGAATGCGTGAAGGGGCATTCTCAATTGGTCGGATCACCAATTGATCATTATTTTTCAGCATATGTGTATTTACCGCAATCTGAGGTAGTAATGTAAAGCCCAGATTAGAACTCACCATTTCAACCAAGGTTGGTAATGAGCTCGCTTTAAGGCGATGATCATTCTTGCGTTCACCGATAGGGCATACACTTAAAGTATGGTCTCTTAAGCAATGACCTTCTTCAAGCAACATGAGGTGTGTCAAATCAAGGTCTTCTAGAGATTTAGCTTGCGCCGTTTTGTGGTCAGCTTTGTTTGCAACTAAGTACAAACTCTCTTTCGCAACTTCAGCGACTTTTAAGCCACGTGTGTCGAATGGGAGCGCTAACATGATCATGTCTAAATTGCCATGTTCTAGCTTTTCAACCAAATGTTCACTCTGTGCTTCATGAAGATGTAGTTGAATTTTAGGCAGCTCTTTATGAACTTCTTCTAACAGTTGCGACAAAATAAATGGTGCAATCGTTGGAATAATTCCTAAATGAAGATCACCAGTAAGTGGTTCGCTCATCTCACGGCTCAGTCGCATGAGATCTTGAGCATCAGCAAGAAGGACACGTGCTCGTGCAACCACTTGCTCACCGAGAGGGGTTAAACGTACATTTTGGCGATCACGTTCAACGAGAACGCCACCCAATAAACGCTCGAGCTCCATAATCCCGCCAGAAAGCGTAGACTGAGTAACGAATGAGCGACGTGCTGCTTCTGTAAAATGCAACGTCTCAGACAGAGTCACGAGATATGACAGCTGTCTTAGGGATGGTAATGCAGCCATAGTGTCCTAGTGTTTATCATTTAAAATGTTTTGCAAACAAACCACTCAGTTGTGGGATGAAATGCGCAGGAATATCATGCCCCATTCCTTCGATTAATTCAAACTTTGCGCCTGATATTGCTTTTGATACTGCCTTGCCGTGGCTAAAAGGGAGTAGACGATCCTTTGAGCCATGTACAACCAGTGTTGGCTTTTGAATTTGCTTATCGATAGAAACTAATGAGCCTGTACATAATATTGCTAAAAACTGTTGAAGTACACCCGCTGGATGATAACTACGCTTATATAATTTACGCGCGTTTTGAATAACTTCCAATTGATTGACGTAACCAGGTGAACCAATCGTCTGAATGACTTTAATACTATGATTTACAATACCATCTTCATCATTCGATGCAGGGCGACCAATAAGACTAAATAATTGTTTTGGAAATGGTGGCGGAAGAAATGGCTGATTATTACTGGTAAATAATAATCCTAGTTTATCCACTTTTTCTGGATATTTTGCTGCCAATATCTGAGCGATCATTCCCCCCATTGATGCACCAATAATATGCGCTTTTTCAAGACCTAATCGTTCAATGAGTAACGCTACATCTTCAGCCATATCAAATAAATTGTAAGGAGAGCCTTGATTTCCTAGACCAAAAGCAAATCGACCCATAAGTTTAAATGTATTGAGGCGAGGTCCCTTGTGCTTAATTTTTGTTGAGAGGCCAATATCTCGGTTATCGAAACGAACGACTCTGAAACCTTGGTCTATTAAAGATTTGCAAAAAAAATCTGGCCAAAAAAGCATCTGCGCACCCAGTCCCATGATGAGAATAATCGTAGGATGTTCAGCCTTGCCCCCAACTTCAATATGAAGGTCGATCCCATTGCCTAGACTCACTTTACTTTCTTGCATGAATGGAGCATAAGGTGAAACTTGATATTCTAGTGCGTTATTCATTTTTATTTTGTCCAAACTAAAAGGGTACTTTCATTTGAAAATACCCTAAATCTTTGAATAATTAAACGGCAGCTGGAATTAAATCTGGGACCAGTTTGGTCAATGTTAAACGTTGCTTCGCTGCTGTTGGTCCAAGTAGCACAAATCCACGAAGCGTTGATTCTTGGTCAAGTGCTTTAGCAATCATTCCGTCATCGAGTTCTTCAGTTTCCCAAGTTGCCTCTACACCTTGAGGTACAGGTAATACAGTCAGTGGTGCAGCAGGAGTTTTCACTGCAACTGGCATCGCTGGATAATGAACTTGTGTATTTTCACCAGACAATGTTTTAGCTAAAGCACGTGCTTGTTGCATAATTGGCATGACATACGGAAGCAGTAAACCATTTACTTCTGCACAATCACCTAATGCATAAATATCGGTTTTATTGGTTTCCATTAAAGTGTTAGTCACAATCCCACGGCTGGTATGGATTCCTGCTTCTTGTGCAACTGATGTATTGGGTTGCAGGCCAATAGCGGAAAGAACAACGTCAGCTGTAAAGCTCTGTCCATTTGCAAGCGTTACGGTATAGCTTTCGTCTGAGTTTTTACTTACCCGATCTACGGTGGTGCTTAATGCAAACTGAATACCTGTTTCTTCAAGATTTTGCTGGAAAGCATGTGCAACGTGTTCTGGTAGAAGGCGACCCAAAGGTTGTGGGGCAAGATCAATCACAGTCGCTTGATGACCAGTGTTCTGTAAATCGTTGGCAAACTCACACCCAATGAGGCCTGCACCTAAAATGACAACACGCTTGTCTTGTTTAAGGTCGAGCTTAGAGCGAAATTCACGATAATCAATCAGTGAGTTAACTACATGAATATCATCAGCACCATCACCTGAAATGGCTAAACGAATAGGGTTAGCACCTACAGCTAATATTAATTTGCTGTATATAAGGTTTTCAACTTGTCCATTTTTTGTGTAGGTCAATTGATGTTGATCTGCAGAAATTGAAGTTACAGTCGCATGATGAATAATTTGCATATTCAATTGCGCAGACATTTTCTCAGCATCACCTAAGGCAATTTGCTCTGGCGCTTTTTTACCTACAAGTGCATTAGATAAAGTTGGTTTTGCATAGTTCACCGCATCATCTGAGCAAATCATAACAAGTGCTTGTTCAGCATTCAGTTTGCGAAACTCTCGCGCTAATGTGTAACCTGCCATGCCAGAGCCAACAATGATGATCGGTTGCATAGTACTCTCCAATACTGATAATTTTTTTAGTAAATAAGAAAAAAGACCATATCAAAATGGTCTTTAAAGGAAATCTGTATTAGATTTCAATCATTTCAAAATCTGCTTTTGATACGCCGCAATCTGGGCAAGTCCAATCATCTGGAATATCTTCCCATTTAGTGCCTGCAGCAATGCCATCTTGTGGCCAGCCTTCTGCTTCGTCATAAATCCATCCACAAACGATGCATTGATATTTTTTCATTTGATTCTCCAAAAATACTGACAATTCCATTTATTGGTGTCAGCCAAAATCTTTCTCACACCTAGACTCAAGTGATATGAATTTTTATCGTTCATATTCAAGCAAATTTTTACGCAGTTCGAGGTGGAAAGTAAAGTAAATAACGGAGTTTAGCTGACTAAAAGAGAAGCTGAATGGCAGATTAGGACAAAACGCATGCTAATTATGCTAATGCATGATAGGGCTGAGCATTAAATCTTTGAAATATCTGACAAAATTATATGTATTATGATTTAAAAAAAATTGTCAGACTTTTGTCGCGTATTGATTTACCAGCTATTCATATAAAATTTATACTGCTTGTGTTTTATACTTGTCATTTAATTAAAAAATGGTTTATTAAAAATCAATAAGTTATATTGGTTGGTATTTTTTCTTAGTTCATGTTTGCTATATTTTTTGTCAATAATTCGTTAAAATTTACGCATTCTTTTGTCTAATTTTTATCTCCTATGTCTAATTCTTTGTCTACATCATTGTGGTCACACATTCGTACGGTCCAAGATTTTCCCAAACCAGGAATTTGTTTCTTTGATTTAACTCCTTTGTTCATGCAGAGCATTACACCTTTAACTGATGCCTTAATCGAAAGTATTCCTGCGGAACAATTGGCAGAAGTAGAGAGTTTCGTTGCTGTTGAAGCACGTGGGTTTGTTTTGGCGAGTTTGTTGGCGCAACGTACTGGCAAGGGTTTGTTGTTGGTTCGTAAAGCTGGAAAATTACCACCACCAGTCATTGGTGTGGGTTATAGCCTTGAGTATGGCATGGACCGTTTAGAAATGTCTGCGGATGTACAGGCTCAAAAAGTGATTATTGTTGATGATGTATTGGCCACAGGTGGTACATTAAAAGCAGTTAAGCAATTGATGGATAAATGTCAGCACACTGTTTTAGGGGCGAGTATTTTCCTTGATTTACCAGACTTACACGCGGATTTAGGAATGAATATTTGGTCAGTTTTGGACGATAAATCAAAACCTCAAATTTAAGTCGAAAAGCCTTGTGATTCACAAGGCTTTTTTAATGTGATTGATGATTTGAGTGGCTGACTAATCCGATCAGGTAATTCAGGCGATCAGGGTTTTCCAGTTGATGACGGCCACCAATAATACTTTCAACGTACATGTATGGCTCTAATAAGTCAGAGGTACTATGCATATCAATCAGTTCATCACCAAGTTCGATATAAGCGATTTGAGATGAGGTTTTGGATTGAAGCTCCTCAATTGTAATCGCTGGATAATCTGGATCGAAAGATGGCATTAGGCTCGGATTTGCAATCACAGCAGGAAGTTGAAATCGATTTGACATCTTTAATGCCCAGTAACCACCTAGACTATGTCCTACTAAAATGTCTGGTTTAATTTTCTCGATCATATCGATATAAAAACGTTCAACAGCAGCGTATTTTAAATTTCGATAATCAACATTAATGCAATATTTATTTTTAGAAAGAATTGCCTGAAACTTGGTAGATTCTCTTGAAGAATCTAATCCATGCATAAACAATACTTTAGGCTCTTGAGTGTTCATAAGTCATCATTAAATCCATTCTATTTTTTATGATTGTTGAAAGTATACTTTTCCACAATTTATAGGATGATTGTAGAGTGCTGTATTCAAAGTACAACTTAGCTTTTGGTCTAAGAAATGTTCAGACCTAGACTTTAGTGGATGAAATTAAGCGTTTTTCAAATGGCTGATTATTTTTCTAATGCTCAAGTACTTTGAATTCTGCTATGCTATGCAACTTCTTTTTTAAATAAAATTACGAGGCAGAGATGACGCAACAAAACGCTCAATCGACTTCTGAACAAGCCATTTCCGAAAACGATTTAATCGCACAGCGTCATGCCAAGTTAAAACAGATTCAAGATAAGGCTCAAGAGCAGGGCACTAGCCCTTGGCCAAACACGTTTAAGCGTGAACATTATGCACAAGACCTTCAGGATCAGTTTGCTGATAAATCAAAAGAAGAAATTGAAGGCAGTGAAAAAGTTTATGTCAAAGTTGCGGGTCGGGTGATGTTGAACCGCGGTTCGTTCATGGTGATCCAAGACATGACCGGCCGTATTCAGCTTTATGTTGCACGTAAAGAATTATCTGCAGAGACTTTAGACACCATTAAAGGTCTTGATCTAGGTGATATTATTGCCGTTGAAGGTTACATTGGACGTTCAGGCAAAGGTGATCTTTATGTGCATATTGAACATTTTGAACTCCTCACTAAATCACTCCGTCCTCTTCCAGATAAGTTCCACGGTCTTACAGATACAGAAGTTAAATACCGTAAACGTTATCTTGATCTGATCGTGAACGAAGAAACGCGTAAGACTTTTGAAATTCGAGCAAAAGTAGTTGCTGGTATTCGTAACTTCTTGACTGAAAAACGTTATATGGAAGTTGAAACGCCAATGATGCATGTGATTCCAGGTGGTGCTTCTGCGCGTCCATTTGAAACGCATCACAATGCCTTAGACATGCCATTATTCTTACGTATTGCACCAGAACTTTACTTAAAGCGTTTGGTTGTAGGTGGTTTTGAACGTGTGTTTGAGATTAACCGTAACTTCCGTAATGAAGGTGTGTCTACACGTCACAACCCAGAATTCACCATGATCGAATTCTACCAAGCTTATGCAGACTACAAAGACTTGATGGAACTGACAGAGCAAATGCTAGAAAAACTAGCAATTGATATCTTAGGTTCGACAGATGTACCTTATGGCGAAGAAGTGTATAGCTTCAAAGGTCCATTCAAGAAAATCTCAATGTTTGATGCAATTCTTGAACATAACCCACAATTTACACCTGAAAATGTAAATGATCGCGAGTTCTTAGCTGAGTTTGTTAAGAATGAACTTAAAGAGCAAGTGAAGCCAGGTTTTGGTCTAGGTAAGCTTCAAACGATTGTATTTGAGGAAACTGTTGAAACGAAACTTCGTCAACCGACCTTCATTACTGAATATCCTGCGGAAACCTCTCCATTGGCACGTCGTAACGATGACAACCCGCACATTACTGACCGTTTTGAATTCTTCATTGGTGGTCGTGAGCTTGCAAATGGCTTCTCAGAGTTAAATGACCCAATTGACCAGGCTGAGCGTTTCCAAGCACAGGTAGCTGAAAAAGATGCGGGTGATGATGAAGCAATGCACTATGATGCCGACTTCGTTGAGGCGCTTGAATATGGATTACCTCCTACAGCAGGTGAAGGGATTGGTATTGATCGTCTGGTAATGCTATTTGCCAATGCGCCAAGTATTCGCGATGTGATCTTATTCCCACATATGCGTCACAAAAATGCGTAATAGTGAAATTAAAAAAGCCCTTCTTTGAAGGGCTTTTTTAATTTTTCTTAACATAAAATTAAATTTAAATGTTTTTTAGTGTGAGTGTATTTTGAGGTTTTAATCACAAAATATTTAATTAAGGTGATAAAAAATATAGAAAATTATCATTAAAGCTAATCTGTTTAACCAGCTGTATGTTTATCAAAATATTTATACAATGTTGTTAAATGTATCTAATTAAATACTTAATGTAAAGTTAATAGATTTATAAATTAAAAATTCAAATAATCAATAAGATATAATCCTAAATTGATTTGTGATGAACCCGAATAGACTTATAAAAATCCTATCATCGAGCTTACTATTTTCTAGTCCATTGGTCTTTGCCAATGGCATTCTCCTCAACGATGAAAACCTGAGAGATGATTTAAATTGGCTGAATCAACAAGGTGTGATTCAAATAAGCACCTCGACATGGCCACTAAGTGGTGATGAAGTCCAACGTGCCCTCACCAATGCTAAAATTAACTCGATTGAACAACAAAAGGTTATCCAGGAAGTCGAAAGAGCGATTCAGCAGCAAAATGAAACATTAAAAGTTGATGCTTTCGCTGAGAGTGATCAAAAGAAAATCCCACAATCTTTTGCCGATCATCAAAAAGCACAATATGCGCTTGGTGCAGAGTTAAATCTTGGGGGGCAAAATTGGGATGCGAAGCTCAAAGTTAGAGGTGAAAAAGATCTTCAGATAGACAATGGGCAAGACGTTAATCTAGAAGGCTCATATCTTGCGGGTAAACTTTGGAATCAATGGCTCATTGCTGGTCAGATTCCAACCTACTGGGGGCCTGCACACGATGGTAGTTTGATACGTGGAGATGCAAGTCGACCAGTATATGGTTTCACTCTACAGCGTGCTGAACAGGCTGCTTTTGATCATAAATGGCTCTCATGGATCGGGCCTTGGCAATACCAAGCTTTTGGCGGCCAATTGGATGATTATAAAGCTGTGTCAGGTACCCAGTTAATTGGCTTACGTTTTACAGCTCAGCCTCTACCTTATCTAGAATTGGGATTATCACGAATTTTTCAAATTGCTGGTAAAGGTCAACCAAATTCTGTTAAATCTTATTGGAACGCTTTCATTGGAAAAGATAATGAGTGTGAAAATAATAATTGTAGTGGTGAGGGTAATGCATCAAATCAAATTGCTGGACTCGATGCACGTTTGAATCTAAGCTATTTATCGAACCAACCAATAGGCCTTTATGCTCAATACGTGGGTGAAGATGAAGCTGGTGGTTTACCTGCTAAGAAAATGTATCAAGCCGGCGTGGATTATTCTTCATCTTTAAAAAAAATGCCTTATCAGATTTATGCAGAGTGGGTAGACACCACTACAAATGGTAAGGCTCGAGGGATATCTTATAATCATCATATTTACACAGATGGATATTATCAACATGGCTATCCTCTTGCACATGCGATTGGGGGAGATGGTGAGATGATTTCTTTGGGTGGAAATATTCGTTTTGATGCCATGAATAGACTTTCAGGTCGCGTATTATTTGCAAAAGTAAATCAATCAAATCGAGATACCAATGCTGCATTTTCTGAGGAAGATGATATCCAAGCATTAGATTTAACTTGGACGCATTTTGTGAAGCCGAATTTGCCATTAAAGATTAATGGTTGGATTGCAGATTCAGATCGTCATGGTAATGATGCAGGCGCTTCTGTTGGTATTGAAATACCTTTAGATGTCAAAAAACTGGGACGTTAATATTCTTAGATTAGTATTTGAAAAAGCCACCTAAAAAGGTGGCTTTTTTTACATGAGACTTGTTTGTATCCGAACTTTCATTTCTAAGCTAAGTTGCGCGATATAATCCTTCATCCATGGGTAATTCTGTCCCATTGGATTTACTTTAGTGGCTGTGTCTAAAAAACTAAGCTCAGGCTGAATGAATAATTGCTTTTCTAAGCAGTCTTTAAATTGCTCAGCGTTCGCATATAAATCTGTTTCAACTACAAAAAAATGTTTTGGATAATTGTAAAAGGCGTAGCACAAATTAAAAGCTTTTTGATTGCCTTTTAAATGACCAATACTAATTTCACTTCTATGATCTTGATTGCTATGTGTAACGCCAATCAAGAACTTTAGTTTTTGATCAGTATGTTCAACAGCAAACTGTAAGCCAATTTGATCAGCAGTTAACTCGTGCTGAACAAAAATATTTAAAGCAGAACCATTTTCAGTAAACGGTTCTTGTAACACTAGAATTTGATGATGCTGATAAATATGACCAGCAATTTGAGCTCGCTCTAAATGTTGTTTAAGAGATTCAAGGCTAAGCATGGGAGATAAAAATAACTAATTTAGAGATTTTTTATATTGAATGAATCCCGTTTCGGTTGCAACACGATTATACAAAAGTCTAGCATTATCATTGCTTTTATGGGTTAGCCAATACACTCTATCATAACTATTTTTACATTCGTCATAGCTAAATTCTATTAATTTCCTGGCTAAGCCCTGATTTCTATAATTTGCATCAATAAACAAATCTTGGAGATAACAATAAGGGAGTTTAGTCCAAGTGCTTGCGTGAGAAATGAGATGTACAATTCCGACGACGTTTTGATTTTTTATAATGGCATAGCCAAACATATCGGTTTGCGACGCATCAGATAATCGTTTGAAAGTCAGAGCCGCTTGTTGAGGATTCAATTCGGTCTTGTAGAATTCAAGGTAAGCTGACCAAAGGGCTAACCATTCTTGGTATTTTATATTAGAAAGGCCTGTAATTGTTATCATAATTAGATTGTCTCTTTGCTTATATTCTATTTGAGTATATTAATATAAAAAAACGAGATAAAGCTCCGTTGTCTAAATCACTATAATGAATATAAATTTTCAAAAGTGTCATAAGTACACATATTCTAGCTGGTGTTGTCCATGTCATTAAATGAGGAAAGACTTACTCATCTTAAACAGCTTGAAGCTGAGAGTATTCATATCATTCGCGAAGTTGCTGCAGAATTCGAAAATCCAGTCATGCTTTATTCGATTGGTAAGGACTCGGCAGTTATGCTGCATTTAGCGCTTAAAGCATTCTATCCTGCAAAACTCCCTTTTCCACTGTTACATGTAGATACAGGTTGGAAATTTAAGGACATGATTGCTTTCCGCGACAATATGGCTAAGCAACACGGTTTCGATCTTATCGTCCACCAAAATAAAGAAGGTAAGGATGCTGGGATTAACCCATTTGATCATGGTAGTTCGAAATATACTGATATCATGAAAACTCAGGGTTTAAAACAGGCATTAGATAAATACAAGTTCGATGCTGCATTTGGTGGTGCTCGCCGTGATGAAGAAAAATCACGTGCCAAAGAACGTGTGTATTCATTCCGTGATGATAAACATCGTTGGGATCCTAAAAACCAACGTCCAGAACTTTGGAATCTTTACAATGGTAAAGTGAACAAAGGCGAAAGTATCCGTGTGTTCCCATTGTCGAACTGGACTGAGCTTGATATTTGGCAATATATTTACTTAGAAAGTATTCCACTTGTTCCATTGTACTTGGCGGCAGAACGACCTGTTGTTGAGCGTAGTGGTACATTAATTATGGTGGATGATGAGCGTATGCCTTTAAAAGAAGGTGAAGTTCCACAAATGAAATCGGTTCGTTTCCGTACTTTGGGGTGTTACCCATTGACAGGTGCGGTGGAGTCAACTGCTAACACCTTGCCAGAAATTATCCAAGAAATGTTGCTTGCAACGAGTTCTGAGCGCCAAGGTCGAATGATTGACCATGATGAAGCGGGCTCGATGGAAAAGAAAAAGCAAGAAGGTTACTTCTAGAATCTCTCTGCCGCAGCAGTGCTGCTCATCTCTTTGTAAAAGAGAGGAGTCATCCCCCTTTTTCAAAGGGGGAACGAGGGGGATTCAAAAACACCGATTTCAACATATTTGTGGAGCTATGAGCCATGTCTCATCAATCAGATTTGATTAGCCAAGATATCTTGGGTTATTTAAAACAACACGAAAATAAAGACTTATTACGCTTTTTGACTTGCGGTAACGTAGATGATGGTAAATCAACTTTAATTGGTCGTTTACTTTACGATTCAAAATTGATTTATGAAGATCAATTGCAAGCCGTTACACGTGACTCTAAAAAAGTCGGTACAACAGGGGATGCACCTGACTTAGCGCTACTTGTAGATGGTTTACAAGCAGAGCGTGAGCAAGGTATTACGATTGATGTAGCTTACCGTTATTTCTCTACAGAAAAACGTAAGTTCATTATTGCCGACACTCCGGGGCATGAACAATACACACGTAACATGGCTACAGGTGCGTCTACGTGTGATCTTGCGATCATTTTAATTGATGCGCGTTACGGTGTTCAGACGCAAACACGTCGTCATACGTATATTGCAAGCTTACTTGGTATTAAGAACATTATTGTTGCGATCAACAAAATGGACTTGGTTGAATTCTCTGAAACTCGTTTCAATGAAATTCAAACAGAATACGCAGGCTTTGTTGCACAACTTGGCGATCGTAAACCATCTAACATCATCTTTACGCCGATTTCTGCGTTAAATGGTGATAACGTTGTAAACAAATCACCAAATACACCTTGGTACACAGGCGAAACTTTGATGGGTACGCTTGAATCTGTAGAGATTAATCGTACTTCAGCTAAAGCTGACTTCCGCTTCCCTGTACAGTATGTGAACCGTCCTAACCTCGATTTCCGTGGTTTCTGCGGTACGATCACCCTAGGTGATATCAACGTTGGAGATACGATTACTGCGTTGCCATCAGGTAAATCATCTACAGTTAAAGAAATCGTTACTTTTGATGGTAACTTAGAACGTGCAGTTGCCGGTCAAGCAGTGACATTAACGTTAAACGACGAGATTGATATTTCTCGTGGTAACGTACTTGTACGTGCAGACCAAGAAGTACCCGCAATTTCTCGTTCTGTTCAAGCGACTGTTGTATGGATGGCTGACCAACCGCTTGCGATTGGTAAGTTATATAACGTGAAGATTGGTACGCAAACTGTTCCTGCTAAGGTAACAGCAATTAACTTCCGTACAAACGTAAATACGCTTGAAAAAGTTCAAGTTGAAAACTTAGAGCTGAATGCGATTGCGAATGTAACGATTGAATTTGATGCACCAGTCGTATTTGACCGTTATCAAGATAGCCGTTACACAGGTTCATTTATCTTTATTGACCGCTTAAGCAACGTTACAGTTGGTGCAGGTATGGTTGAAGAGGCAGTTGAGTGGACTGCACATAATGAGCCTGTAACATCAGAAGCACGTGCGGCGCGTTTGGGTCAAAAACCTGCTGCGGTAACTGTATCAAATGCTGCAATTGTGAATGCACAAGTATTAGAAAGCTTATTGATCCAACAAGGTGTTGTCGCGATAGCTAAAGCTGGTTTAACTGCTGAGCAAGTTGCATTATTACGTGAAACTGGAGTGGTGGTCATTACTGATACTGCAACAGGTACGGATGCAAGTTTTGAAGTAGAAGCTGCTGAAGAATTGGCTGAGAAGATTGTGGAATTGGTTCGTCTTTAAGATTGACTGATTTAAAAAAACCCGCCTGATGGCGGGTTTTTTTATTTAAAATTCAATAACGACCACACTAGCCCTAATGAGCTAAGATAGAATGAACATTAACGATAAATTCGAGATATGATGAAAATAGTAGCGTATTTGCTTTTGATGCTCTTAACGGCATGTGTTAATGCTCCGATACAACAAAAACACCCTAGTAAAGCTTGTTTAGAATACCAACAAATGATGACAGCGCCTATGCCTAGAGAAGCTATGCAAAAACTGCAAAAAAAATGCTTCGAATCTAAAGAATAGAGATTAACGGTAAAATTGGACTAAAAACTTAAAACATTTTCGTAGAGTAGAAAAGCTAAAAAATAAAATCATCGTTTAAAGTTAAATATTTTTTTATTGCTCATGAGTCTTGATTAAGATGGAAACTAATCCATTCTATTTAATATACATTTACTAAGAAAAATTATTAAATCATGCCTCAAGGTTCAAAATTTTAACGATATTGGATTAGTTTTGTGTGCTTGAAACTTGAAAAATATAGGAATAGTGATTGCAATGGTGCTAAATTAAATGAGATGAAATGATTAGGCGCTACAATGAATAAAGCACTCCCAAAATTTCACCCCAAACATCTCAATTGGCTGATGCCGTTAATTTTGTCATGTTTGATGAGTGGTTCAATTTCTTTAATTAATATTGTAATGAATCGTGGATTTTTTGATGGGATCTGGGCGGTCTGGATAAAGACGTGGGCAATGTCTTGGTTAATCGCATTTCCATTGATCTTAATATTTTTACCTGTGGTAAGAAAAATCTTAATGCGTTTTGTAAAAACGATACCATAGCCCTTGAATGAAAGGTTTGATTAGCATTTAAAACAACAATTATAAAATTCTATGATCTTGCAACTGTTAAAAAATCGGGATAATTTTGCAAGTCGATAAAAATTACAACCTAAGGATTGGCATGACATATAACTCAGTATTCAAGGAAAACTTATTTCAGAATCAGGTCATCATTGTGACAGGAGGTGGTTCTGGTATTGGACGTTGTACAGCTCATGAGCTTGCATCATTGGATGCACAAGTGATTATTACAGGGCGTACCCAAGAAAAACTCGATAAAGTTGTTGCTGAAATCATGGAAGATGGTGGCAGAGCCTATGGCATCGCTTGTGATAATCGTGATGAAGCACAAGTGAAAGCCATGATTAGCGAAGTAACTAAAAAATTCGGACGAATTGATGGCTTGGTGAATAATGCAGGCGGACAATTTCCAGCGCATTTAGAAAAAATCTCAGCAAATGGATTTGATGCTGTCATTCGAAACAATCTACACGCTACATTCTATCTTATGCGCGAAGCTTACAATCAGTGGATGAATAAGCATGGTGGAAGTATTGTCAACATGACTGCTGATATGTGGGGAGGTATGCCGAATATGGGACATTCAGGGGCAGCCCGTGCAGGGGTTGATAATCTGACCAAGACAGCTGCTGTCGAATGGGGCAAATCTGGAGTTCGTGTGAATGCCGTAGCACCTGGATGGATTTTGTCATCAGGTATGGATACATATACTGGTGAAATGGCTGAAAAAGTGATTCCAAGTATGGCGGAGAAAGTTCCTTTGCAACGCATGGGAACAGAAGCTGAGGTGTCATCAGCGATCGTCTATTTATTGTCTGAAGCGTCTAAATTTATATCGGGTGTCACGATACGGATTGATGGCGCAGCTTCTCAAGGCACACGTATATTTCCATTAAGTCCGGCTGAGAATAATCAAGCCTATGATGGATTTCACCGTTCTTTTTTACCCGAAGTGATTCAAAATTTAAAAAAATAAGAAATGCCCAATTGAAGCTTTAAACTTAACAATTGGGCATGTAAATTTAAAGTTTCTTACTGAATCGTGACTGTGACGGGTTTACCGTACAGGGTGTAGCTATAATTCGGCGCAATCGTGTATTGATAGCTCGGCATGACATAGGCTTTGCCTTTTTCACTAAACGTAATCAACTGACCATTTTTACTATATTTGGCAGAACCAGGCAGAACAATCATTGAATTAAAGTTTTGTGCTGAAGCCTTACCTATTTGAGTAACTTTTTCTCCACTAAAAACAACAGGCTGTCCCACTTTCGCATTAATTTGACCTGGAGTATTGATCTTGACGACTAAATCAGAAGATTCATGAGCATAATCGGTGGTTAAGCCATGTGTTCCTTGTACATACATACGATTAAAATCATCTTTATTGGTACGGAATGTCCAAGGCCAGAAAGTTACGCCACGTAAGCTCGCCATTGACATTAACTCTTTGCTTAATCCTGCAAAAGACGGGTTAAATGTAGAAGAATATTTTTGAGTCGCGTCTAATATTCGACGTGTGTTTACAATATTGCTTTGTGCGTTCGGCGTACTCGTTAAGAAGCCTGTAGAAACACCCGGTAAGGTATTTTTCATCTGTAAGATTTGATCACCATTAAAACTAATAACAATCGATTGATCATAGGCATTATGCTTATCTAAAAGCTCTTTAATCTTCGCTACAATTTCAGGCTTAGCACTTTTAATTTCGATGAAATTGGTCACATGGGGGTATTTTTTGACTGCAGCCAAAACCTCATCCATGGTTGGAACTGGGCGACCATTGGGAATCGTACGTAACTGACGAATTTCAGCTAAGGTAAGATCTTCAGTATTTCTATTATCACCTGTGGTACGAGTTAATGTTCCATCATGCATCAGGAAAACATGACCATCTTTCGATAGATAAACATCATATTCAACTGCGTCAGCACCTACCTCAATAGCTTTAATTGTTCCTTCTAAAGTATTTTCATCCTCTAAAGCTGGAATACCACGATGGCCTGTGATGAGGGGTTTTCTTAACAAGGTATTCGGTGCCATCTGCTTCATAATGTTTTGGAAAACATCTGGCTGTTGAGTATAGATCCCATTAATCCCAGTGCTTAAAATATCAGCTGCTTTGAATGCATCAATGCCATCTTTTTGATCTGGATGAAGTGTGCTTGCCCAAGGTGTTATTAATAAGCGTTGTAGATGAGATACGACTTCTGATTGCACTAAGTGCGGCGGTAAAATGACAATTTTTGATAAAGAAGAGTTGGTATTATGCGCAATTTTCACAATATCTGATTTACTATTGGTTAAACCAGATTGTTTTGAATAGTCGAGTGCTGTACGCAATACAGGGATTTCAACACGAGCTTTACGTAAGAGTTCAGGCTGATCCGACACCAAGGTGATATCAGCGAGATCATAGTTTTCTGTCAACGTTTTCAGATTACGAATTGTTTTTTCTGAATTGATCGTTAATAGCGGAATATGACGTCGTGTTGAATCATTTAAATAATCTTTTAAATGAGTAATTTTCTTTTGATCTTGGTTAAGAAGATTGAGTTGCTCATCCAGTTGATAGGCAACATGAGTTGCTAATGGAGCTGAGTTCAGTGTAGTTGCGCCAGCAGGCTGAGCGAGTGCTGGTGCCATAGAGACTGGCAATTGCTGATCGATTAGATCTGTAACTCGATTAGACTCTGGTAGGGCTTCAAGTTGCTCAGTCACTTTAATTGAATCTACACGCATCAAAGCGCCAGCTGTAGAAATGCCGATGCCACCCTGATTTAAATTGTAAGGTAGCGTGCTATCGAGTACGAGTTCATCATTAATATAATGGCGTACGCGTTGGCCATGTACGATGACTGTTGCTTTGTAGGTTTTATTTAACTCAAAATTCTCTTTATGTGCAGATTTCTGTAAAACATTCCATGTGTTGCTAGGTTGACGCATAGACAGTTCAAGACCACTTTCACCTGATGCATCAGCACGAAATGCAAATTGGTAATACGGCGTAAA
Organism: Acinetobacter sp. YH16032; assembly: GCF_013417345.1. Classification (NCBI taxonomy): domain Bacteria; kingdom Pseudomonadati; phylum Pseudomonadota; class Gammaproteobacteria; order Moraxellales; family Moraxellaceae; genus Acinetobacter; species Acinetobacter sp. YH16032. Next base: position 162,873 of record NZ_VPEE01000003.1, on the reverse strand, counting down.
AGCTGGATCAGCATATTGATCAGCGGCACGATAAATCACGCTACCCCAACGACCACCATTGTTTTTTTCTAAGAACGCAAAATCCATATCAATACGATAATTACGATGTTGTTGTAGTTCATTTGGCAACATAATGGTCGTCATTTGTGTATTGTGCGCCGTACCATTGATGATTAGTGCTCCATCTTTAACCTCAATATTCCCAGGATTGCTACGAAGTTGAGTCCAATTGTTTGGAATAGCAGTTAAAGCATTGAAATTTTCTTCAAAAAGTATTTTGGGTACAGGAACTTCAATTTCTGGTGTTTCAGGTTCTGGAGATGGATTAGGATTTTCCGTTTGATCTGGATTTGATACAGCATTTTTTTGATCATCATCGGAGCAAGCTGTTAAGCTTAATGTTAATAATATTGCTGACGTCAGTGTTGTAAATTTCATCATTAAAAAGTACTCGAAAAGTATGTCCCTAAGCGAGACACAATCTAAGTACGTAAAATGACAATTCTATGGATTTGTCATAAAGTAAAAAAAATATTACATATTAAATATTTATGAAATTCATCAGTTTTAAATACTGTCGTGTTTAAGCGGTGAACATCATTAAAAGTCCAGTTGAAATCTTATGAAAAAATAAGGGAAAATGCGATTTTCGAAAAAAACCAACTCAGCGAACTGAATTGGTCTCCAAATATCAATGTGATGTGCTTATTGAATGGTCACAGTCACGGGTTTTGCATAGATGGTATAGGTGAAATTGGGTGCTATGGTGTATTGGTAGCTTGGCATGACATAGGCTGTACCACGTTCACTGAAACTCACAGATTGACCATTTAGACTATATTTTGCAGAGCCTGATAGTACGAGCATCGTATTGAAGCTTTGGTAACTAGATTGACCCAGTTGCGTTAATTTTTGCCCAGTGATTTGTAAAGGTTGACCAATAGTTGCTGATATTTGTCGTGGAGTTTCAATTTTGACCACAAAATTCGATGCATCTTGTGCATAATCTGTGGTCAATCCATGTGTACCTTGAATGTACATACGATAGAAATCATTTTTAATTAAACGGAACGTCCAAGGCCAGAAGGTCACCCCACGTAAACTTGCCAGATACATGACATCCTGATTCAAACCACTATAATTTGGATTGAATGTTGAAGAAAATTGTCGTGTTGTTTCCAAAATTCTTCGAATGTTTAGAAAAGTAGTTTGTTCCTTTGGTGGATATACCAATAAACCCGTTGATACACCTTTTAGAGTGTTCTTCATTTCAAGAATTTGTTGCCCATCAAAACTTATGACAATGGCTTGACCATATGCATCATATTTATCAAGTAAATCTTTAATTTTTGAAATTATTTCGGGTTTTGCACTCTTAATCTCGATAAAATTGGTGACATGTGGGTACTTTTTAACTACTGCAGCCAATACTTCATCCATCGTCGGTACGGCAAGTCGCTGCCCGGTCGTTTTTAGTTTACGAACCTCTTCGAGCGTCATGTTCTCAATATTTTTTGCGATACCCGTTGTGCGCAAAACCGATTTATCATGCATTAAAACGACATGGTCATCTTTCGTCAGATAGACATCATATTCCACGGCATCAGCACCAACTTCTATCGCCTTAAGAATACCTTCAAGCGTATTTTCATCAACTTGAGACGGGACTCCTCGATGACCTGTAATAAGTGGTTTACGAAGTAGGGTGTTGGGCGCCATTGAGCGCATGATGGAATGAAATAATTCAGGCTGATGTGTATAAATGCCATTTACTCCTGTTGTTAATATCTCAGCAGCTTGATAGGCATCAAGCTTAGGACTGGTCTGTCCAGAAGTATTGTGGGTAAAACCTGCCCAAGGTGTGATCAATAAACGTTGTAAGTGTGCAACCAGATGAGACTGAACCAAATGGGCTGGTAAAATCACAATTTTAGAAAGTGATGTATTGGTTGCCTGTGCAATTTTCACAACACTATTTTGATCTGAAATTAAATTGTCCTTTTCAGACCAATCCAATACTGTACGGATTTCTGGAATCTCCACACGCGCTTTTCTTAATAGATATGGATCATCAGAGACTAGCGTGACATCACTAAAATCATAATCTGAAGACAAAGATCTTAATTCAGCCAGTGTGTTTTCAGAGTCGATATGCAGAAGAGGAAGTGTTCTTTTGGTTTGATCAGAAAGAAGACTTCTGAGGTGCATCGAGGTCTTATTGTCGAAATCTTTTAAAAATAATTGTTCATCAAGTTGGTAAGCAATATAAGTGGCGGTATGAGCGTTATCATTTGTTAATGAGTCGGCTGGTTGCGCTAAAGCAGGCGCCATTGCAACTGGATATTTGTGATCAATGACATCTGTGATCCGATCTTGAGTAGGAAGGGCATCAAGTTGTTCAATCACCTGTATTGTGTTGACCTTCATCAGCAATCCTGCTGCTGAAAGTCCAATGGCACCTTGGTTTAGGTTGGTGGGTAATTCACCATCAAAAACCAATTGATCATTCAAGTAATGACGAACACGTTGATCATGAACAACAACTGTAGCCTTATAAGGTGTATTTAAAGCAATGTTTGATTCGAATTTGGATGTATTGATGACATTCCATGTGTTATTTGAGCGTCTAAGTGCGAGTTCTAGACCATTATAAGCAGATGCATCTGCACGAATAGCAAATTGGTAGTATGGTGTATATTCAGGTTGAGCAAACACATCTGAAGCTCTATAAATAATACTTCCCCAACGAGTACCGTTATTACGCTCAAGGTATTCAAATTCTAACTCAATTTTATAGTTGCGAAGCTCTTGAAAATCCGAACTTAACATGATGGTGGTGGGTTTGGTTAAATCTTTGCGACCATCAATCAGTAAGGCACCTTCTTTAAATTGAATGCTACCTGGATTTGAAGGCAGGATATTCCAATCAGAAGGTATTGAATAAATTTCAGTAAAATCCAGATTTAAATACGTTTTTGGTTGTGGAACATTGATCGGTGTTTCAGGTTCGAGATCCGGTGGTAGAGATGGTTCTGGATCTTCAGGCTGAATTGGTATGGTTGGCTCAGGAGTATTTGGTAAGGTTGATTTAGCTTGATCTTCCCCAGAGCATCCTGCTAAACCGAGCATGAGCGATAGTGTGACAACTAGAGTCTGCTTTTTCATTTTAAAATTCTCGAGTGTACGATCCATGACGACCTTAAAATCTATGAAATTAAGGTTACAATTCCTTTGTAAATCAGAAAAATACGAAGCTTTGTTTGTATTATTGAGTTATTTTAATATTCGTGTCTGAGGCAAGGTTCAAAATAAAAGATTTAAAACTTGCCATCCACCAATAATGACACGAATGATCCCCAAAGCGACGAACAATATCATTTCAAAAAAACAGAAAACTAAAAAAGTCCAACCTGCTGCACCATCCACTTTGCTCGCATCGTATTCAATGTATAGCAATAACAACACCAGCCCAATTTGGAAGTAGATCATCGCAATTACTGCTGAATCCCATGGAAAACTTAACAAAAAAGTCCAACAGATGATGACCAAGGCAGCAAAACTGCATGGCAAAATAAATTGCAGCAAGTAACGCATATTATTTTCCCCAAAAAATAATGATTCGTTTTCATCCTTATACATAAGTAATACAGGACTTTATCAATGCGATCAACTATGATGAAATTGATTGAAATGAATGAAAAGTATTGTAAATAAAGGATTTGATTATGGCACAAAGCATGCAACATGTGATCATTACTGAACCAGGCGGCGTTGAGAAGTTGGCTTATGAAACGGTTGATATTCCGCAACCTAAAGACAATGAAGTCTTGGTGAAAGTACATGCTTTCGGCATTAACCGTCCTGATATTTTACAGCGCCAAGGTTTATATCCAATGCCTAAAGGGGTCACACCTGTACCTGGGTTAGAGGTATCAGGGGAAGTCGTTGCAGTAGGGGCTGAGGTAAACGCCTATCAGGTGGGGGATCAAGTGTGTGGACTTACCAATGGTGGTGGTTATGCGGAATACTGTGTGGTGCCTGAATCTCAGCTGATTAATATTCCTGCAGGGGTGAGTCATATTCAAGCTGCTGCAATTCCAGAAACATTTTTTACCGTTTGGGCGAATATTTTTCAAATGGGCAAAGCTAAAGCGGGGGAAACGGCTTTAATCCATGGCGGAACCAGTGGGATTGGAACAACAGCATTAATGTTGTGTAACGCATTTGGCTTAAAAACTTTTGCGACTGTTGGCTCAGTTGAGAAAGTAAAAGCAATTCAAGATTTGACGCATGCAATTAATTATAAAACGGAAGACTTTGAACAGGTCATTCAGCAAGCGACGGAAGAAAATGGCGTAGATATTGTCTTAGATATGGTTGGAGCGCCTTATTTAGCCCAAAACTTGAATGTATTACGTCGTGATGGGCGTTTGGTTTATATCGCATTTCTTGGAGGAGCTAAAGCTGACGGCGTAAAATTAGGTCAAATCATGATGAAGCGTTTAACCATTACTGGCTCAACCATGCGTGCACGTACCACAGCAGAAAAAGCCAAAATCGCTCAAGATTTAAAGACACATGTTGCGCCGTTATGGGCAAAAGGTGAATGTTTACCGATGATTTATAAAACTTTTAATTTTGATGAGATTCAAGCGGCTCATTTGGCAATGGATGCAGGTGATCACATTGGTAAAATTGTGGTGAAAGTCTTGGATTAATCTCAACCACCTATGTTCGATTGAGTCAGCGCTGAGGATGAATAATCTGCTTCGTCCCAACAGACTTTAGATTATTCATCAGCTAACCAATTCTTAGACTGTTCATTGCTTGCGTCCAATCTTGGCAAGAACAGCGCGGACAATCTTGAAGTGGTTGTTGAAGTTCAGTACAGAATCCACAATGTGTACACGCATATATTACGCTAGGTTTTACCTTGTATATTGATTGAGCTTGATCTGGAAAAATTGGTAAGCCATATTTAACTTGCTCATCGGGATAAAACAAAATACTGAAATTCCCATCGGACTCTAATAGACCGACTCGAATTTGACCTAAATGCTCAACGGATTGACGACGCATTTCCGAAAAGAACTCATCATGCGACATATTACCTCGCTTGAATGCTTCAAGGACGAGCATGCCATCTTTTACGATGTAACAGGATTTACCTTCGACTAAGTCTTCGAAAGGCTGATATTTCATCATTAACCACGTTGTGGTGCGGTAAAGCAAGATGATCACACTCATGACGACTACGGCTTGAATTAAGGGTAAATCCTCCGTAAACATTGGATCTCCAGCAATTGATCCAAGACAAAGAATAATGGCAACTTCAAAGATGGAGAGTTGTCTAACCCCTCGCTTGCCAGTCAAACGAAGAAAAAGAATGATGAGTAAATACATCACCACACATCGGATTAAAATTTCGAAAACAAATACCCATGTGGTGTCGTAAAAAAAGATAGAAGCAAAATCCATTTGTTCCTCAATTTTCTAGGTGATTCTACTTAAGCTATCAAGCGCCAAAAAAAAGAAATACAGAATTATTGTCGAATTATTATGACTTTATGTAGATGTGGTGCGTGACTTGAATATTAAATCATGTTGTTTAAAAGATAGGGAGTGGAATTACAGTTGTTAATGTTAATCAGGATTTTGAATATATGAGATAAGGTTGGCATTTTTTATTCATTACAATGATCCGAAATGTTTGTTATGTATTTGTAATATTCTGTTATATTCTTATGGTTGCATGTTTCGGTGTTTAACCAAGAGTTAAGGTGTATTTTGGATTCATTCCGTAATCGCGTTCTGTTCATATTTGCTGGGTTAACCATCATCCTTGGGATATGCGTATCGCTGTATATTGGAAATATCGCATCTCAGCACTTGGCTAAAGCCAGTGGACAGACCCTACATGTCGCAGCAAAAAATATCAGTAATGCCTTGGCAGCTTCTCTTGCCGAACGCGAGCGCGAAATGGTGCTGCTCAGCCAATCTCCATTCTTTTCAGAAGCCAATCTAGATGATCCACGTGTTCGTACACGCTTGGAACAAGTCAAAAATGCGTATGTCTATTATGCTTGGATGGGGGTAACAGATTTAAACGGTGATGTTCAAATTGCTGCGGATGGTATTCTTGAAGGTGAAAACGTTTCTTCACGGCCATGGTTTAAGGCAGGTTTACAGGGTACATACTTAGGTGATGTGCATGAAGCTGTGTTATTGGCAAAAAAAATTCAAGCTTTAAATCCTCATGAGCCGATGCGTTTTATTGATTTCGCAACACCAATCTATGATCCAAATACTCAAAAATTAAAAGGAGTGTTAGCTGCACATGCAGATTGGGAGTGGGCACGTCATATTCTCAATAAAGCATTATCTCAAACAGCATCTCAGCGTGGCATAGAAGTCTTTATCTTAAACAAACAGGGTGAACTGCTGTATCCATTTAAAAGTATTGGACGAGTCCAGCCACCTCAATTTCAAGTCAACGATGCACTTTATTATATTGATGATTGGAATGAAGGGCAGGATTTCTTAACCGCAAATATTGCGGTGGAGTCCGAGACTAAAAGTGATATTGGTTGGCATGTGGTAATTCGTCAACCTTTGGCGATTGCTTTGGCAGATATGCGTGATTTGCAGTTCAAAATCTTCCTGATTGGTTTATTCGTCTCGCTGTTTATCTTTTATGTGATTTATCAACTTGCCAATAAATTGAGCAGACCCATTGAGGCTTTAGCTAAATCGGCTTATGCGGTCGAACAGGGAGACGTGCATACGGCATTTCATAGTCAAAGCAGCATCCGTGAAATCCAAGGATTATCACATTCTCTACAAAGCATGACGCAAACCTTATTGGAACAGAAACAACAATTGCTTGAGGCAAACCAATCTCTAGAGCGTAAGGTTCAAGAGCGCACTCGAGCACTTGAATTGGCTAATCTTGAGTTGATTCGATTGTCACGACATGACGCATTAACAGGTTTACACAATCGCCGTGCTTTAAACGAACAACTTGAAGACCTGTTTGCTCAACATAAAAGAAATCAAATTGGCTATGCAGCACTTATATTGGATGTCGATTATTTTAAGCAAGTCAACGATCGATATGGTCATGATCAAGGGGATCAAGTGTTACAACAAGTGGCAAAAATCCTTGATCAAGCAACACGTGAGACCGATTTTGTGGCACGTTATGGTGGTGAAGAATTTGTAATTTTATTGCCTGCAACACATCTGATGGGTGCGCAAGTTTTGGCAGAGAAAATTCGTACATTGGTGGAACAAGCTGTTATTTTGGCAGAGAAAACTTTGACCGTCAGTATTGGTGTCAGTGTGACTGATCTCAACGATGCTGATGCTTATGCCATTCTTAAACGAGCAGATCGACATCTTTATCAAGCAAAAGCGAATGGTCGAAATCAAACTGTGATCGATGCTTAAAATAAAGCATCCACAGTTAGTTAAACTCAGTATTCTCTCATTGGACTAAACACCTGACGTGACTTCATTCGAAATTCAATCCAGTTCTTCTGCACAACTTGTTCAAGATCATAAGCTACGGGTTTTGATTAATCAGATTGAGCAGCAAAAATTACAATTATCTGCATGGCAACACGCCCAAGAAGAAATTCGTACCTACACGCAGAAGAAACTTATTCTTGTCTATCGTGATGTTTATCAAGTGCTGTTTCAGCAATTACAAAGTCTATGGAATAGCCTAAGTCAAATTGATTTAAATAAGTCGTCTCAAAAGGTTGTAGAAGAGAAGTGTTTTAGTTTGACCCAAATGTTGAGCAAATCAAATATGCTCAATGAAACTCAACTTGAGACAGTTGAAAAATTACATATTTATTTCGAACAGGTGTTTGCTCAACCACGAAATAAGCAAGATAAAAAGAACAACTTCGAATCTAGTCAAGCACCAGATGCTCATGTTGAACAAAATGATTCAACGATTGATGACGATTCGTTATGGGACAAAGCGCAGTATCAACAAGCAAGGCAGCAAGCCAAACTTAAACGGCAGCAAGATAAACAAGCCGAAGCAGAAAAGTTAGTGAATCAATCGCTAAAAACCGTATATTTAAAGATTGCCTCGATTATTCACCCTGACCGTGAGCCTGATGAGTCGAAAAAAGCGGAAAAGACCGAGCTGTTACAGCGTGCTAATGAAGCCAATGAACAGGAAGATTTGTTCTATTTATTGAAACTTCAGCTTGAAGTTGAGCAAAGTAAAAATGGTTCAAATAAAGGTTTAACAGCGGAGCAAGTTAAGTTTTATCAGCAGGCTTTAGAAGCACAAAGCCAAGCATTAAAAAAGCAAATTCAGGAATTGATTGACTCGCTTGTGTGGTCAAATAAAGCCAAAATTGCGGTGAGGAAGTCGAAAGGGCAATTGAATATTACGGACTTATATAAGCAGATTGATGCGGATGTGTCTGCGGTGAAGCAACAGCTTAAAGCTGAAAAACAAAGACTTAATTTTATGGGGAAAGAGAGTGGGCTTGAGATGTTGTTGGAGCAGGGGGTGCTTTAGGCTTTTCTCTTTCAAAAGCACCTCTCCCTGACCCTCTCCTGAAAGGAGAGGGGAAATCCATTACTTAGCAGATTTAAACTGTAAATTTGGTTATGGTAATTGGTATAAAATTTAATAATAAGACTTAGATTCGCAATGAACGTTCCCTCTCCCTATGGGAGAGGGCTAGGGAGAGGGAAAATAAAAATGAAAATAGATCCTCAACTATTAGAATTTGCCAAATCCATGCGCCACACTGCCACCGATGCTGAACATGTGATGTGGCAAATTCTACGCGCCAAGCGTTTTATGGATCTTAAATTTCGTCGTCAGCATGTGATCAAACCTTATATCGTGGATTTTTACTGTCATGAAATTGGTTTGGTGATTGAGTTGGATGGTAGTCAGCATGGAACGGATGATGCTGTGGAATATGATACTGAACGCACCAAATTTTTAGAGGCTTTAGGTTTAACCGTTGTGCGGTATTGGAATCATGATGTGTTGGGGCGAACGGATGTGGTGTTGGAGGATTTGTGGCGAGTGTGTTTTGAACTGAAAAGCACCTCACCCTTGCGCAGCAGTGCTGCTCATCTCCTAAAAGGAGAGGGAACTCCATTGTGAAACTCATGTAGATACTAGATCAAATGATGCTCCCTCTCCCCAAGGGAGAGGGCTGAGGTGAGGGTTATGCAGATTGTTGCATTTCAATTTTTTCAATTTCTTCGAGGGCATTACGCCATTTAGTGTCCTTTTCCATATGCCCACGCAGAATTGCAGAAAATGGGTAATGTGATTTTAAACGGTGTCGAATTTTTCTAGCTTCAACGATTTTTTCTTCATCAAGCCAATTATCTAGATTCTTGAAGAATTCGCGTCTTAAATCTAGAAATTCACTGTGAACGTCAATGATTTTATCTCTTAAATCTTCTTTACTGACTTCTTGGATGCCGCTATTTGCATTATTAAAACATCTAGTTATTAGCTCTTTAGAAGTTTCAGCTTTATGGTGATATGAGTGACCATTAGGACAAGTATTGATTACTTCAATGTCTTCATCAGGCATTCTGTAATAAACCTTAATCCATTCTTCAACTAAATGATCTTCTTTACAACAATCTAGCATATCATCGTAGTATTTATTTTTGATTGAATTACATCTTGAACATGCGTAATAGAGATTGTTCCAATCAAGCTTTAGTTTTTCATCATCCAAATGTGGAATGAAATGTTCAACATTTAGGTTTGGGAAATGCTTCTGTTCACAGATATAACATTTACCGTGGAAATCTTTCTTTAATTGCTTAACAACCACGGAATCTTTATAGTCCTTAGTAGTCCAATCCGTTGGTCTAGCAGATTTGGATACTTTAAACATCTAAATCCTCCAGTTGATTGTTATCTGCTAGAAGGTTGATGGCTTGTAAATATATATTTTTTAAACTTTTATCTAATAGATCATTTTTTTCTAATTCGACTAAGTTTTTGACGACTGACCTTATCTCTACATAATTTCGTGGGTTGTCAGTTAATAGGTTTTTTAGTATTTCGATTGAATTCTTCGTGTCAGAGCTAATAGGATTGACATGGAATAAACCTTTAATAACAGATTCATACGAATAACGACTTAAATCCTCTTCAAAGAATTCGCCACTAGAGATATCATAAACTACCGTATCATTATCTGTTGAGGTAATAACAAAAGGCGAATGTGTGCTGACAATAAATTGAACTTGCGGAAATAAATTTGTAAAAAAGGGCAGAATTTTCTTTTGTAAAGAAATATGCAAATGCGCATCTATCTCATCTATGAGTACTATTCCACGAAGCTCTAATGGAGATATTTCAAAAAATTCAGAACGTACTAGGAGGTCAGCAAAAATATCAAATATTGCCTGATAACCTGAGGATAAATTTTGAAATTCAACCTCTCTTTCATTTAGTTGAATTTTAAATTTAAAATTTTGATCATTAAAAACAAGTTTGGCAGTATTATTTTCAAATAAAAACTTTAACTGAACATCAAACTGATCGAACCAATTATTAAGAATATTAAATCGATGTTCATCTTTTTTTTCAAATGCAAAAGCTTTATTGACTCGGATGTTGACAAGATGTTGTTCTAATTTATTACCTAAATTACTGAGTTTATTATTTTTGGCATTTTCTTTTTCTTGTTCAATTGAGGTAGAACTTGTTACAGGCTGAATATTTGATTTTCTCATAGCCTCAAAAGATTGATAAATTGCTTTGTAATTGTCATATAGATTTAATAGGTCTAACTCATTTATAATTTCTAAATTGAGAGCATCCTTAATCTTATTTATTTCATTTTGAAAATAATTTAACTGTTGTTTCGCTTGGCTATGCTTATAACTTCCTTGAGGATGAATTTTAAGTTGATTCTGATAATAATTTACTTCTTGTTCATGAGTTTGCTGTTTTTGAATTTGTTTTGAGAAATGTAATGAAAGTTTCTCATTTAATTTTTTAAGAAAACTAGTTTTACCACTGCCATTTTTTCCAGTAATAATTAAATTACGTCCATTTAAAGGAATATTAATATTTGTAATGCCTGCATGTGGAATATCACCACTAATGTTAATTAAATATTTCATGTTTAAAAAAAGACAAAGGGCTGAATAATCAGCCCTTTATACTATAAAAATGATTAAATTAACAACACGTTAAAGCGCCGCAATTTGCTCCATATTTGCTTTAATTTTCGCTAATTGGTCAGCAAACTCAGCAAGTTTTACTTTCTCACCTTCAACCACAGCCGCAGGCGCTTTTGCCACAAAACCTTCATTTGCAAGTTTAGTTGCAATTTGGTCATGCTGTTTTTGAACCTTGTCTAAGTCTTTTTGTAGACGACCCAATTCCGCTTTAGGATCAATTAAGCCCTTCATTGGAACGAATACAGATACATGACCCACAACACTTGATGATGACAATGGCGGTTGTTCAGCATCGGCAAGGAAGGTAATGCTTTCAACTTTAGCCAATGCTTTAAACAACGGTTCAATACGAGCGATTTGTGCTTTTTCAGCTTCAGTGGTGTTTTGAAGCAGAACAGGCAACAAACGCGCATTACCTAGACCCATCTCACCACGGATGTTACGTACCGCACCAATTAAACCTTGCAGCCATTGCATATCTGCTTCAGCTTGTTCATTCACTAATGCTTGGTCAGCAACAGGGTACTGTGCAAGCATAATGGTTTCGCCAGAAATGTTTAACTTCGGCGCAAGTGTTTGCCAGATTTCTTCTGTTAAGTACGGCATTAACGGATGCGCTAAACGTAAAGACGCTTCCATCACAGAAAGAAGCACACGACGTACTTCAGCTTTACGCTCAACCGATACGTTTTCATCATTCAGAACAGGCTTAGTCAGCTCTACATACCAGTCACAGTATTCATTCCAAATGAACTCGTAAATCGCTTGTGCAGCCAAGTCCAAACGATACGTTGCAAATGCTGTTTGCACCGCTTGTTCCGCTTTTTGTAGACGGCTGACGATCCATTGTTCAGGCAATTCCCAAAGGTCTTGACGCACCTCTTGACCAATCACTTGCTCTTCGCAGTTCATCATTACGAAACGAGTTGCGTTCCAGATTTTGTTGGCAAAGTTACGGTAACCTTCAACACGTTTCATGTCGAACTTAATGTCACGACCCGTGTTTGCAAGCGCACAGAATGTGAAACGAACTGCGTCAGTACCGTAAGATTGAATACCTTCAGGGAATTCTTTACGTGTTGATTTTTCAATCTTCGCTGCTTGTTTCGGGTTCATCAAACCTGTGGTACGTTTTTGTACTAAAGTTTCAAGATCAACACCGTCAATCAAATCGAGTGGGTCAAGCACGTTACCCTTAGATTTAGACATCTTTTGACCTTCGCCATCACGTACCAAACCATGTACATATACGGTTTTAAACGGCACTTGAGGCGTACCATCTTCATTTTTCATGAAGTGCATGGTCATCATGATCATGCGGGCAACCCAGAAGAAGATGATGTCAAAACCTGTGACCAACACATCAGTCGGGTGGAAGGTATTTAAGAAGTAGTTTTCTTTATCTTTCGCTTCGTCACCCGTCCAACCTAAAGTTGAGAATGTCCAAAGCCCAGATGAGAACCATGTATCCAATACGTCTTCGTCTTGATCTAGTTGAACATCTGCAGGGATGTTGTTTTTCGCACGAACTTCATCTTCGTTACGACCTACATATACATTGCCTTCTGCATCGTACCAAGCAGGGATACGGTGACCCCACCACAATTGACGAGAGATACACCAGTCTTGAATGTTGTTCATCCACGCCATGTACATGTTGCTGTATTGCTCAGGCACGAACTTAATACGACCATCTTGAACCGCTTCAATTGCAGGTTTCGCAAGTGGTGCAATCTTCACGTACCATTGGTCTGTTAATAACGGCTCAACGATCACACCTGAACGGTCACCACGAGGTGGTTTCAATGTGTATGGTTGAATTTGGTCTAACCAGCCTTCGCTTTCCGCTTGTTCTACTAACTTTTTACGTGCTTCAAAACGCTCTAAACCAATGTAGTCTGCTGGAGCAGGAATGGTTTTCGAAATTTGCTCGCCCGCTTTAGCGATATATTCAAACTCAGCCAACACTTCAGCATTTTTGTTGAAGATATTGATGATAGGCAATTCGCAACGTTTACCTACTTCGTAGTCATTGAAGTCATGTGCAGGGGTGATTTTTACACAGCCTGTACCGAATTCTTTGTCTACATATTCGTCTTTAACGATTGGAATCGCACGACCTGTGATTGGTAGGATAATGTTTTGACCTACCAAGTGTGCATAGCGCTCATCATCAAGCGCAACCGCAACCGCTGTATCACCTAATAATGTTTCAGGACGAGTCGTTGCCACGACGATGTGATCTTTACCATCGTGGGTACGAAGTGATTTGTCTTCAAAGAAGTATTTGAAGTGCCAAAGTGAACCTGCTTCTTCTTTATCAGACTCAACTTCTAAATCAGAAAGGGCAGTTTGGAGTTTTGGATCCCAGTTTACAAGACGTTTACCACGGTAGATCAAACCATCTTCGTGTAGTTTTACAAACACTTCTTTCACAGCATTTGATAAACCTTCATCCATGGTAAAGCGTTCACGTGACCAATCAACAGACGAACCTAAACGACGAATTTGACGGGTAATATTACCGCCAGATTGTTCTTTCCATTCCCATACTTTTTCGATGAACTTATCACGACCTAAATCATGACGGCTCACGCCTTGCGCGCCCAACTGACGCTCTACAACCATTTGCGTTGCAATACCTGCGTGGTCAGTACCTGGTTGCCAAAGCGTGTTAAAGCCAGACATACGCTTATGACGTGTCAAAGCATCCATGATGGCATTGTTAAAACCATGACCCATGTGCAAGCTACCAGTGACGTTTGGTGGCGGAATCATGATACAGAAAGACTCGCCTTTTTCAGACGGCTTAAAGTAACCGCGTTCTTCCCAAGTTTGGTACCATTTTTTCTCGATCTCGGTCGGATCGTAGGTTGTAGCAATATTTTGCGCTGAATCAGTCATAGTTCGAACAGATCAAAAGTAGATAAAAAATTGCATCTATTGTAGCAAAAAAATGCATGGAGAGGCACGTTAAGCAAATGCATTCTCGTTTCAAATCCCACACAATCGAACAGTAATTGATTTTGAATAACACTAAAGCCAGCGTCAACTCGCGGAATCGGCCTGACAATAAAGGATAACAATAGCATGACCTATACTATTTCTTTGCGCTTACAACCTGAAACTTATCAGCAATATCAAACCATTCACCAAAAACTCAATGCAGGAGATCGTGAAGCGCAAGCTAAAATTCTTGGAGATAATCTGTCCAAAATTGCTTGTGAGATTATTGATCAAGCCTTTGGCACACTGGTCAAAGATTCTAATGCGAAGGATCAAGACTCAGCAAAAGTATTGAAACAAGTGCAAGATGCAATCTTGAAATACATGCCTTGGTCGGTATCATTTTTTGGTAATGATCGCTTAACGCCTATGGTGAATCATGTACAAAGTTTGATGTATGAACAAGATGGAAAATACTATATTTCATACCCAGTAGAAAAAGTTATTGTGAATGAGTTACTGGGCTGTGCAGAACGTATGCGTGAAGGTCAAAATCAATATGTTTCTCCTGGCTTAAAAGCCTTCACTAAAGTGGTTGATCAAGGCGTTACGAGCTTAATTCGTGAACCTAAAAAAATGCTGAAATTCAATATGGTGGTGGATAAAACCTTGAATGGTGTGATCAGTCTGACCACAGGATTGGGCTATAAGCGATTCGAAAATTTAAGCAAAATTCATGATGCACAAAGTATCGTGAAGTACTTTGACCATTTTCTGGTTTTTCTTGATAATGAAGGACAGCAAAAAGCAAAATTAAATGCTTAAACCATAAGGATAAAGGGAATGGCAAAGTTGGAACAGCTTGATCTGAAAGTGGTGTGGATTACAGGTGCATCATCGGGTCTTGGTAAAGCGTTGGCTGCTGAATGTGCCAGTTTAGGGGCACAGGTTATTTTGACGGCTCGTCGTTTTGAAGAGCTGGAAACGGTAAGGCAGTCTTTGGCACACCCAGAACGACATATTTCCATTAAAGCGGATATCACAGATGAATCACAAGTTCGTCATGCTTATGAACAAGTTCTCCAACAAAAAGGACGTATTGATTGGTTAATCAATAATGCAGGTCTATCACAACGTGCATTAATTAAAGACACGACCATGCAAACTGAACGTGCGATCATGGAAGTTGACTATTTCTCTCAAGTCTTTTTAACCAAAACGGTTTTACCGACTTTTCAGCAACAAAAGTCAGGACGAATTGCCTTTATCTCAAGTGTCGCTGGTTTATTGGGCACACAATATCGTGCGACTTATTCGGCAGCCAAAGGTGCGATTCATATGTGGGCGAATAGCTTACGTGCTGAAGTTGCGCAAGATGGTGTGGGTGTCTCGGTAATTTTCCCAGGATTTGTGAAAACCAATGTATCCTTTAACGCTTTAAACGGGGAGGGAAAGCCCCAAGGTTATCAAGATGAAGCCATTGAAAATGGTTTAGAAGCAGAGGAATTTGCTAAACAAACCGTACAGGCATTATTGAAAGGGGATGAGTATATTGTCGTGGGTGGGGCAAAAGAAAAATTAGGCGTCTTTATTTCACGGTTATCACCAGCAATACTGTATCGAATGATCCGAAAAATGAAAGTGAAGTAAACTTTAATGATCATGGGCATATCGATGAGAAAAATTTAATCAACTACATTTGGTTTTCTATCTCAATGATCATGCGAGCGATAAGGGGTTTGAAGACGCCTCAAGCAAAGTGTACGGCTTGATTGACTACTACATACTTGTAAAGAAAAAGAGAGACTTTTAGTCTCTCTTTTGTATAGCCGTTCCGTAAGCGAATACTTCAACCATTCCACCTTGAAGACCTAAATCTGTGGTGCTGAGTCTTAATCCTAAGATTTCAGTTGCACCCATTTTTTCTGCTTCAAGTTTAAGTCTAACGATAGCTTCACGTCTTGCACGTTCAACAATACTTTCATAACTGCGTAAGCGTCCACCAAAGAAATTTTGGATTTGCGCAAGTACAAACTTAAAATAATCATGCGAAATCACCACATTACTGCTGATCATTTGTCCATGGTTTTCAGAAGTTTTAAAACGCTGACTATCTAACTTGATATAAGCTAAGCGCGCTTCTTGTTCATCAAGTTGCTTAAGATGCTTTTGTTCATTATAGCGACCAAATCCAAATCCAATACAAAATAGGATGAGAAAGATGACCACCTGAAAAATGATACCATCCATAACGAATCCTTAAGAGGTGAATGGATCAGGAATTTTAGGTGCATTCGGTGTGACATACACAGCTGTGCCATAAACAAATAATTCGGAAGCACCTTGGGTAATATTGGAAGTCGAGAAACGAATTCCGACAATCGCATTCGCCCCTAAGGCACGCGCTTTATCAATCATACGGTTCATTGCTTCTTGACGAGACTCTTCAAGTAATTCCGTGTATGCGGTGAGTTCTCCACCGACGATATTCTTAAGTCCTGCGAGTAAATCACGCCCGACGTGTTTACTTCTGACGGTACTGCCATATACCACGTCAAATTGTTGTTGAATTTGATGACCAGGTACAGATTCTAAATTACTTAACAGCATGTGATTGAAGTCGTTATAAAAAGGATAATTAATGACAAAATATCAGTATTTGGGACAATAAAAAAGCCCACCGAGGTGAGCTTTGTTTAAACAAAAAATTACTTCTTGTCGTATTTTAAATCTGAGCTTGAAGGCTGATAAATCACTTGATCCGTAGTATTGGTTTTTAAGCCACCACCGAGTGATTTATAGAGCTCGATTTGGTTGTTAAGGTTCGCTTGTTCAAGCAGCAATAAACCTTGCTCAGCACTATACGATGTACGTTGCGCATCTAATACAGTTAAGAAACTGTCAATACCAGCGCGGAAGCGGGCATTTGAGAGTTTGTAGGTTGTATTGGTCGCATCAACTAAACGGCGTTGTGCAGTTAAACGTTCACCGATATTTTGACGCACTGCCAAAGCATCATTCACTTCACGGAACGCAGATTGAATTGATTTTTCATAATCAGACAATGCGATCTGTTGCTGTGTTTCAGAGACTTTAATATTGGCACGACGTGTTCCCCAGTCAAAGATTGGAATATCTAGACTAGGACCAACTGACCAAACAAAAGCACCAGACTTGAATAAATCACTTAAGTCTGTTGATGCATAACCTGCTGATCCTGTGAGGCTAATGGTTGGGAATAAACGCGCTTTTGCAGCACCGATATTCGCACCAGCCGCACTTAGCTGATATTCAGCCGCTTTAACATCTGGACGGTTGTTGAGTAGATCACTTGGCAAACCAGCCGCAAAAGCAGTGGTTGATGTCACACGTGTGATTCTCTCTTTAGGCAATAAATTGTCAGGTAGTGGTTGACCTACAAGGAGGTTTAACGCATTAACCGCTTGTGCAATTTGAGTCTTGTATTCAGCAACATCGCCACGTGCCGTCTCAACAGAAACTTGAGCCTGACGAAGCGGAACTTCACTGTCGATTCCCACATCAAAACGTTTTTTGTTGAGATTGTAAGATTCAAGTTGAGCTTTCAGCGTCTGTTCAGCGAGCTTAAGATTCGCTTGCGCATATGAGTAAGCCAACCAAGCTTGAGCTGTTTGGCTAATCAAGGCAATTTGAGTGGCATCACGTGCGCTTGCAGTTGAAAGATAAGTGTCTAGGGCATTGTCTTTCAAACTTCTAACACGACCCCAAAAATCAATTTCATAAGCCGTTAAACCTAAACCTACATTATAGGTTGTTACTGGGCTTGGCGAATTGACCGTGTCTTGTCGTAAAACACTACCACTTGCACCAATCGTAGGCAATTGATTGTTTTGGCTGATTTGAAATTGTTGACGTGCTAATTCGATATTTAGCGTCGCTTTACGAAGATCACGGTTATTTGCCAAGGCTAAATCCAAAACTTGGATTAAGCGTTGATCTACAAAAAAATCCTTATAACCTTGCTCCGCAATAGATGGACCAGAAGCATTGCCAAGATAACTTCCTGGAATATTGGCTTGAGTGACCGGTTCTGGACCACGCATGCTTTGACATGCTGTCAAAGCAAGCGCAATTGCAGATACCGCAATGCTACGACCTGTGATAGACCATACGTTTTGCATCACGAAATTTGCTCCTGTTTATTTTGTTTTGGTTTTGTTTTAAAGATACTTCGGATCCATACGTAGAACACTGGAATAAAGAAGATCCCTAAAAGTGTTGAGCTGATTACACCACCAAGTACACCATAACCCACGGAATGTTGACTTCCTGCACCTGCGCCAGAAGCGAGAGCTAGAGGAAGAACACCAAAACCGAAAGCCAATGTGGTCATAATGATTGGACGCAAACGCATTTTCGCGGCATGCAAGGTTGCTTCGAAGAGTTCTTCACCTTGATCTTGAAGCTCTTTCGCAAACTCTACAATCAAGATCGCATTCTTCGCGGACAAACCAATCACGGCAATAATCGCCACTTGGAAGTAGATGTTATTTGAAAGGTTTGGATCTTTCAAAATAATCATTCCCAAGAATGTTAAGGCAAGTGCACCAACAATACCCAATGGCACAACCATGAGTACAGAGAATGGGATAGACCAACTTTCATATAAGGCTGCCAAGCAGAGGAAGACAATCAATAACGAAAGAGCATAAAGGAATGGTGCTTGTGCGCCAGACTCACGTTCTTCGAGAGATAAACCTGTCCATTCGTAATCGAAGCCTTGTAAGCCCATTGAAGGAAGCTTTGCAATGATTTCTTCAACCGCGGCCATTGCATCACCCGAACTCACACCTGGAGCTGGAGTACCTGTGATGTTCATGGAAGAAACGCCGTTATAACGCTCTAAACGTGGTGAACCATAAGTCCATTCGCCTGTTGCGAACGCTGAGAATGGAACCATCGTACCTTGGTTATTGCGGACATACCACTTGTCTAAGTCTTCAGGCATCATACGAGAGCTCGCTTCACCTTGGACATACACTTTTTTCACACGACCACGATCGATGAAGTCATTAATGTATGAACCACCCCATGCCATACCCATCGTACTATTGATTTCAGCAATGCTGACTCCCATAGCACCTGCTTGAGCATGATCGACGATGACACGATATTGAGGCGTATCTTCTTGTCCGTTAGGACGAACACCTGTTAAACGCTGATCTTGAGAAGCTAAGCCGAGTACAGCATTACGTGCTGCTAATAATTGCTCGTGACTTTGACCTGCAGCTGCTTTTAACTGTAGGTTAAAGCCTGCACTCACGCCCAACTCCGGCATTGCTGGAAGTTGAAGAGGCATGATATAGCTGGCATCTTTCACAATCATATTCAGTGCCATACCACGTTGGATAATGGCACCGACCTGAGATTCAGGAGAGGTACGGTCTTTCCAGTCTTTCAACTTAATGAAGGCAAGACCCGCATTTTGACCAATACCCGTGAACGAGAAACCAGCAACACTAAATACAGATTCAACATGTTCTTTCTCGTTGTTGAGGAAGAAGCCTGTCATTTGATCAATTGTTTTGCCAGTGCGTTCAAGCGTTGCATTTGGTGGTAGCTGAACGAGTGTCATCACCACACCTTGGTCTTCATCTGGTAAGAATGAAGAAGGAAGGTTGACAAATAACCAGCCCATCACAGCAATCACAACACCATAGACCAATCCTGCAAATAGCTTGGCATGTGTTAAACGGTTTACGCCGTTTTGATATTTCACCGAAATTTTGTCAAAACCATTGTTAAACCAACGGAAGAAACGGGCAAAAATGTTATTGCTTTGAGGTTTGTTGGCATCATGTTTTTTCAACATGGTCGCACACAATGCAGGGGTAAAGGTTAATGCAACAATCAATGAAAGAATCATTGCTGTAACGAGCGTGATAGAGAACTGACGATAAATTACACCTGTCGTACCCCCCATGAATGCCATAGGTACGAATACTGCAGTTAAGACAGAGGTAATACCAATCAATGCACCAGAGATCTGTCCCATCGACTTTTCAGTCGCTTCCACAGGCTCAAGATGCTCTTCTGCCATCACACGTTCAACGTTTTCTACGACGACAATCGCATCATCCACCAGAAGACCAATGGCGAGAACCATAGCGAACATGGTTAATGTGTTGATCGAGAATCCGAACATGTTGATCACGGCAAATGTACCCAATACAACCACTGGAACAGCCATTGTTGGAATAATGGTTGCACGCCAGTTTTGTAGGAACAAGAACATGACCAAGAATACGAGGATAATCGCTTCAATTAAGGTTTTCACAACACTTTTAATTGAGAGCTCAATAAATGGTGTTGTATCAAAAGCAAGTTTGTCCACCATACCTGTTGGGTAGTTTGGACGTAATTCTTTTAAACGATCTTCAATCGCTTGGGCTGTATCTAATGCGTTTGCACCCGTTGCCAAACGAATCGCTACACCACCTGCAGGTTGACCATTAAATTTAGAGTCAAATGCGTAGTTGTCTGCACCTAATTCAATTTTAGCGACATCACCTAAACGAACTTGTGCACCATTTGGTGAGTTCTTAAGGAAAATATTTGAAAATTGTTCAGGCGTTTGTAAAAGACTTTGAGCAGTTACAGTCGCATTTAAAACTTGACCTTGTACAGAAGGTGCACCACCTAACTGACCTACCGCCACTTGCGCATTCTGAGTTCTTAATGCATTTGCAATATCACTTGGTGTAACTTGCAAGTTGGCCATTTTGGATGGGTCCATCCAAATTCGCATAGCATATGAACCACCAAATACTTGCACTTCACCAACACCAGTCACACGGCTAAGTGGTTCAGAGATATTTGAATTTACATAGTCTTTAATGTCATTTGCATCTAATGCATCTGACTCAGAATAAAACGCAATAACTTGTAAGAAGCTTGCGCCAGACTTGGTAACTTTTAAACCTTGACGTTGTACGTCTTCAGGCAAAAGTGCAGTCGCTGATTGAAGTTTATTTTGAACTTGTACCTGTGCAATATCAGGATCGATACCTTGTTCAAAATTTAGAGTAATGGAAGCTTGTCCATTACCAGCACTGTTAGATGAGATGTAACGTAACCCATCCAAGCCATTCATTTGTTGTTCAATAATTTGCGTTACTGTGTTTTCTACAGTTTCAGCAGATGCACCCGGATATGTTGCAGAAATCGATACCGTTGGTGGTGCAATCGTTGGGTATTGCGCAATTGGCATCTTGGTGAGGGATAAAATACCCGCCAACATGATGACCAATGCAATCACCCAAGCGAAGATTGGGCGATGGATAAAAAAGTGAGCCATTCAGTCTACTCCTTATGCATTTGAAGTAGCTTTTTGTTCAGATTGAGCTGCTGGCTTTGCTTGTTGACCATCTTTGCCGGCTTGAGGTGCTGCAGCTTGAGGTTGGTAAGGTTTAGCTACAACTTGTTGTTCGGGTTTAACTTTCGCCACACCATCTACAATGACCTTATCACCCGTATTTAGACCTTTGGTCACAATCCAATCTTTACCTTGCACACCTGCAGTCTCAATTGGACGTACTTCAACTGCACCTTTCGCATTCACGATCATCGCAGTCGCTTGACCTGTTGGTGTACGGGTCACAGCCGCTTGAGGCACTAAAATCGCATTAGGAATTACACCTTGCACAATTTGAGCATTAGTGAACATTCCTGGCAATAATAATTGGTTCGGATTTGAGAACACAGCACGTAGGGTAACTGTCCCTGTTTCTGGATTTACACTTGCATCAGAGAATGCAAGATTACCTTCAATAGGGTAGATGCTGCCATCTTCAAGTTTTAAACGAACTTTAGTATTGTTGCTGCGGTCGATGCTGCCTTGACTTAACTGTTGACGTAAACGAAGAAGCTCAGCACTTGATTGGTTGATATCGACATAGATTGGATCAAGCTGTTGGATTGTTACCAATGCTTCAGGTTGATTAGCCGTTACCAATGCACCTGCAGTCATACTAGAGCGACCTGATTGCCCTGAAATTGGTGAGCGAACAGTAGAATAACCTAAGTTAATCTGCGCATTTTTCACCGCTGCTTCTGAAGCTGCAACATCTGCTTGTGCCAATTTTACTTGTGCTTGTAGATCATCAAATTCTTGCTTAGACACAGCATTGATACCGACAAGTTGGCGATAACGGTCAGCTTTAACTTGAAGCGCATTGAGATTGGCTTTTTGACGAACTAAGGCTGCTTTTGCACTGTCTAGGTTCGCACGGTTGGTATTTGCGTCAATTTCGTACAGAGGTTGTCCTTCACGCACAAAACTACCTTCAGCAAACAGACGCTTTAAAATCACACCGCTTGCTTGCGGACGTACTTCAGAAATTTGATAGGCTGAAGTTCGACCCGAAAGCTCGACAGTTTGTTCAACACTTTGTGGTTGAGCAACGATGACACCAACTTCAGTTGGCGGCATTTGCTGTTGTGCAGCGGCTTGCTCTGCATCTTTTGGATCTTTGCTACAACCCACAAGTGCAATACTTGTTGCAAGAGCACAAGCAGTGAGGGCAGGGGCCCAAAGCTTTGCCGACATCATTATTCCACCTCGTTAGATTTTTCTCTAAAAATAATTGTTTGCTTTGCTATCCGTTGTGATAGGACTAACCACAGTATAGTCAGCCATATCAACGCAATACTCCAACCTGCAACAACATCTGTCGGGTAATGAGCACCGAGATAAACCCGTGAAAAACCCATGCCAACAAACCATATACAGGCAGCGACGAAAATGATTCTACTTTGATGATGGTTTCGAAAGATCATGATCATCAAACCAGCAATCACTGCTGCATAGAGACTATGTGCGCTTGGAAATGCGGCTCCATAAGTTTCAACGATTTGATAAATTGCATTTGGACGAGGTCGGTCGAAAGCATATTTGAGTAACCAGCCAAGACAGGCACCACCAACGAGACCAAGTGAGATAAATAGACAGTTAGCATATTGTTTTAATCGCCATTGCTGTAAGGTCCAAATCGCCACGCACATCAGCATGATCGGTAAACCGCCAACATGAGACAATAAAACCGCAATTCCATCTATGAGGGGATTGCGGTGTTGACTCATCCATGAAACAGCAGTGAGATCGAGCTGTTGTATCGTTGGAATATAGATTCCTATACTACTTATCGTTATTCCTAAACAACCTATTAAAATCAGTAAGTAAGGCATATAAAATAACCTGAGTTATATTATAGTCGCATACATTTATTGCATGAATGCGTCAAAGTGTACTCGCCAGTACACTTTTTTTCAAGTCAGTGTAAAAGCATAATTTATAGTAATTTCATTACAATGTGCATCTTATTTTTAGCACAAAAAATAACACAAATATCTAATGAGAAGATTTCTTTGGTGAAATTGGATCTTCGACCTCTAAAGGTTGTTTTGGGGGCCAGAAAAAGTCCATTGGTCGTGTAACAAAGTGAGTAAATACTAATTTTGCCAGAGGTTTCCATTGTTCAAAACGAACACGTCGTGCGCGTAATGCCACAATAATAGTGAGACTAAAGCTGACAAATAAGTTGGTCAAACCAATTAATAATACACCAAGGAATGAAACAATAATGAGTCCTATTTCAGGTGTGCCATTGATACTCAATAGGCCCTGCATAAAGTTTGCTGAAGCAAAGGCAATATGGCGAATATCTAAAGGCAGACCAAGAATAAAACCAATTGTCCCCATGCTGCCTAGCATGATTCCGAAAAGGAAATTCCCGGCTAGTGCGCCTAAATTACGTTCAATATAGTTTGCAAACTTTTCCAGTCTGTCAGCACCTAGCCAGTTTTTTAAGCGATGATGTGCTTTTAAGCGAGGTCCGACTTTACGATACACTGCCATGTTGTCGAAGTAACCTGCGATCAAACCAGATAAAAATAGACATACACCTGCAATAGCTGCATGTGGGACTGCTAGGGATGTAAAAGGATTTAAACTATGAAGTAAATATGTTGCTTTACTGTGATTGAGTAATTGTTCACCCAAAATCAACGGCCACATCATGGTGATCAATGCTGCAACCGGAATTGCAATGGAAATATTGCCGAGAATAGCGACAAACTGCGTACGGATAATATTGATAATCAGCGCAGCAAGTTCTGCGATTTGTGCAGTTCGAGACCCTTTCTTTTGTTGAACTGTCGCGGCTAGGGCAGCTGCAGTCATAGCAGGTTGTTTGGTTGCAACCGTAAAATGGAGTACATGGATCAACATGAAACCTAATGCATAGTTCATGCTATACGCGAAGGCTTGCATGATAGGTGCCATGGCGATGCGCGCAGTGAGAATCTTCAAGGTCGCCATGATAGCGATAATGACGCCTGCACCTGCGGCTGATTTGTACATACTGAAGAAACCAGCTTTATTGGTACTTACATAATGTTCGCCTGTTTTACTGGCATTTTCAGTGACTTGTAATGCGATTAATTCACTGTTTGTTTTTAAAAGCTCTCGAACACTTCGCTCCTCATAGTGAGCCGCAACTAAATCTTGACATAACTCAGCTAGTGCTAAGTATTGAACTTTTCCAGTTTCTGTCAATAAGTTCAGTAATAGTTCAATACGATCTAAACATTGTTCAAGCAAAGACAATAAATAAGTGAGACTTAAACTCACCCCAATTCTTTTCGTAGCACGACGAATCTTCAAAACGACATCGCGGCACTGCTCGATCATCACCAAAGCCTGGTTGGCGTCGGGTACGACCATTTCAGTAAGATCATCAGCTTCACTATAATGTTTTTTGTATAGCTCAATAAATTCAATGATTTCACGATTCTGCACCAAAAAAGGTGACTCATATTCAGTCAGTTCTGGTTGTGCATTAATGAACTCAGGATAAAGTCCAATACCGCTGATACGGTAAGATAAAACTGTAATGGCTTTAATCATGTCGCGTTTGATGCCAAATTTTGCATCTAAGCTGCCATTACTTTGATTGACAATCTGAAAAAACTGAATCCATTGCTGATCTTCAATATTTTCTAGCCAATATTTATCGCTACGTAAATGAAAGACACGGAAGACTAAATCTTTTAGATCAGTTTCATCGGTCAAAAGGGGAAGAACATGCGCTCCCATTCGTTGACCCAACTGATTCCAAAAACCATCTAAAGAAAGAATCCCACTGTCCGCATAAATAGTGGTTTGTTTATAGCGATTGATCAGATGAACGATATAGGCTTGAAAAGTGGTGGCTGCAGTCGGCGTAATTAATAACGCTTGTATCAACGCCTGAAATTTTTGATTAATTTCTTCTAGGTTATAACTGTCTGATGGACGGATGCGATTAACGAGTTCAATGAGTATGTTTTCGTCTGGAGCAGCTTGATGATGGTCAAGTTGCTCCTGCATTTGTTTAAAAAGATCATTAAAGTTTATATGCATACGCAAATTTTTTTAGTTGAAGTTTATTGGATTCGATCTAATGCTAATTGCGCCAAATTATCAAGCGCTTGACGATAAATACTTTCAGGCAGTTGTAACAATGCCTCACGAGCTGCTGTAGTTTCTTCAACAGCACGTTCGCGACAGTAATCTAGTGCACCAGAGTTTTGAACAATCTGAATCACTTGATCCAAATGTTCAGTCCCACCTGTAGTGATGCTACGACGGATAATATCGTGCTCTGCACCAGAAGTTTTTTGTAGAGCAGCAATCAGTGGCAGTGTTGGCTTACCTTCCATTAAGTCATCGCCAATATTTTTACCAAGTGTTTCTGCGTCAGAGGTGTAATCGAGTATGTCATCTATGATTTGAAATGCATTCCCGAAATGACCTGCGTATTTTCTGAGTGCTTCACGATATTGATGTTGATTGGCAAGAATCGCAGCGCCTTCAGTCGCCAATTCAAACAAACGAGATGTTTTGCCGTGAATAATGTCTAAATACGTCGCTTCAGTGGTTTCAGGCTGATGTTGAGATTGCAGTTGAAGTACTTCTCCTTCAGCAATTTCACATGTTCCTGTTGAGAAGTCTTTTAATAACACCATATTGTTCAAATCTACGAGCAAATCGAACGCTCTAGAAATGAGGAAGTCTCCAACGAGGACAGCGGTTTGGTTATTCCATGTTGCATTCGCTGTAGGACGACCACGGCGTAACCCAGACTCATCTACGACATCATCATGTACCAGTGTAGCGGTATGCAGCATTTCAATAATTGCAGCTAACTTTTGGGCATGCTCTAGGTTGGTTTCACCGCAAGCGCGAGCAGCCAATAAACACATAATAGGACGCATGCGTTTACCACCTGCCTCAACCACATGTTTGCTGACTGACATCACCAAAGCAACTTTAGAGCTGATTCCTTCATTAATAAGTTGGTCCATCGCAGCAAAGTCTGTAGCAACAGGTGCGAGAATGTCTTGCTTAAAATCGATGGCCATAACAATGAAGTCCTTATACAAACAGTAGATGTTACTCAGCTAGTGTAACAATTTAAGTGAAAGTTTTGGTCGCTTTGCCACATGAATATGCATGATTTTCTTAATGTTGTTCAGTTTCTATTCATGTTTGTGATTTAATCTTCATAATACCAATAAAACTTGATATGTTATTTGATATTCGAAGTAGTTCATTTTGTGAATAAATATAGTTTAATCAATCAGCAAATTGTTATTTTCATGTAAGAAATAGATATTTCGGGTTGAAATTTAACTTTTAGACAAAAGACCTTGTTGTTTATTTCATTATCACTTAAAATCCTTGCCCTTGAATAACCCCCAGTGGCGTTCGTTTTAAGATCGATATATTCCTTTATCGGCACGACGACACGGGCCTGTTGGAGTACATTATGTACGCAGTAATCCAAAGCGGTGGTAAACAACACCGTGTTGTTGAGGGTGAAACCCTTAAAGTTGAATTATTGAAAGCTGAAACTGGTTCTACTATTACGTTTGATGACGTATTAATGTTAGTGAACGGTGATAGCATTCAAATTGGTGCTCCAGTTGTTGCTGGTGCTAAAGTAACTGCTGAAGTAGTTAGCCATGGTCGTCACGACAAAATCCGCATCATCAAAATGCGTCGTCGTAAACACTATCGTAAACAACAAGGTCACCGTCAATGGTTCACTGAGTTGAAAATTACAGCTATTTCAGGCTAATTACGAGGAGTAAATAGACATGGCAACTAAAAAAGCCGGTGGTTCGACACGTAACGGTCGTGACTCAAATCCTAAAATGTTAGGTGTTAAAATGTTCGGTGGTCAAGCTGTGACTGCTGGTAACATTATCGTTCGTCAACGTGGTACAGAGTTCCACGCTGGTGCTAACGTTGGTATGGGTCGTGACCATACTTTATTTGCTACCGCTGATGGCGTGATCAAATTCGAAGTTAAAGGTCAATTTGGCCGTCGTTATGTATCTGTTGAAACTGTATAAGTTTTATCAGGCATAACCAAAAAACCCACTCTTGAGTGGGTTTTTTTATATCTGAAAGAAAGTTTTTGAACTGAAGTGAATCTTCATCATGATGAAGTATTTTCAACAATTTAGCTAAATAACAATACAAAAGTTCTTATTTTCTCAATTATTAGCGATCAAATTTGGTTTAAGATGACTCCATATCAAATGATGATCAATAACAAAAGGTGGGATCATGACAATGCTTCGTAAAACGATTGGTGCAATTACAATGAGTGCTGCAATGATGGCACCAGTCGCAAGCACTCAAGTTTTCGCAGCGCCAGTGGCTGCTTCGGAGCAACAAGCGACCGCAAACTTGGTTCGTCAATTAAACGGAATAAAAAGTTTAACGGCAAATTTTGAACAAACAACGAAAGCAACTAAATCTAGTAAAGCACCACAAAAACAAGGTTTGAGTGCTCAACATATGAATCAGACTTTTACTGGGGTGATGAAAGTTGCTCGTCCAGGTAAGTTCTATTGGGAAACTACAGCACCAGCAAAACAAACAATTGTGACTTCTGG
The DNA here is from genome assembly GCF_013417345.1 of Acinetobacter sp. YH16032. Taxonomy (NCBI): domain Bacteria; kingdom Pseudomonadati; phylum Pseudomonadota; class Gammaproteobacteria; order Moraxellales; family Moraxellaceae; genus Acinetobacter; species Acinetobacter sp. YH16032. The sequence goes on along the minus strand of NZ_VPEE01000003.1, from coordinate 134,739 downwards.
AAAGATGATTTGGATCTATGACCCAGATCTACAGCAGGCAATTCGTCAAAATATGGATGAGCAAGTTGCCAATACACCAGCATTATTATTGTCTGGTAATACCAATCAAATTATGCAGTCATATCGTGTAACACAGCCAAATAAAGCTAAAACTTATTACACGTTATATCCTAAGCAGAAAGATGGTGCCTTTCAGAGTCTGACCATTAGTTTCGGTGCAAATAAAGCGCCAAGCTTAATGATTTTAGAAGATTCATTAGGACAAACTACACACGTTAAATTTAGTAATGTGAAAGTGAATGCAGGTATTCCGGATTCAACATTTAACTTTACACCGCCTAAAGGCACAGACATTATTGACCAATAATATAAAAGCAGCGTTTATCGCTGCTTTTTTAACTACAAATTTCAACTGAATTCATGTCATCTAGAATTTATAGTCTCTGTGTTAAACACTCATTTTTATTGGAGGCTATATGCTAAAACACATGAATCGGTTTGGAAAATTGAGTGTTATTTGTGCATCAATGATCATGTTAGGCGCTTGTCAGCCTAAATCTGATGCAGAAACTAAAAAAAGCAATGAGACTGCTGCGCAAGCAAAACAATCAGAATCTTGGTATATCGAATCGAAGAACGTCGAATTAAAGCCTAAACAGAAGCAAGTATGCGATGAGGCAGGGTGTACAGAATATTCATTCCAAACGGTTGAAACTAATCATCCGTGGATTAATACGTATTTTAAAAATCGGATAGAAAAAGCAGACCCTATACCATTCCAATCGGCTACTAAGAGCTCAGAGACTAAAACTGTTGATCCGCTGAAGTTGAGTCAAAGTCAGACTGTGGTACGTTATTTAAGTCAACATCAGAATATAGCGAGTTTTGAATATCTGAGCTATGTATATCCTGCTGGTGCAGCACATGGGATGTACCATAAAGAATATGTTCATTTCGATTTAAAAACTAAAAAAAGAATAGCACTACAAGATTTAATTGTGAAAGGTCAAAATAAAAAGCTATTAGAAACACTTTATAGTGCTAATAGTATGTGGCTTACAGATCACAATATTGAACAAGATAAACTCGAATTAAGCGACAATTTCTATTACGGAGTTGATGGTATCGTCTTTGTTTATCCGCTGTATGAGCTCGCGTCCTATGCTGAAGGAATGTCTGAACTCACTTTACCTTATGTGAGTGTGAATGGTTTGATACAGTCAGAATATCTTCCAAATCTACCCAAACTCACTGCTGAGTAATTGACTCTATTTTAATTTGATTCAATAAGCTTCAGCTGTCAGCGCTTCGACTGTATTTTTTTTAACGAAGCGCTTACACTATAGGCAGTTTTTTTCCCTGAAAAGATTAACCATGATCGACCCGAAATTACTTAGAAATAATATAGAGGCTGTAAATTTAGCCTTAGCTAAACGTGGCGTGCAACTCAACGTAGAAGAATGGGCATCTTTAGAGGCTCGTCGTAAAGAAATTCAGTCTAAGACTGAAGCTTTACAAGCAGAACGTAATTCGGGTGCTAAACAAGTTGGTCAAATCAAAAAAGCAGGTGGTGATGCCTCTGAAATCATGGCTCGTATGAGCGCGATCGGAGATGAAATTAAAGCCGCTGAGCTTGCGTTAACAGAACTACAAGCTGAAATTGAAGCAAAATCACTTTCTATTCCAAACCTACCTCATGAGTCGGTGCCAGAGGGCAAAGATGAGAATGACAACGTTGAAATTTTAAAATGGGGTACGCCTCGTGAATTCAACTTTGAAATTAAAGATCACACTGATCTTGGTGAGTGGATGGGTGGACTCGAGTTCGAAACAGCGACTAAGTTAACAGGTACTCGTTTCAGTGTGCTCAAGGGTCCGCTTGCACGTTTACAACGTGCACTAACGCAGTTCATGTTAGATACACATACATTGAAAAATGGCTATACAGAAGCTTATGTACCGTATTTAGTGAATGCTGATTCATTACGTGGAACTGGTCAGTTGCCTAAATTTGAAGAAGATTTGTTCAAGCTTCAAGGTGACAAAGAATATTACTTGATCCCAACTGCTGAAGTGCCTGTGACCAATTTTGTGCGTGATGAGATTATTGATCCTGAGCGTCTACCATTGAAATATGCTGCTCATACACCTTGTTTCCGTAGTGAAGCTGGTTCTTATGGCCGTGATACACGTGGTTTGATTCGTCAGCACCAATTTGACAAAGTAGAAATGGTTCAAATTGTTAAACCTGAAGACTCTATGCAAGCATTGGAAGAGTTGACAGGGCATGCTGAGGGTATTTTACAGGCGCTTGGATTGCCATATCGTAAAATCATCCTATGCGGTGGTGATATGGGCTTTGGTGCAACGAAGACTTATGACTTAGAAGTTTGGGTACCAAGCCAAAATACCTATCGTGAAATTTCATCGTGTTCAAACATGGGGGATTTCCAGGCTCGTCGTATGAAAGCTCGTTACCGTGCTGATCAAAAGAAAACAGAGTTTGTTCATACTTTGAATGGTTCAGGTTTAGCAGTTGGTCGTACTTTGCTCGCGGTAATGGAAAACTATCAACGTGAAGATGGTTCGATTGAGATTCCTGAAGTCTTACGTCCTTATATGGGTGGACAAAGTTTTATCGATTAATCGATAAAACACAAAAAAGCTAACTCAATTGAGTTAGCTTTTTTTTTGAGTGTTTTAATGAATGAGTTGAGCACTACCTGTTTGCCTTTCAATAATTTTTTTTAAGGTCTCACTCGGTTTTTCCCCAAATGCATCTTTATACTCAAGTGAAAAACGACCTAAATGTGTAACACCCCATTTATAAGCAATTTCAGTAATATTAATTTTATGCGTAGACTGTGAAATTTCATTATAAATACATTTAAGTCGGTAATGGCGTATATAAGCATTTGGACTGCATTTTAAATATTTTTTGAAAATTGTATTCAGCTTTTTTTTGCTTAATCCAGATGCATATTCTAAATCTGAAATTTCAATTTTTTGATGTATATTTTTTTGTATGAATTCTAATAAGTGAGTAAAGAAGTCAGGATAATCTAAAGTATTTTTATAAATTAAATCACTATAGTTATTGGGTTGAGATAATAATAATGACTTCACAATAATATATTCAAAATCTGAGCGCATTTCTTGAAAAAATGAAGTATTGGTAAAATTGTTTGTGAAATTTTTAATACTGTCAATTAAATCCCACCATGCTTTAATTTTCGGGTTGTTTTGATCCATTACATTTTGAAATACCAAAGGTTCGGTAACTGGCTGAGAGATTAAATCTGAAAGTATTTTTTCAACAAAAGTCTTTGAAAAAGAAATGAATGTTTGCACACAGTCTTTGTCAATAATTAGTTCAAATTTATCTTCAGGTGAAACAATGGATGCTTGATCATAACAGGCGTAAAAAGTTTGACCATCTTTTTTAAATAGTGGTCGCCCAATTTTAGGGCGCGTTATACAAAAGTGGTTCATATTTTCATGCGTATGCGTTTTGAAAATTACATCTTTACCATATGTTAAATCCCCAATAATCATACGACCGATTTGCGATCCATTAAAACTAAAATCCAATAGTTCATATTGATTAAAATCGACTAAATCATGTGGGCCAATGATTAAATCAAGACAATGGTTGGCATCATGAATATTCTGCGTATGTGATTGAATCGTAGAAATAGACCTGTGTTGCTGGCTATACATAAATACCTCTATCCTTAGCTTGCTTATCATTACTTATGCAAAAATCAATCCATGATTTTGCTTTTTTTGTTTTATCTCAAATAAATAAATTAATCTAAAATAGTAGAATATAAAAATACTCTTTTGGTACTAAATTAGATTAATTTGATATGTTATTTAAAAGTGGTAAGCGACACGTAACATAGGGCTACTCGCGGTCGCTCCTGAACCAGCAACACCAGATGCATCATTACCATATTTATTTTTCCAGTATTGATAAGCAATCCCAGCTTTCAATTTTGGTTGATTGGCAGATTTATCTTTAAGTAAAGAATACATTAAAGACATGTCTACAAAGATTTCACTGGCGGTAGGCTCACCAAAAGGATCTTTCCCTTTGGTACTCATCCAAACACCTATGCCTTGATAATTCCAATTCGATTGCATAATAGGAAAATCCCAAAGCACTTGAAGTGCTAAGTAAGGATCATAGGTATATTTTTTACTCAGTACATTAGCATCATTGCTCTCGTAATAGCCTAGCAAACTGAGATTAAGATAGCCTGGTGTATTTAATGTAACACTTGGACCAGCAACATACATTTGTCGATTTGAACCATAATCATCATTCTTTGTATTCCAGTCAAAACCTACTGTAAAACCATATGTCTTGAACCAACTAGAATCATTCGGTTTGTGTTGCGTGATACTTGGGATATCTAAGGTATGACGATAAATTGCATATGCCTCTTGAGCTCCTCGACCAGAAGCTTTGTTTGCATTTGGTTCAGCTGAGGATTGATGCATATTGAGTTGAAAAAAATTGGTGCCATATTTATAGCCGCTTAGGTGTACAAGACTAAAAATATATTTGTCAAAATCACCGTCTTTAAATGGTTCTGAGAAATCTTGACCATAACTGACAGCCAGTGAAGTATCACTCCAATTTGCCGCTTGAACTGCAGTGCCTAATGCAAAGCAGATTGATCCAGTGAATAACCCCTTTAAAATATAATTCACAGCTAAATTCCCTCTTAAAATAAATAAGCCGACAGTGAAACTGTCGGCTTAAGTGGTGGATTAACGAATATTATGCTTTTCCAAAATTGGTAAAACATGATCACGGAAATACGGAAATTCGCGGCTATAATCGAGGAATGAAAGAGTCGTTCCTCTAAAACCAGCTTCATGTAAATCTAAAATACCTTGCGCGACTTGTTCAGGTGTACCGACTAATGGAAAGCCACCATGGCCTACACTCATTGCATCACGAATGGATTGTTGAACCTCTTTTGGGAAACTTTGAGCATGTGCAAACATTAAGCTCATCAGATTGTCAACGGCGACAGTATCAGCATTGTTTAATTGACGATCCCATTCTGCTTTGGCTTCCTCTTGTGTAGGTCTGCAAATGACATGGGAGAAGGTCATTACATTGACTTCTCGGTTTACGTCGCGACCTGCTTGTTTAAGCTCATCAATTTCAATCTTGCTTCTGCCCAAGTCTGAAGCTGGTGTAAAAAGAAAGTCCGCATTATTAACGGCAAATTCACGTCCATTTTTTGAACCAGCAGCATTGAAGATAGGCGGATGTACAAGTGGTTTTGGTTTTCCATAAGTTCCTTTGGTTTTGAAAAACTTACTTTCAAAATCAAATTTTTCTTCACTGGTCCATACTTTTTTAATCAAGTCATACCAGTCTTGTGCATAACCATAACGAGTTTCGTGATCATCAGGTAAATGTAGACCGAGTGCTTCATATTCAGGTTTATTCCAGCCTGCAACAATGTTGAGTCCAATACGACCTTGACTAATCTCAGATAGCGTTGCAATCTGCTTGGCAACTACAACTGGATGATTGGGGACAGTCTGAATTGTCGCAAAAACTGTAATGTCTTTGGTTAAAGCCAATAATGCGGCCGCCCAAGTCATGGTCTCTAAAATTGTTCCCTGAAAGTCTGTTTCACCGCCATAGCCTGTAAAGCGAGCAATCGGTAACATGAAGTCGATACCAGCTTCATCTAGCATTTTTCCTAGTTCGAGATTCTTTTCCCAGCTCGCACTCCATCGATCTTCAAGAGTTGAAATGGTCATTCCACCTGAGCAGTTAGAAGCAAATGAGCCGAGTAGAAAGCGATTATCATTGAAAAAGTGATGTTGATTCATTTTAAAAAATCCTTAAATTTCGTGAATTCGCTATACACCAGCAAATGCTTGATGAAGATTTGCTTGTTTATATTGCCCGTTATGGAACACCAATGGATTTCCAAGCTGATTACGGCAGGCTTCAATTTGTCCCACAATAATGTAGTGATCCCCAGCTTCATGAAGCTCATACTGACGACAAACAAAAGTGGTTAAGGATTTATTTAGAATGGGGATGCCCATATACTCATCAACGTCATCTAAGCCTTCGAATTTGTCATCAGAAGATTTTGAGAAATGCTTAGACTCTTGATACTGATCTTCACTCAAGATATTGATGGCAAAATATTCTGCCTGTTTGAAATCTTCGAAATGTGTCGCAGATTTTGCGATGTTCCATAAAATTAAAGGTGGATCAAGCGATACAGAAGTAAATGAGTTCGCTGTCATTCCAATTTTTTTATGATTTGAATCTAATGCAGTTACTACTGTAATCCCAGTTGCATACTGACCTAAGAGTTGGCGTAACGAGCGTTGCTCCAACTGTATTACAGGTGTCATTTCATTTAACATGATCATAATCCTTCATCTTAATTCTGATTGTCAGAATGAGTTCCTTTATTCGCCAATCGGTTTATTTTCACTGGATGGCCAAGTTGGCATCAGTTTATTTGAGGGTAAAGTTTCATCTAAAAGTTTCTTGGCAGTTTCAACACCTGCAACAGGTAGTCCAGTTGGATCTAATACGCCAATTTGCACCAGTAAACTTGCCTGATCCCAATAGATATGCTCATGACATAGTTTCGGTCCACGGAACTTGATAATGCCGAGCATTGGAATCTCTACATATTTTCCCGTCGGTTTAATTCCAGGAATTAACCAATCAATTTCCTCATCATGAGTAAAACTCATAATGAATTCATCAACGACTTGAGTTGCGCCTACAGTTCGTGAAATAGGCGTCAGTTTCATATCTTTTGGATTGTTATGAACAAAATGGTATTGATAGAAGCGAGCTAATTGTTTGTAGCCGACGCCACCTGTCAATGTTGGAATGTGATTGACATAAGGCTCTGCCACCATTGTTGCCATCGTGTCTGGAACATTTCGAGTGTCAAATTCAAATCGAACATGCTCTTCCCATAGCGCAGCAAGGTCGTAATTTGGTCCTATTGCTTTGCGTAAAGCTGTAATGGTTCTTTCATGTGCCATGAGTGCACTAGGCTTGTGATAATGCATACTCTGTGGGCGAGCAAAGGCATGATCGACATCTGGATAAATATATGTTTCGACTTTTGAGTTATTTTGCAGAGCAAGTAGGATTTGATCACGAGTGTTAGAATCACAGAACTGATCTTGTTCAGCAAAATGAAGAACCAGTTTGGATTGAATGTTGACTGCTTCTTCTAGGTTTTGCTCGATTCCTACACCGTAGTAAGAAACAGAACACTTTAAATCTGGAATGCGGCAAGCTGCGAGATATGCCAATTTACCGCCTAGGCAGTATCCGACCAATCCAGTACCTGCATCTTGATCAACTGTTTCAAGGGATTTGAGTGTTTCAATTGTAGATTTGATATCCTCAATACCCAGATCTTGATTAAATTGAGTATATAAGTCATATGCTTTTTGAAAGTCTTCTTCGGTATAACCGAGTTCTACATTAGGTTGAATACGCCAAAATAAATCAGGAACAATAACGGTATAACCTTCTTCAGCCAAAAAGTCTGCCTTTTGACGCATAACTTCATTAACACCGAAAATTTCCTGACATAACACAAGACCAGGACCTTTACCTGCTTCAGGTACTGAAAGATATGCTTTAAACGAACCTGCTGATGAATGTACATCAATATATGAACCAGCCATCTCGATAATCTCCTTTACTGTTGAACTTATCATCGGCATCAGCAGGATTTTTGACTATCCAAATAGAGTTCAAGTTTTATCCGTTTTAGGTCCCTTCATCGATATGCATCTGTTAAAAAAGCTACCACTTGCTTACTTTTAAGCAGCTTGAGTCGTGGAGAAGGTGCTAAAATAGAGTGGGCATATGAGGATCGATTCAGTGGATATTTTTCCAATTTCATTAAAATTGCAGCAGCAACCTTGTTTGATTGTCGGTGGAGGGCATATTGCATATCGCAAAGCACTGTTACTGCAAAAATCAGGAGCAAAAATTTCAGTTATTTCACCTGAGATTGAGGCGCAACTTTTAGAAATTGTCGAGAAAAGCTCTGGTCAATATATTCAAGCTCATTTTGAAGATCACGATTTAAAATTAAACGATTACCGTTTAGTGATTGCTGCCACAGATCAGCCTTTTGTGAATCAACAAGTTTTTGAAGAATGTGAAAACTTAAATGTATTGGTGAATAGTGTTGATGATCCACCACATTGCCGATTTATGGTCCCTGCAATTGTTGATCGCTCTCCACTTGTTATTTCAATTGCGAGTAATGGGACATCCCCAGTATTGTCCAGACAGATTAGAACTCAACTTGAGACTGTAATCCCGCATGGAATCGGAACATTAGCTAAAATCTCTGGTGAATGGCGACAACGTGTAAAACAAAAAATTGAAAATCCTGATGAACGCCGTATCTTTTGGGAAGAGCTGTATGCTGGACCTTTCAAAGAGCGTGTATTTAATAATAATCTGGCTGAAGCAGAAAAAATTATTCATCAGTCTTTAATAGAATGGAACAAACCCAAAGGTGAGGTTTATTTAGTTGGGGCAGGTCCAGGTGATCCCGAGCTTCTCACACTCAAAGCTTTAAGGTTGATGCAACAAGCAGATGTTGTGATTTATGACCGTTTAGTTTCTGGTGCTATTATAGAGTTATGCCGCCGGGATGCTGAAAAAATCTATGTGGGTAAAGCAAGGTCAAATCATGCTGTTCCACAAGAAGGTATTAATGCTTTACTCGTGAAATATGCGAATGAAGGCAAACGTGTCTGCCGTTTAAAAGGAGGAGATCCTTTTATTTTTGGGCGAGGTGGTGAGGAAATTCAAGAACTCTATGAGGCAGGAATTTCATTTCAGGTCGTTCCAGGAATTACCGCAGCATCAGGGTGTTCAGCATATGCGGGTATCCCTTTAACTCATCGTGATTACGCACAAAGTGTTCGCTTCTTGACTGGACATTTGAAGGAAGGTTCTCCTGAACTTCCATGGAATGAACTCGTGTATGAACACCAAACATTGGTACTGTACATGGGGCTTGTTGGATTAGAAAAAATCTGTGAAAAGCTTATTCAACATGGTCAACGAGCAGACATGCCTGTTGCTTTAATTTCTAAAGGTACGACACCAGAACAAAAAGTTGTTGTGGGGACTTTGGCAGATATCGCTTCGAAAGTGTTAGAAAATCAAATTCAGGCGCCAACTTTGACCATTATTGGTGAGGTGGTGAAATTAAGAGAACAGTTGAAATGGCAAGACGAACTGTAAAAGTCTGCTATAAAGTTGAGAAATTATTGTGATTCATGTTGTTTTATACGAACCAGAAATTCCTGCAAATACAGGAAACATTATCCGTTTATGTGCAAATACAGGAGCACAATTACATTTGGTCAAACCGCTAGGTTTTGAGCTGGATGATAAGAAGTTAAAGCGTGCTGGATTAGATTACCATGAATGGGCTCGCATGCAGATTTGGGATAATATCGAAGCTTGTCTGGAAAATCTAGCGAGTCAAGGTGTCGATCAAGATTCGATTTATCCTTTAACGACCAAAGGTACCGAAACACCACATACCTCGAATCTTAATAGACCCGTTGCTTTACTCATGGGGCCTGAAACGCGCGGACTACCTGAACATGTTCGTATGATGTTCCCAAAGCAACATTGGATTCGTTTGCCCATGGCACCAAATTCTAGAAGCTTAAATTTATCTAATGCTACGGCAGTGATTGTTTATGAAGCATGGCGACAACAAGGATTTAAAGATTTAACTTAAGTCAGTAAGGTCATCGAAAGGTGACCTTTTTTAATGCATAAAAGTTTAGTAAAACTTGGCTAATATGATGAAATATTCATTAAGAATAAAATTAAAATAATGATTTTAAATACGATTTTATTTTATATTTCGGGAATCCAATTTTTTTGAGTAAAAGTCTAAAAAATATACAAAACGGTCAAATTTTTTCATTTGTTAATGAAATTAATATTTATATAAAACAGAGTGTTAGGTTTGATTTTTGTTGATCTTAAACTAGCTGTCATCCAAATGAGATATTAGAAATTCGACCAATTGGTATATTTGTTGCTTAGCTAAAGTGAATATATGGTTCCGATAAATTTGATAGACGAACTGTGATTTGTACTTAAACGAAATGAATTTATCATTGTACAGCCAATGTCTAAAGATGTTCGACATTGGCTCACATTACCAATGGGGTGGTATGTGATGAAAGAGAATTGGTTTTCCAAATTTACTCCTTTTCAAGGAGATATTGAAAAAACTCCCGTTGCCATGAACGAGTACTTGCCTGCAGGACAAAGTATTGTACTTGGACTTCAACATACATTTGCCATGTTTGGTGCAACAGTGTTGGCACCGCTGCTCATGGGGTTTGATCCTAGTCTAACGATCCTGTTATCTGGTATTGGCACGATATTATTTTTCCTTATCACAGGTGGGAGAGTGCCAAGCTATCTTGGGGGTAGTTTTGCTTTTATTGGTGCTGTGATTGCTGTAACAGGCTATACCGGTTCAGGATTAAATCCAAATATTGGGATTGCCTTAGGTGCAATAGTGGTTTGTGGCATTTTCTATGCCTTGATGGGTTTGCTTGTAATGAAAACGGGTTCTCAATGGATGGAGAATCTTTTACCACCAGTTGTTGCTGGTGCAATCATTATGATTGTTGGATTAAATTTAGCACCTGGGGCGATTAAAGCCGTATCAGGTAATGAGTTTGATACATGGATGGCTTTGTTGACCGCAATGTGTATTGGTGGTGTCGCAGTATTTACAAGTGGAATGTTGAGACGATTATTGCTATTGGTGGGTTTGATAGTTTCGTATCTTGTATATTTTGTTTTAGCTAACATGATGGGAATGGGTAAACCAATCGATTTTAGCTCGGTTTCAAATGCGGCATGGTTTGGTTTACCAACTTTATATCAACCTGAATTTCAAATGAATGCAATTCTGCTGATTCTACCTATCGCATTTATTCTTATTGCTGAAAATCTTGCGCATTTCAAAGTTGTAAGTGAAATGACTGGCAAAAATATTACACCCTATATGGGGAGAGCATTTTTGGCAGATGGAGTATGTACCTCTATGTCTGGTGCTGTAGGAGGAACAGGATTAACTACATATGCAGAGAATATTGGGGTCATGGCGGCAACGCGTATTTACTCTACAGTGGTTTTTGTAATTGCGGGTATTGTCGCCATTATTCTGGGATTATCACCAAAATTTGGAGCACTCATTAGCACATTACCTGTCGCAATTTTGACAGGGACTTCAATGATTGTTTTCGGCTTAATTGTAATTGCTGGTGCGAAAATCTGGATCGAAAATAAAGTCGATTTTACTCAAAACGGCAACATTATTGTGGCATCAGTGACTGTGATTATGGGCGCAGGGAACTATTCGATTATGGTTGGTGGACTTGATCTCGGCGGCATTACAACGGCGACATTTGCGGGAATTATTCTAAATCTGATTTTTAATCGAGCTAAGCAAAAGCAGAATCAAATAGTAGCAGACGTTGTACCAGAAAAAACTTAAGTTTGAGACTTAGCTTTTAAGACAAATTTTAGTCAATCCTAAATTGTCGAAAGTTTCAGCAAGATAATGAAAATGTAAAAGATGTATACCTGATACAAGGGGATAAAAATGGGAATACCAGTAATTGATTTAGCAGGCGTAGATATAAACAAACCAGAAAGTGAGGCGACTAAACGTGCAGTTGCTGAACTGAGAAAAGCTGCGATGCATTCAGGTTTTTTCTATGTGAAGAATCATACAGTTCCTTTAGAAATGATGACGCGACAGTTTGCATTAGCAAAAGAATTATTGGCGCTTCCAGAAGACGTTAAGCAAAAATATGATGTACGTAATTTTTTTGGATTCCGTGGATTTGATAAACTGAATGGTCAGCAATTAGACCCTTACGGCAAGCCAGATTATAAAGAAGGGTTTTATTGTGGTCGTAATTATCCTCAAGATCATCCTTTTGCAATCGCTAAATATCAAAACTATGGTCCAAATCAGTGGCCTGAAGAATTACCTCAATGTGAATTGATTTGTCAGGAGTACATCGATGAAATGTATAAACTGGCAAATTTTCTGATGCAACTTTTGGCATTATCGTTAAATCTGCCATCGAACTATTTTGATGCTTCTAGTAAAGATCCTATGGGAACATTACGCATGTTGCGTTATCCACCTACACCTAGAGATGATGAAACATATGGCGTTGGCGCGCATACAGATTGGGGGTCAGTCACCATTTTGGCACAAGATCAAATAGGCGGATTAGAAGTGTGCATGCCTGACGGAGAGTGGGTTGCAGCACCACCAATTGAAGGAACATTTGTAGTTAATCTAGGCGATATGATTCCAAAATGGACCAATGGTCTATATCACTCCAATCCACATCGAGTAAAAAATAGTTTTTCAAATGGTGCTTATCGTTACTCAATTCCATTTTTTTATGAACCAGACTATCACGCTGTGATTGAGCCAGTTCCAGGAACATTGAAAGAAGGTGAATTACCTTTATATGCACCATGTACGGTAGGGGAGCATTTAGAAGAAATGTATAATCGTTCGTATAAAAAAGCGGAAGAGAATGCAGTAGCTTAGATCTCGCGATACAAAAAAGCATTATCCATATAATGCTTTTTTTAATTATTCCAATGATTTATGAGCGATATTGGTTGATAAACTCCTCAGAACTTAGTCCTTTTTTAGCATGATGAATTGATGCTCTTTCCGCATATATTTGTCTGATATAGCGTGCTACTTCGCAGCTATCTGCAAACATATTATATTTCCAACCCAAACCATAGGACCATAAATTAATATTATCCACGGTCATGATTTCAATATTTGTATCCTCATGATCTAAATAATGGTCAATCATCTTGCGAATGACCTCTTTGGTACAGCTTAATTTATATGCATGCCACTCATCATGAGGACACGCATTTTTTGGTGGCTGCCTAAATGGGTATTGAATGCCTCTTCCAGGGCGATTAAGACCGTGACCTTCCCATGGGCTGTATTCTTGGGACCATGTATTTAATGGTCCGTTTGGAACCGCAGGACGTATTTGCCCCCAATGCACCAAATTTTGATTTAACCAATCATCTGCAAAACTATCGCAGTTGAAAGGATCAAGTTTTCTAATCGCTTCTTGGTCATGTTGAAATGAGATATAAGATTCGATTGGATTTTCGATTTTGAAAATACAGTGGCTATAGTCCATCGCCATTTTAAATGGAATACCTTGATGATTGACTAAAGCTGCAACTTTTTCTACCCGGCGATAATCTTCAGACCAATTATCTACGTGATTTTCAAAGGTAATGGTTATACCCTTACTTTGAGCATACTCATAAAAATATAAATAGGCATCAGCAACTTGTTGATCATTAAGATAGTTGAATTTACTGTCTTTTGCTGCAAGCATAATGTTGTGGTATTTGGCGCCTACGGCACATGATAGCTCGATATTTTCTTTGAATATTTTTTCATGTTCTCCCCAAATATAGCATCCGTAACCTGAATAAACTGGAATATTGTATTTTTGACTCCCTTTAATGTAATCATCAATCATTTCACGATGAGTCGGAATGTGATCGATAAAATCCCACACGCTCGATTCTGCAAGTAGATCGAATTTTTCCATTATTGATGGTTCTTCAAGAGATACTGGATGTTCAAATGATGAGGCTTGTATGCCTAGTCCAGCACAGCCTAATGGAAACATTTTTTTCATAAATTCAATACCAAAAATATATAATTAAATCAGTGAATTGATAATGCAAAAAAAATGCCTTAATCCCTTAATATTTCAATCTATTACATTATTAAAATGGCTTTTTTAAAATATCAGTTGTCTAATACGAACATAAATTTATCGAAATAAATTAGATACGGGGATGTATGATTAAAAACATTAAAAAATACAGCTATGGAATTATAGTAATCATCTGTGCAGGAATGACGACCTCTAAAGTGATGGCACAAAATGAAAATAAAGAACAAGCGGATTTAAATAATATTAATCCATTGACTCAACAGGAAATCGATCAAGCATTAGCTCAGATGAAAGTAAAAATGTTCAAAAATTTGGAAAATTGGAGTACGGCGTTAAAACGAAATGATTTCGAGCGGACAGGAAAAAATTTGGTGTTAAAAAGTAACAAACAGCTTGAATTATGTCATATATATCAAGCTTCTGTAGATGAAACATATTCTTTAGCGCAAAAAAATCGCCATCGTATGTCTATAGATGAACAGAAAATTGTGGATGATCGAAACAGGTTTATTGAGTATTTGGGATTCAAAGATAATCAAATTGATACTAAATTAGGTTTTAGTTGTCGATTAATTTAAAAAAAGCACGGATGAAGAATCCGTGCTTTTTAAACTCTAGAAACGGTAACCAATTTTAAAGCTATATCCAATAGCTGTATTGTCTTTAAAATCTGCATCATAGCGATCGGTTCCGAACCAACTAGCAGATTGAGCTTTTGCATCACCTAACCAAAAATATCGTGCACCCGCTTGAATGAATGTATTTTTATTAAAGCTGTACTGACCACCTAATCCTGCACTCCAAAAACCTTCAGATGGACCTAAAGTTGAAACATATTCACCTGCACCAGAGTCCCATCCTCCGATAATGGTCAATGCGAGTTTTTCATTTAATTTTCTTGCAATACCGAATGTTGCAGATATTTGATCTTTTTCATAAGCGATTAAGTCGAAACCACGAGGTCCTTTACCTTGTCCCTCCGTAATAGAAGAAGTTAAAACTCCAAATTTGTATGGACGGATTTTGAACTCAGACCAATCTACCCAACGTAAATTGATATAAGCTAATGTATCAGCCATGATACCTGATTGGAAATCTAGGTTAACTGATTGTGGAGTTGATGCTGAGGTTTTACCTTCTGTATATTGGTAGTCGGTACCAAGTGCCCCAATTTTATCTACAATATGCCACCCAGGATGTACAATAGGTAATGTATCTGTAATCACTTCAGGCATACTTTCTTCAGCTTGAACTGAATAAGAAATTTTTGATCTGTAGGTTAATGAAGCTCTTAATGCAATTTCAGGAATTTGAAATGCAGCACCCGCTAGCCAACCAAAAGCACCTTCTTCAGGCATACTTGCTTTATAGCCTTGATAATCTTTTCTTGTATCACGACCAAGAAGATCTCTTGAACCTGTACCTTTTTCCTTAAAAGTACTACACAGTGCTACACCACTAGTCTGTGAATTACATAAATAACCTCCCAAAAGACTGTAAGCAGTTCCTTGTAAACTAAGATCACCTTTTACTGTTTGATAAACTGGGCCTGCATAAAAATTAAGGTGTTCATTAGGTTGGAAGCCTACGACTAGAGATAAACTATTTGTCGAAACTTCAGCCTCTGTACTGCCATACTCACTGTGAAATGCACCATATTTTGTCGCAGATTCAAGGTCACCTAATGGCAATCGTCCTGAGCTGTTGACTCTGGAATGTTTTTTATCAGAATTTGAATAAGAGGCTTTTGCTCCGAAAGGTTGGTCATAAATTAAACCTAATGAAATATTGTCAGTCACTTGAAATTTTAAATTAATATTTGCAAATCCGAACGTGTCTGCAATATCACTTAAATTTGAGCCCGCAATTTCCCCACCTGCGTTAATATCATCTGCTGTAGGCATATTCCAACCATTCGGGTCTCTTAATCCTGCAGATGCAGGGCCCGAAGGTTCAGTTCTCATTGTTCCTGAAAGATCAGCATCCAAAATTGAGTAACTAAAATCTACATAGTTTCCTGGCTGTAAAAAGCCATTCATCGATTGGCCTGAACGATCCATAGCTGCAGCATAAGCGCCCGCGGTTGGAAACATTGCGACCAAAATCGCCCCAGTAAGTGTATTCAAACGCATTATTACATTCCCTGTGTAATGAATATTATTAGAGCTTTTACTCAAATATTTTGCTCTTTATACACATCGTGTAATTTTTGGTCAATGAGTATCCTGACAAATATGTAATTTTTTGCCAATCATTTTTTATTTAATTTCATGTATTTGCGTTTAAATGTGTTATTTGTCTCATTATTTTGAAATAAAGCTGCATATTATGATGTAGAGTTTATTTTTTAAATCAGAAATTTTGATTGATGTTTGATCATTTTGGTCAATTTGCATAATAAAAAAAGGCGCCTAAGCGCCTTTTCTAAAAAATCAATTTTTAACGATCATTAAACTCATCATGTTGAGGAGCAGGGTATTTAAAGCCTTTGGTTTTATAACCTAAATACAAAATACCACCAATCGCCCAAATCAAACCATATTTAAGCGATGCTTGATCGACCTCAAGCCACAATGCAAATACTGCAATAAAGCCGAGTAATGGTACGATAACGAAATTAATAATTTCTTTGGCTGTTTTAGTACGACCATCGCGTAACGCATACCGTGAGATAACAGATAAGTTCACAAAGCTAAATGCTGTTAAAGCACCGAAGCTAATTAATGAAATGACAAAGTCTAAATCCATAAAACCAGCGGTTAATGCGACTGCACCTACAATCATGATGTTATATGATGGAGTGAAGTTTTTAGGGCTGATGTGACCAAAAATTTTCTTATTGATGACACCATCGCGTCCCATAACATACATGAGGCGTGATACACCTGCATGTGCAGAAATACCTGATGCCATAACAGTAATGATGGCAAATGCAAGTACATAAGACTGGAACAAAGATCCACCAACCAACAACAAAATTTCAGGTTGAGTTTCTGCAATATTCTGGAAGTATGATCCCGGATTATTAGGGAAATAGATCTGCATGAAATAAGTGCTGACGATAAAGATAATCCCTGCAATTAACGCAGTTAAGAAAATCGCTTTTGGTAGCGTTTTCTCAGTATCTTTAGTTTCTTCAGCGAGAGAACTGAGTGAGTCAAATCCTGTGAATGAGAAGCAGAGTAATGTCGCACCTGTGATTAAGGCACCCACTGAAGTTAACTCATTCCAAAATGGTTCTAAACTCCAAAGTTGGTAGCGTTGTTCAGCAGAGATTGGACCATCCGCGTTATATCCCATTTGGAGCTTGGTATAGACCATCCATGTAAATACAGCGATCACAATTAATTGTACGAATACAATTAAGCTGTTGAAATTTGCAACAAATCGCGCACCACGAAGGTTAATACCTGTCATAAATGCTGTTAACACAATGACCCAGACCCAATGATTGACATCAGGGAATAAAGCCTCAAGATAAATCACCGCAAGGATGATGTTGACCATGGGGGAGAGCAGGTAATCTAACCATGATGACCAGCCAACCATAAAACCAACGTTAGGGTGGATAGATTTTTGAGCATAGGTATACGCTGAACCTGAAGATGGATATCTACGGATCATATGACCATAACTCAATGAAGTCAGTAGGATTGCAACAAGTGCAAAAATATATGATGTAGGAACGTGGAAATTACTTTCTTCTGATACCAAACCGAAAGTATCAAACAACGTCATTGGCTGAATATAAGCTAAACCGATAATAATGATGTGCCAGAGTCCTAGCGTTTTTTGCAGTTTAGCTGCCGATTGAGTCCCAGTTATATTAGTCAACGGCTTTATCCTCTTAATCGTTGATCAAGGATCAGTCAAATCAATTAAGGATCGTTTGAGACGAACGATCCCCCCTAATGTTTTTTCAAAAGTGCGCCAATCTAAACCATATTGGTGCAGTTTGTCAGTAGTTTGTGTGAGTTTTTTAGCAGGATTTATGCCAAAAGTATTGAACTCATGAGTTAAAACAACTAACAAATGAAAAGCCTGATGTCTAAAAAAACATCAGGCTAGTTTTAAGCGTATCTTTACTTATTTTGAGAAAATTACCAAGCTTTTTCTAAGATAGATTTCAAATCTTTTAATGTCGCTTCTTTAGGGTTGAAAATGATAGATCCGTCATTTAACGCTTTTTCGGCAACTTCATCTAATTGAGATTGCGTAACTTTGCCTGTCTCACGTAATGTACGTGGCAGTTTAGTTAAATCATAAATGCGATCACGCATTGTGTTGATAATCGCAATAGCTTTATCTGCACGTTGATTTGCTGGTGTCTGTGCATAGATATCAGTACCTGCAAGCGGTAGTAACAGGTCAGCAATCTTATCGCCGTTCACATCCTTGTTGTAATCGAGCACATAAGGGAGGAATAAGTTCATGCACAAACCATGTGGTAAGTGAGCAACTGCACCTAGAGCGTGTCCAAGGGAGTGAACAATACCGACCATTGCATTTGAGAATGCAATTCCAGCCATGGTTGATGCTTGAGCAAGTTCTAAACGGGCATCAGCATCTTTTGGATTTTCCAAAACTCTAAACAAGTTTTCACTAATTTTTTTAATTGCAGCAGTAGCGTAAGCATCACTAATAGGATTCGCTGCCAAACACGTATAGGCCTCAACAGCATGTGTCATTGCATCCATTCCTGTCATTGCTGTCAGGTGTGGAGGTAATGTTAAAGTCATACGTGGATCTAAAATTGCAGCACTAGGCATTAAATATTTTGAAGCAAATGCCATTTTTTGATTATTCGCTGTATCTGAAACCACAGCAACCATCGTGACTTCAGAGCCTGTACCTGATGTTGTTGGGATAACAAAAAAAGGCTTTAATGGGCGAGGTAGGTTGTGAGCTCCTGAATATTTCAGCAGATCATCGCCTCCTTCCGAGACGAGAATATTGGCAGCTTTTGCTGTATCGATGACTGAACCACCACCAATTGCAATGATGGCATCGCATTGATTGTTACGATACATCTCAGTCACTGCTTTTACTGTTTCTAAACTTGAGTCCGGCGGAACTTCATCAAAAATTGAGCCAATTCTTACTTCTGTCGCTGCAAAAGCAGCTTCCACTGGTTCAAGTAGACCATTGGCACGTACGCCTTTGTCTGTGATGATGAGTGGTTTTTTTGAACCCATTGAATCTAGCTCAAATGGAATGTGTTCAAGCGCAGCATTACCAGCAATCACTTTAACTGGACAGAAAAATTCGTAATATGGTTTAGCCATGCTTAAGCACTCCCTTTAATATATGACTGAGCAACTTTGAGATAAATATTTGCTGCACCTGTCAATTTTTCTTTTAATGACAGATTGACTGGATATTCTTTGACTGCAAGTTCAGCGACTAATTTTGGAAGAATAAGGGCTTCCATTTTATTCAGACAACGCACTAAACGTATTGCATGACCTAAATCGCCATCAGCAATCATACGGTCATTTGCAAATGCTTGTGCAGTACTTTCTTGGAAAGAAAATACCAAAAAAGCATGATGCATATGTTTAAAGGTAATCGTTAAATCTGGTTTTTTTGATGCATGGTCGATTAAGACAAGTTGATGTTGTGGATTCACTTGTGCAATAAATGCTGCATCACTGTTGAAAACGTCCATTGAAATCGTGAAGCCGACAGGAAATTTAGCAATTTCCTGTTTTATTTCTTCATCGACTTGACTTGCCATCGCTAAGCCTCTGCCAATCACGTCAAGCATGAGTTTGACATAAGCTTGTTCTAGCGCGGGCTTTACAGAGTTAATAGAAATCACTCACTTGTCCCTTATCACATAGTTTTATAATTTAGAGTAAATACTCTAAAATTATCTAATGACAAAGTAAAGGAGTTTTAATGATCATTCACGATAATTTGACTGAACAGGTCACTTTTTTTTAGATAGGCAATGAGGTCTTGAACTAACATATCAAAACTTGGGTAGGGATTTATCAAATCAGAGATTCTGACCATTTCAAGACCTGCATAACCACATGGATTAATAGTTTGGAAGCCTTCCAGGTCACAATCTATATTAAGTGAGAGTCCATGATAACTGCGACCTTTTCGGATTTTAAAGCCCAGAGATCCAATTTTTCTACCATCAACATAAACACCAGGTGCATCTGGTTTAGCATAAGCTTCGATACCGTATTTTTTTAATAAATCGATCATGACATTTTCTGCATAGCTGACTAAAGTACGGACATTCCAGCCTAATCGATTTAAATCAAACATAAAATATGCAACTAATTGTCCTGGACCATGCCAAGTGACTTGTCCACCACGATCAGTTTGAACAACTGGGATATGGCTAGGCACTAATATATGTTCTGGTTTGCCAGCTTGTCCTTGGGTAAGCACAGAATTGTGCTGCAAAATCCAAAATTCATCTGCTGTTTGTTCGTCACGCTGTTCTGTCATCAGCTTCATTTCTTGGAAGCGATCTTCATAAGAAGTGGTTTGGGTATAGTGACGAATAATCAATTGAGGTTTGGTTTTGACATCCACGGAGGTTAAGGCTCACATTCAAAAATGAGTTTTATTATAGACAATATTGTTGAATTAAGTGTGACCTAGGCACATACTTGATGAATAATTAACAAACATAAAAAAACACGCATGAAGCGTGTTTTTTTATTAAAGTGCAGTTTTAATTAAAGGGCAAGCAGCCAAGTCTGCATATACTTGATGTACTTGCTCAAGCTCTTCAAAACGAAGTTGCGCAGTAATTGAATGATACTTGCCTGTACGCGATGGTGTCACTGTCATTGCATTCCCATCAAAATCAGGGAAATGTTTAACAAAAATGTCATTCACGGCTTTGCGTAAATCCTCACCTGCAAGACCAATCAATTTAATTGGATAATCCATCGGAAACACCCAAAGATGTTCTTGTAGTTCGCGTGATGGAGTGCGATCGATCATGTCAGTCATAGGACACCTCATTAGTAAAAATACCTGCTAGGCGCAGGTATTTAGAATTATTTGCTACATGCTTTATATTATGGGGGAGTGTCCCACATATTCAAGCCTGTATTATCCTATGGATAGATTAGTCATTCTCAAGGAACGAGCGTAAATGTTCAGAACGCGATGGATGACGTAATTTACGTAACGCTTTTGCTTCGATCTGTCGAATACGTTCGCGTGTTACATCAAACTGTTTACCAACTTCTTCCAACGTGTGGTCCGTCGGCATATCAATACCAAAACGCATCTTCAAGACTTTAGCTTCACGTTCAGTGAGGTTTTCAAGTACCTCACGTGTTGCTTCTTTCAAGCCTTCTGAAGTTGCAGCATCAACTGGTGAAGTGATGTTACCATCTTCAATGAAGTCACCAAGATGTGAGTCTTCATCATCACCGATCGGTGTCTCCATCGAAATTGGTTCTTTAGCGATCTTAAGCACTTTACGAACTTTGACTTCATCCATTTCAAGGCGTTCACCTAACTCTTCAGGCGTAGGTTCACGTCCCATTTCTTGAAGCAATTGACGAGATACGCGGTTGATCTTGTTAATGGTTTCAATCATATGTACAGGGATACGAATCGTACGTGCTTGGTCAGCAATTGAACGAGTAATCGCCTGACGAATCCACCAAGTTGCATAAGTCGAGAACTTATAACCACGACGGTATTCAAACTTATCTACGGCTTTCATCAAGCCAATGTTACCTTCCTGAATCAGATCGAGGAACTGTAAACCACGGTTGGTATATTTTTTCGCGATGGAGATGACCAAACGTAAGTTCGCCTCAACCATTTCTTTTTTAGCACGACGTGCTTTTGCTTCACCAATCGCCATACGTTTAGAAATATCTTTAATTTCACGTACAGTAAGGTCGAGATCTTTTTCGATATCAGCGATTTTTTGTTGGAAAGCAAGAACGTCAGGGCGTACTTTCTCTAAGTATGGTTTTTGGTCAGCAGTGGCTTTAGCAATTTGCTCATCTAACCAAGCTGGATTTGATTCTTGACCAGGGAACGTTGTACGGAATTGAGTACGATCCATACGACCACGACGAACTGCGTAGCGCATTACTTCACGTTCTGCTGTACGAATTTGTTCATGCGTGCCACGAATCATTTCAGAAATGATGTCAAACAAACGTGGTGTGAACTTAAACATCATAAAGACGGTTGCGAGCGACTCAAGAGCTGCTTTACCTTCTTTACTGTTACGACCATGTTTTGCGATCGCATCTTTAGTCGCATTCCACGCAGCTTCTAGCTCTGCAAAACGCACTTTTGCGATTTCAGGGTCTGGACCTGAATCACCCTCAGAATCATCATCACTTTCAGACTCTTCTTCATCATCGTCATCAAGTTTTACATCTTTAGTTGGTTTAGTCTCTGTTTCTTCTTCAAGATCAGCATCAACTTCTTCTAAAACTTCTGGAATTTCTTCATCAGACTCTGGATCTAAATAGCCTGAAAGGATATCGGCTAAACGACGCTCGCCAGTTTCGTAATCTTTATATTCTTGTAATACAACTTCAACCGCATTTGGCCAATAAGCAATTGAGTTTAAAACGTCACGAATACCTTCTTCGATACGTTTTGCAATCTGAATTTCGCCTTCACGAGTCAACAGTTCAACTGTTCCCATTTCTCGCATATACATACGAACAGGGTCAGTTGTACGACCAGGCTCATTTTCTACAGATGCTAAAACTGCAGCTGCTTCTTCTTCAGCAACTTCGTCAGTCGTTTCTGCGCTACTACCATCAAACATTGCATCGTCAGATTCTGGCGCACGTTCGTGTACAGGAATACCGACGTCTTGAAGCATCTGAATGATATCTTCAATCTGTTCGCTTTCAGTGATCGAGTCTGGGAGATGATCGTTAACCTCAGCGTAGGTTAAGTAACCTTGTTCTTTGCCTCGGCTAATCAGAGCCGCTACTTGTGAAGTAGGGGAATGCATATCGCTCATCTTTGCTCTCTTCTCGTTGAATCTGTGGCGGGGAAAAACCGTGCATTCTAGCACAATTAACTTATCTTTAGTATCGTATTAACTCAGTATAATTGGTTTTGAAAACCAATGAATTAAGTTGTTTAAGTCAATATTGGGTCAAAATTGTTCATTTCAAGCACATCATGCTTTTTATTTTAAACCAGCAATAAGGCTCTGATCCTTGATTAAATAATGACATATTTTTTTGTCCAAAAAAAACTAAAATTTTTATAAATATCAGCGAAAAATAAAATAAAACTTGACAAGTATTCTGAACAAAGATAAATAGCGCCTAGCCCCATTCATTTTTTCACACATGAGGTAGTTTTAGTGTCTTCTACAGATTTTGAACTAGATGATAACTACGGTGATGATGATGTTAGTTTTGATGAAACTACGAGCAAAATTAGCGCCAAAGAATCATTAGAAAAGCGTCGCTTGATTGATGACTTACTTGCACAGCGTCGTTTAGATCGTGAATTGAAAGATCTTGAATATGATTTTGACGATGATGATTTCGACGATGATGAAGACTAAATTAGATTGGGTATCCTGATCTAAAATGTTATTCTACGAAATTAAGATACAACCTTTGGAAATATAATGAGTGCATTAGATTTAGACTTGTTAAGTGACTACTTAGATGGCGACCAAAATGAGCATGGTCTAGATTTTGCTGCAACTCATGGTTTTTTGTGTGCGACAGCTGTAGGTCCTCAATTTGATCGTTGGTTGGATGAGTTATTTGACAATAATCAAAAGAAAGTGCCTGCAGAGATCGTAGCTCAAATTAAACTTTGGTTAGAAGATTTACGTCAAAAACTTGCCAATGAAGAAGGTATTGAATTTCCTTTTGAAATTGAAGAAGCAGATGTAGAGTCAAGCCTTGGGGATTGGAGTGTAGGCTTTGTCGATGCAATGTTCTTAAATGAAGATGCATGGTTCACACCTGAGTTTGAAGAGCAATTGGTTGATCTCACTCTGCCAATTATGGTGTTTAGTGGAGTTGACGAAGAAGATCCTCAAATGGAGTCTTTCCGCCGTAACGGTCAATTAATGGATGAGCTTGCAGAGGAAATTCCAGATAACTTGAATGAATTGTATTTGATGTATCATACGCCGAACTAATTAAAAAGCACCGTAAGGTGCTTTTTTTATTTTGAGTTCTTTCTTTTTTGTCTGCGGTACACAATCCAAATGATTATGCTGATCACAATAGCGAGAATGAGATAGCTTACTTGGCTAAATATTTTGTGCATCATTTCAGTATTATTTCCAAAATAATAACCCACATATGCTAAAAAGGTGGTCCATATAACCGTGCCTAAACCACTATAAAACATAAACTTTACAAAAGGCATTTTGCTCATGCCTGCAGGTATACTAATCAGAGATCGTGCTGCTGGAACCATACGTCCAAAAAAAACGATTCGATGTCCATATCTTTCAAACCATTCTAATGATTTATCAACATCAGCTACTTTAATAAATAAATACTTGCCATATTTCTCAACGAACGCATAGAGCTTTTGATCAGAGATCTTACGTCCTAACCAATACAGCGTAGCGGCAGCTAAGAGCGAACCTATACTTCCTGAAATAATGACACCGATCAAAAGTAATTGACCCTGAGAAGCGGTATAGCCAGCTGAAGGCATAATAATCTCTGAGGGTATAGGTGGAAAAACATTATCGAGAAACATCAATAGAGCAATGCCGAAATAGCCCATTTGCTCCATCACTGAAATGATCCAATCTTTCATAAGTGATTTGTATTTTAAAGTTAAACCTATGCTAGATGTTTTTAAGAAAAAATACAGTGAAATTAAGTTAATGCATTAATTTAGGATGTTGAATTTGTATAAGTGTATGAACATAGACTTCTCGTAGGATATAGCTGACGAGAAGGGGAGCTATGCTGATGATGAAGATAAGACTCATTGAATTTCTCATCTGAAAACCGATTGCTAAAGCAATAATTGCGCCGATACAAGCACCTAACGTTACGATAAAATAATGGGATTGGTTTCGTATATGCAATTTAACATCAGAATTATGTGAATCGAGATATGTAAATTTTAAATGTGTCGGTACAGCTGATACACGATCTAAATGATTATGGTGAGCAAAATTCCGTTGAACAGGAAGATATTTGAATGGCACTCGATTCATGACTTTCATCCTTGAGCTAAATTTATTTCCTTCGTATTAAATTTATCTGAATGACTTCATGTGTTTTGTGTTGTTATAAAATAACTTTGTAATGGTGATATATCAGAATTGAAATTTTGTTTGTTCAATGTAAAAAGCGTCATCTACACTGTAATGTAGACAACGCTTTTGTAAGTTAAATAAAATATTTTTTATTTATAGGCGTTTACGTTTTGCAGCAATAATCTGAGACTGGCGCATACGGAATCCCTCTTTCTGCTTTTCTGTTGTTTTATCGATACAATAAACACATGATACGCCATGTTCGTAACTTGGTAATGCTACTTCTTCAGGGGTTAATGGCCAACCACAAGCATGGCACTTCACATTTTGACCTTCTTCCACTCCGTGTGTAACCGCAGTACGACCATCAAAAACAAAGCATTCACCTTCCCATAAACTTTCTTCAGGAGGGGTTTCTTCTAAATATTTAAGAATACCACCTTTGAGGTGATATACCTCTTTAAAGCCTTCTTGAAGAAGTAGTGAAGTTGATTTTTCACAACGAATCCCGCCTGTACAAAACATGGCAATCTTTTTATCTTTATGCTGTTCAAGATTGTTTTTTACATATTCAGGGAATTCGCGGAACGTTTCAGTTTTTGGATCAATTGCCCCTTTGAATGTGCCTGCTTTGTATTCGTAATCATTTCTTGTATCGACTAAGATCACGTCATCACGTGCAATGAGTTCGTTCCATCCTTTAGGGTCTAGATAGTGACCAACTAAGTCGCGTGGCTTCACTGGAACACCTAAAGTCACGATTTCTTTTTTATGTTTGATTTTCATTTTACGGAATGGTTTTTCGTCACTGTGTGACTCTTTATATTCCATATCATTAAATCCTTCATTTAAAAGGAATTGATGAATGACATCAATTGCATGACGGTCACCTGCAACTGTTCCGTTAATCCCTTCATGGGCAACAATAAGAGTACCGCATAGGTTGATGGTTTTTACCAACTCAAGTAATTTTTGTTGAAGTGCTAGAGAATCTTCAACCTCTTTAAATTGATAAAGTGCCGCAACAACCCAACCAGTGGTCGCTTGCTGTTCTACAGGTGCAAGCTGTTCTACAGTAGCGTTCATGGAGTACTCCAAATGTATTAATATAGGGATAAAATCAGGCGCGTATTCTAACGCGATTTTTGAAAATATGCGAGAAAGCCATAGAAAATTTATGGTTTTATATGAGGAAAATGTTTTGAATACAGCGCGTCGAATCCCTTCATTAACACCATGTGCGGGACGTTGTTCAACAGTGTTTGGTGATGCGGTATGTCGTGGTTGTCGACGTTTTAATCACGAAGTAATTCAGTGGAATACTTATAATGAGGAACAACGACTGAGTATTTGGAAACGTTTAGATCAACAACTGGATCAAATTTTGGTTCCAATGCTTCCTCATGCTCAACTTTCTGAGGTGGAAAAATTCATTGAATCAAAAAGAATCCGAGTATTGGAGAATGCTTCAAAAGGCCGAAAATTATATCATGCGCTTAAAATTTGTGAAAAAAACAAGCATTTAGCAGAGCAGAGTGGTTTAGGTATTTCAGCTCCACATGTTAAACCGATCTGGACTGAGTTTGAACGTCGGGTTCTAGCTTTGGCGAATGCCAGTTATGAATTAGCTTGGTTAAGAGCAGATGGGATTAGCCAGAGCTTGCAGTTGGTGGATGAAGAGTAATTCTATGATAATTTGTTATAAAAAAACTCGCTCAAGTAAGCGAGTTTTTAGTCAATCATTAAGCAACTTGGACAGGAATACAGTTTGCTGTGTGATTCACAGTGTTATCTGGATTTGCATAAACCAAACGTGGTTTATGTGCATCAGCTTCTGCAACAGTAAAATCACCGAAAGTCGCGATAATAATAATGTCACCTAAATCTGCTTGGTGAGCAGCACCACCATTTACAGAAATAATGCCTGAGTTTTCTTCACCACGGATTGCGTAAGTTGTAAAACGCTTGCCATTAGTTACATTCCAAATATGAATTTCTTCATATTCACGAATACCAGCTAAATCTAGTAATACACCATCAATTGCACATGAACCTTCATAATGAAGTTCAGCTTGTGTTACAACTGCACGGTGGATTTTAGCTTTTAATAAACGAGATAGCATGGGAAGCGTCTCCTGAGTTGTTCTAAGATTGTTTTATTATCTAGAAACAACAGTTTTTTAATTTGGGTGAAGCATTTGAAAGCGCATTTTGCCCTCAAATTTTCATCGTGGCAAGAAAAATTGTTGAACAAAAATTAAATTTATCAACTACGGCTTGTAGGCATTTATTTGATTCATTGCCTGCTGAATTTCACCATTCACTAATAATTTTGTACGACTTAGTGCGTGATGAATTGCATCGTCAATGAGCGTTTGTTCACTTGAGGGTGCTTTACCTAGAACATGACCTGATACACGGTCTTTTGATCCAGGGTGTCCAATTCCAATACGTAAACGATGGAAGTTAGGGCCAGTATGAGGAACAATGTCACGTAAACCGTTATGACCACCATGACCACCACCCGTTTTGAGGCGAATGATACCTGGATCCATATCAAGTTCATCGTGAGCAATAAGCATTGCTTCTGGAGAGATTTGGTAGAATTTTGCGAAGGGTACAACACTTTGACCAGAACGGTTCATAAAGGTTGAAGGTAATAAAAGTCGAACATCTTGTCCTTCTACATTACCGCGACCACTTAATCCATTAAACTTAGGGTCATTTTTAAGTGTTATGCCATATTGTTCTGCAAGACGTTCTACATACCAGAAGCCTGCATTATGGCGGGTTTGAGCATACTCTTTACCAGGGTTGCCCAAACCAACAATCAGTGAAATATGAGACACTAATTTACACCATCAACACTTATGCGCGTTTGAAGTCAGCGTGCATTGGAGTGTTTTTAGCTGGGTGACGTTGTAAAGCTTGGATTTTAACGCTTTCAACTTTACCATCAACATCAATTTCAATTACTTCTTCAAAGAAAGCGTTGTCTTCTAAGTATTTAACAAGCTGACGAAGCTCAAGTGTAATTGCTACAGGTGCAGCATCACCACCATAGATGATAGCAGGAACTTTAGATTGAAGACGAAGGCGGCGGCTCGCACCTTTCCCTTGTACTGCTTCTTCACGTGCTACTGCATTTAATACGAAGTTTGCCATGAGAGACATCCTATTTAAGTTAAGTGAACTAGATCTGCGACCGATCTAGTGATAGAAAGCCCTACCAAAAGGCAGGGCTTTAAAATTTTAGCGCTCTATTATAGATAAGAATCAAACATTGCGCTAATAGATTCTTCGTTGTTAATACGACGAATTGTTTCAGCAACCATACTCGCAACTGAAACTTGGCGAATCTTACCAAGAGCTAAAGCTTCTTCTGAAAGCGGAATTGTATCTGTCACAACAAGTTCGTCGATAACAGAGTTTTTCAAATTCTCGATCGCTTTACCAGATAAAACAGGGTGAGTAGCATATGCTACGACACGACGCGCACCAAAAGTCTTCAATGCATCAGCGGCTTTACATAAAGTACCAGCTGTATCAACCATGTCATCAACGATCACACAGTCGCGATCTTTAACATCACCAATCAAATGCATCACTTGTGATTCATTTGCTTTTTGACGACGTTTGTCGATGATAGCTAAATCGATATCGCCCATTTGTTTCGCAACAGCACGAGCACGAACAACACCACCAACGTCTGGCGAAACAACCATAAGGTTGTCATGAGACTGTTGACGTAAGTCAGCTAAAAGAGCTGGCGTACCGTAAATGTTGTCTACAGGGATGTCGAAGAAACCTTGAATTTGGTCAGCATGAAGATCGATCATCACAACACGGTCAATACCTACAGTTGTTAGCATATCTGCTACTACTTTTGCAGTAATTGGAACACGTGAAGAACGAGGACGACGGTCTTGGCGAGCATAACCGAAATAAGGAATCACAGCAGTGATACGACCAGCACTTGCACGACGCAATGCATCTGCCATTACTAAGATTTCCATAAGGTTATCATTAGTTGGAGCACAAGTAGGCTGAACGATGAATACGTCTTTACCACGGACATTCTCAGTGATTTCGACAGCGATTTCACCATCAGAGAATTGACCTACAGATGCAGCACCTAGAGGGATATGCAAGTGGCTAACGACTTTTTGGGCGAATTGTGGATGCGCAGTTCCACTAAAAACGACAAGATTGGGCATGAAGCACCCTTGGCGGTTGAAATGTATAGAATGAGATGGCAGGGGCGGCTGGATTCGAACCAACGGATGGCGAGATCAAAACCCGCTGCCTTACCACTTGGCGACGCCCCTAATGCGGCAGAACTTTAATGGTTTTATATGGGTTTGTCAAGATTGTTTGACTCAACTCATGATACCAATGTTCTGTCTTTTTGAACTAAATTGGCAGGGGCGGCTGGATTCGAACCAACGGATGGCGAGATCAAAACCCGCTGCCTTACCACTTGGCGACGCCCCTAAATCGATGTTGTGTTTAATGGCAGGGGCGGCTGGATTCGAACCAACGGATGGCGAGATCAAAACCCGCTGCCTTACCACTTGGCGACGCCCCTAAAACACGATACATCTTACAGGTGAAATGATGGCAGGGGCGGCTGGATTCGAACCAACGGATGGCGAGATCAAAACCCGCTGCCTTACCACTTGGCGACGCCCCTATCATTTAAACGATGATTTGATTCAATGGTGATTGTTCTAAACTATTCACTAAGTAAGCTTTACAAGGTGAATGAGCAAGAATGTCATCAATGTTCATTTCAGTCGTTACTTCAGTAAAAACACAAGCACCTGTACCTGTAAGTTTTGCAACACCGAACTGATCTAAATATTGCATTGCTTCATCGACTTCAGCATATAGACTTCTTGCCAGAGGTTCAAAGTTATTTCTGAAATCAGATGGCTTTATCTGATAGGCGCAAAATTTAGAGGTCTTCGTGTCTCTTGTCAACGATTTTTGTGAAAAAAGCAGTTGAGTGCTGATAAAACAGTCAGGTTTTAACACAATGTATTGTTTTTGATCTAAGTCTATGAATGTTAAGTGTTCACCAATACCTTCTGCCCATGCATTACGACCATGGATGAAGATGGGAACATCAGCACCCAGTTGTACACCAATTTCTGCTAATTGATCACGATTTAAGCCACATTGCCAAAGTTGATTCATGATTAATAACGCGGTAGCCGCATTTGAAGAGCCACCACCGAGTCCTGCACCCATCGGTATATTTTTTTCGATGTTGACATGAATGCCTAATTTTTCACTTTTGGCATAGGGTTTCAGCATCATCATTGCACGATAAATCAAATTTTGTTCAAGACTTACTTCTGATAGGCCTGAAATGGAGATAGATTGGTTAGAGATTGGAGTAAATTCCATCCAATCACAAAGATCTATCAACTGAAAAATAGTTTGCAACTCATGGTAACCATTTTCACGGCGCCCCGTAATGTGTAAAAACAAATTCAGTTTTGCAGGGGAGGGTACACGAATCATAAATAATCAAACTTAACGATTTTGAATTACCATTGTAATACGATTTTCAGTTCCATCTTCAAGTTGTTGCTTTAAAATCAAACGGTTTGGTTGTGTAGATTGACCGTTGTAAGATAATTGAATATGCCAACCTTGTTCTTTAATTTCACTGATTCGCATCGATTCGTCTTTTTGAATTTCAGCTTCTTCAGTCGCTTGCTTAGCTTGTACCCAATCGACTAAATAAGTAATTGGTGCTTCCCAACCTGTTGCACGAAACAATAACTCTTCAGGTGAGTTGGCTGTAATTTCACCAGTTTTGGCACTGTTCAGTGTCACTTGACCAGGTTGACCTGAGATTTGAGTTTTACCGACTCCAAGAATTCCGCTTAACTCGATATCAAACTGTTCATCTTGCTGTTGCCAAGTAAAAAAAGCACTGCCTGATTGCTTGGGGGTCTTAACGCCAATTTTACCCTGAAGATTAAATTGATTTGATTGTTCAAGGTTTTGCGTTGTTGGCGGTGATGGTTGAGTTTGAATTGCTTGACAGCCAGTTAACCCAAGAAGCGCACTACTTGTGGCAATCAGCAATAATGATTTTAAATTTAAGATCATACAGTATTAACTCTTTTTGATATTTTGTGGCAACAATAAACTATCGAGTTGATCCAATTGAGGATGATTTGGATGATTTTTATGGAGTTGATGTAACACTTGGCTAAATTCTTCCAGTGAACCCAGCATATAAAGCGATTTAGCATATCGAATGCCGATATTTGGACTTTGGCTGAGTTGATATGCTTTCGCAAGTACACGGGTGGAAGTGTCAAAATCGTTTTGAAGAAAGCAGATATAGCCTAAGGTATCTAAGATAGATGCTTGTTCTGGGGCATTGTCTAAAGCTTGTTCGGCATATTGTCTCGCCTCATCTAAACGACGATTTTGCAACGCAAGTGTATATGCATACGCATTTAGATATGTTGGGCTATTCGGTTCAATCGTGAGTAATTTTTTAAGCAATTCATCTAATTGATCGCGATCCGTAAATGGATCAAGTAATAAGACTTGAGAATATAAAATTTCAGGGTCATCAGTTAAGTTTTTAGCAGCTTCTTTGAGTAAGCCCAAAGCAGCTTTGTTATTGCCCATTTTTTTGAGTATTTCAGCTTGTGCTTGGTATAAGAAACTCGCATGTTGAGGGTAATTCACTCGCTCTTGAGTCAGGAAGCGCAGCGCATCACTTAAGCGATTTTGTTTGTCATAGATTGAAATTAGATTTCGTCTAGAAACCATATATAAATTACCATCTACGAGTCGATAATAAGCTTTAGCTGTTTCAAAATGTTGTTTTCGTTCAGCATTTAATGCCAAATAAAAATAAGCATCATTTTGATACTGTCCAGATGCACGTAGTTCGACCAAATACTGTTCAGCAAGCTCATATTCTTTGAGATCAATTGAGGTTAGACCAGCGATAAAAAGAGCTTCTTCCGAATCAGGCCATTTTTTTATGATGCGTTTTAATTTGCTTAAAGCCTGTTCATTTTTATTCAGTTTAATTAAGTAGCGGATTTCAGCCAGACTGAGCTCTAAATTATTACGATTTTTACGAGCACTTTTTTCAAACCATTTTAGCGTCTGTTCTTCGTCGCCTAAAGCCATGAGTAAGTTTGCTTTCAGTAAGATAAACCCTGTTGATTTGGGGCGTTTTTTTAATGCTTTATTTAAAGTAATTAAGGCATTTTCGATTTCATTATTTTGTGCTTGTAAACTCGCAATCAAAACGAGAATTGAAGGATTGTTACGCGTTTTACTATTACGCAAAGTGTTTAATAAATATGCTCGATCCTCAGGGGATTCCGGAGAAATTCCTTCAAGAATTTGTTCTAAATCTGATTCAGGATCTAAATTTAAAATATCATCGAGCACATCAGCAGCAAGTTCATATTCGTGTGACTTTAATGCGATATGCGCAAGATAGAATTTTGCAGGTACATCTTTGGGTTCTTGCACGACCCAATGGGTTGCAATATCTAAAGCGGCTTGTAAGTCGTTTTGTTCGAGTGCGACGTTAAGTGCACGTTGTTTTAAAGCTGTTGAACTGGTTTGGATTGCAAGTACGGTATAGTTGTGTAAAGCAGTCGGTGTGTCATGTGCAGCTAAAGCAAATTCTGCAACCATCGCCTGTTGTAAAACTTTATGATTTAAATTGGCATGGTAAAATTCTCCAGATGCTCTAATATGAGCACTGTAAGTCATGCTACTCACTAACAAGAGTGTGGTAGAATACTGTCGAATTGTTATGCCGGTTGTGCGGCTCATTGTTTGACGCAATTTTTTTATCCAAGTACTGCTTTTTATGACACCGTTATTGCACAATAGCATAAATTTAGCCAATTGATGATCTGATATGTCTTTCTTTGCATTGGGTGTCAACCATCAAACAGCCTCAGTTGAATTACGAGAGCAAGTTGCTTTTAACCCTGAAAAGTTAAAACTATTGTTGACTGAACAAAGTCACCATGACCAGCTGAACGATATGGTTGTGGTGTCAACCTGTAATCGTACTGAAGTCTACGCCATCGCTGATAATGCGGAGATGGTATTAGATTGGCTCGCTCAAAAAAATGGCATTGATGTAAAACAATTACAAAATCATATTTACCGTTATGAAAATACAGATGCTGTGACACATTTGATGCGTGTTGCATCAGGATTAGATTCACTCATGCTTGGAGAGCCTCAGATTATGGGGCAAGTTAAGTCTGCACTTAATTTAGCAAAAGAGTCTGAAGTTGTTTCACAAAATTTAAATCGTATTTTCGAATATGCATTTTATGCTGCTAAGAAAGTGCGTTCAGAAACAGCGGTCGGTAGTCATGCTGTATCCATGGGTTATGCGGTAGCACAGTTAGCACTACAAGTTTTTAGTAAGCCTGAACAATTAAGCGTTATGGTGGTTGCAGCAGGTGAAATGAATAGCTTGGTTGCAAAGCATTTAGCCGAAATGGGCGTTGCTAAAATTTTAATTTGTAACCGTGGTCAGGAACGGGCGGAAATTTTAGCGCAAGAAATATCACATCGCGTTGCGGTAGAAATTATTCCTTTTGTTGATTTAGCTCAAAATTTACATCGCGCTGATGTGATTTCAAGTTGTACAGGAAGTTTACATCAGGTCATTTCCTATCAAGATGTTAAGTCAGCACTCAAAAAACGTCGTTACCGTCAAATGTTGATGGTGGATTTGGCTGTTCCTCGCGATATTGAATCTAAGGTTGAAAGTTTGGATGGGGTTTACCTTTATGGGGTGGACGATCTTCAAGGTGTTATTGATGAAAACTTAGCGCAGCGACGCCAAGCCGCTGTTGAAGCTGAAGTGATGGTCAATCAACTAGCAACACAATTGGTGACTCAGCAGAAAGTTTCACAAGCTGGAGCGACAATTAGTGAGTATCGTGCTCATGGAGATAAAGTTAAAGCATTTGAATTAAACCATGCATTAGATCGTTTAGCCTCTGGCGATGATGCAGCCATTGTCATGCAGGAAATGGCTCATCGTTTGACGCAAAAGCTATTACATCCTACTTCCATCTTACTCAGAGAAGTCGCTAAAGATGAAAATCCTGATGTCTATGAAACGATTAAAGAACATTTAGAAGATATTTTTAGTGCTCAGCGAAAACTAAAAAAATAAAAGCGGTCACTGACCGCTTTTATTTATTCATGTAGTAAGCGTAGTCCAATTTTTTTGGTTAGCTCATTCAGTTGTTGTCTTAAGTTTTTAGACTCGTTTAATGATTTTGCTGCTTTAAATTTGATTCTCAGATATTTTTCTTGAAGTGAAAGCGAGTATTCTGAGGCAAGTTTATCAGCCATTTCAGGGGCTTCAGTGAGTGTTTGAATATTGGTACGTTTTAAAATCTCAGAGAGTTCATGATGAAATGGGCTACATGCACCCAAAATATAATAACTCGCCAACTCTTGGTCATCTGGCAGATCATCAAAAATGACATTAAAGATTTTTAATACTTTTGCAAGCAATTCATCTTCAGGAATCACTGCGCGTAATACTTCAAAATGAATATAAAGAAAAGGATGGTACATTAACATTGCCACTGCGAAATCTTCATCTCGTGTGCGAATATTAAATGATAATGAAGCGTCAAGACTCACTTGAGGCTGCCACTTTTTATTGAATCCTAATTTCTCTTTGAAATATTGACGAATCAAATAGCGATACGAACCTTGCTTAGGCATCAGATTGGTGAGTTGATTTAACTCAGCCATGACCTGACTTTTACCTTCAGGTGTATTGATTTGATATTGTTGACTGAGAAGAGAAAAAGCAAACTCTGATAAGAGTGGTGATTGTTGCCAAAGTCGATTGAAAGTTTCAACACCGTCCTTACGAACTAATGAGTCAGGATCATGCTCCGCAGGTAGAATAAAAAATTTCAGTTCACGACCATCATTTAAGAGGGGAAGTGCAATTTCTAAAGTGCGTCGAGCTGCTTTTTGACCAGCCGAATCACCATCAAAAGCAATAGTTAACTGATTGTTTTGTTTAAATAATAGATTCAAATGATCAGTATTGCTCGCCGTCCCCAAGGTGGCAACTGCGCCAGGAATGCCAGCTTGCTGTAATGCGATGACATCCATGTAACCTTCAACCATTAACCAATGATTGGCTTTGAGCTTACGACCTTCATATAAGCCATAGAGTAGTTGGTTTTTATGGAAAACTTCAGAGTCAGGCGAGTTGATATATTTGGGTTTGATCTCGTCATTCAATGCTCGTCCACCAAATCCGACAACGCGACCTTTTGCATCACGTATAGGAAAAATGACACGTTCTCGTAGTAGATCAAAATCACGACCAGAATCACTGGTTCTGATCAAACCGAGTAGTTTTAATCCTTCAATATCTTGCGGAAATGCTTTTTCAAGATGTTGCCAATCTTCTGGCGCATAACCTAATCGCCAATACTTAATCGTGGTATCACTTAGTCCGCGTCGCTGAAAATACTGTTGCGCAATTTGGCTATTTGGAAGTTGTTTTTCATAAAATAAAGCAACATTTTCAAGAAGATCGTATAAATTACCTTCAGGTGCGACCTCAACTGAATTCAAGTCATCTGAATTAAATTGATACTCATCGAATTCATAGTTTTGAAATGCTTCAAAAGGATCTACATCAAAAGCTGAAGCAGGCGGAGAAATGATTTCTCCTGCATCTGCTTCAATGGGGGCCTGCGGTTGCTTTTCTGGGTTAGGTTTAATAGGTTCTCTCTTGTATGAGAGTTTTTTATTATCTTGATTGTCTTTAGGTAATTCGATACCGGTTTGGCTTGCCAGGTCTTTAATCACCTCGATGAAATTGCGATTATCAATATCCATCATAAAGCGAATTGCATTTCCATTGGCTTGGCAACCGAAACAGTGGAAATATTGCTTATCACGGTAGACGTGAAAAGAAGGTGTTTTCTCTTGATGAAAAGGACAACAGCCTGAATAGGTACGACCTGACTTTTTTAATTTCACACGTTGGCCAATAAGATCGACGATGTCAGTTCGATCTAAAATTTGATCAATCGTATGTTGTGGAATTGCCATAATTAAAAAGCCAAAAGAATGAGGAATAAAGTGATTGAATTAAGTCTATCCTAAACACTTAAGACGATAAATAAAGCCATGCAATAAAAAAGGTGGGTAATCCCACCTTTTTTGATTCATAAGAATGGATTATTGACGCTGTGGGTCGTACATACTTTCATTTGCTGGCGCACTTTCCACATTGTGATCTTTATTACCAAGCAAGCCAAAGCTTAAGCGATTCAATAAACTGGGTTGTGTATTGGTGTTGTCAGATTGCTCTGCTGATACTTCTGCTGTTGTTTGACTGCGTGCTTCACGACCTAAAATACCCAAGGTTGCACGATTTAACCAACTTCCATCTTTACGTGCTGCGCGTAAATCGACCTCACCATTAGACTTCACAAGATGAGGGTAGTTTAGCTTTAGCACTTCAACGTATTGTTGAGATGTTGCCTTGTCACCGAGTTTATCGTATCCGTAAGCAATCGTTGCAAGCGCTTCTGGTACTTGAGGTGTTTGAGGGAAATGTTCCACAACCCATTGTCCACGCTCAACTGCTGCAAGCCAAGCTTTACGCTTTAAGTTAAAGCGAGCCGCATTCATTTCACTTTCAGCAAGTTCTTGACCAATAAACTTCATGCGCTGAGCAGCATCTACAGCATACTGACTACTTGGGAAACGACGAATGAAATCAACAAAATTTTGATATGCAACTTTCAAATAGCTGACATCACGATGAGCCTGTTGGAGTGATGTGTAGCGGATGAGACCATCATAGTTTTGCTCCATATTCGCCACACCACGAACATAGTAAGCATAATCAACATTAGGATGTTGAGGGTTTAACCGAATAAAACGGTCTGCTAGAGCAATAACAGCTTCATAGTCTTTTTGTTGAAAACGAGCATATAAAAGATCGAGTTGAGCTTGTTGAGTATATTGACCTGTAGGGTAATAAGTTTCAATTGCTTCTAATGATTGTGCTGCATCGCTATATTGACCACGATCTAATGCTTTTTGTGCTTTATCGAAATAAGATTGTTCGGTTGATTTAGGTCCAGTATCCACAACATCCTTCTTGGGATTACTGCTACAGCCCACAAATGTTGCTGCTAAGCCTAGCGATAAAGCAAGCATTGTAACTTTATAACGTGGTAGCGACATAAAAATTCCTCTGTTTATACGGGCAATAGGCTACAATTGCACTATTAAACCACTTTTGTCCGAATGAGCAAATGACTTCAGCACAAACTTCTAATTCTAATTTCCCAGAAATCGACATCAATTTACTTGAAGATTCTGAGGATGCAGATAACCATACTTCAGCCCCAACTGCAACACGTTTATCGTTGCAATTTCAAGTGGATGAGAGTTCTCTTGGTCAGCGAATAGATCAAGTTGCAGCACTCGCTTGGAACGAATTTTCGCGTGAAAAATTGAAACAATGGTTGAAGGATGGTCATTTGTTGGTAAATGGTCAAGTTGTGAAACCAAAATATAAAAGCGAAGGGAATGAGCTACTCACGCTTGATGTAGAGCTTGAAGCCCAAGTCACCAGTCAACCTGAAAATATCCCTTTAGATATTATTTATGAAGATGATGACATCTTAGTCATTAACAAGCCAGTGGGGATGGTTGTACATCCTGGCGCAGGAAACCCGAATGGTACTTTGGTTAATGCACTTTTATATCATTTTCCTAAATCAGCAGAATTATCTCGAGCTGGTCTAGTACACCGTATCGATAAAGATACCAGTGGTCTCTTGGTTGTAGCTAAAAATTTAGAAGCTCAATTTTCCTTAAGTAAACAGTTAGCGAAAAAATCAG
This sequence comes from Acinetobacter sp. YH16032, assembly GCF_013417345.1. Lineage (NCBI taxonomy): Bacteria > Pseudomonadati > Pseudomonadota > Gammaproteobacteria > Moraxellales > Moraxellaceae > Acinetobacter > Acinetobacter sp. YH16032. Next base: position 96,737 of record NZ_VPEE01000003.1, on the reverse strand, counting down.
TTTATCGAATTTATGATTTAATTTGTTATGGCAATATTATTGCAGGCGGTAAAATTGATGAGCCGATTAAACGTCATCCTGTAGATCGTGTAAAAATGGCGATCTTACCAGGTGGTCGTGATGCCGTGACTCACTATAATGTGAAAGAAAGATTCCAAAATTTCACACGTGTTCAAGCACAATTAGAAACTGGACGTACTCATCAGATTCGTGTGCATTTCACTTATATTGGTTTCCCTTTGGTCGGTGATCCAGTGTATGTCAGTCGTGTCAAAGTACCTGCGGGTGCTTCGGAAAAACTTGCTACTCATTTACGAGAGTTTAGACGTCAAGCGCTTCATGCATCAAAATTGGGGTTAATACATCCACGGACAGGTGAAGAAATGATGTTTGAAGCACCATGGCCTGAAGATTTCACAGCATTACTTGAGACTCTTCGTACGGAAAATAAGGCTTACTAAATTAAAGGAAAGTTTACATGCAAATTGTGCAAGGTTTGCCCAAAGGTGTCGTGGTAGGACAAACAGAATTGAGTCACCCTCACGCACTGAAAACACCACAGACTGATTTAGAAGGTTTTAACTTGGCGTTGCATGTAAATGATCAACCAGAACGTGTTCATCGGCATAGAATAAGCTTGTTAAATGACTTTTCAGTCTATGGGGTGAATCGATTAACTTGGATGAACCAAACGCACAGTACAATCTGTCACGTTGTAAATGATGACATGAGCTTACACGCCCTAAATGGCGATGGTTTAGTGACACAGCAAAAACAACATGCATTAATGATGATGACGGCAGATTGTTTACCGGTGGTTCTCGGTAACAAAGATGGTACTGAAGTCGCTAATTTGCATGCAGGTTGGCGAGGATTGGCAAATGGTATTATTGAAAATACAGTTAATGCCATGAGCACTCAACCCTCTTGGGCGTGGTTAGGTGCGGCAATTAGTCAGCCATGCTTTGAAGTGGGTGAAGAAGTAATGCACACATTCTGCGATAGGATTCCAGAATTAAGTTCAGCATTTCAAAAGGGAGATCTAGAGGGTAAGTATTACGCAGATCTGTATGCGATTGCTCGCCATATATTGAAAAGTTTAGGGGTGGAACAGGTTCTTGGAGGTGAGCGGTGCAGTTACACGGAGGATCAGACATATTATTCTCATCGCCGTAATTCAAAAACCGGCCGCATGGCAACATTTGTATTTATGCACAGTAATCAAGAAACTCATCTGATTTCTCAAAGTTTCATACTATGACTGACCAAACTTCGTAAAAGCATCGCTATCGTTTATTACATCCCATTTTGTCACACTAACAAAGTCGCCAAACATATCGCCATTGGTGCACAAAAACTCAATATTGAGGTATTGCTCATCAATGTTACAGACGTGAACTGGGAGTTGCTTGATCAAGCTGAATCTATTGTATTTGGCTGTCCTACTTATATGGGAAGTCTAACCTCAGCGTTGAAATTATTTATGGATCAATCTTCAAAGCGTTGGCTAGCGAGAACATAGCAGGGCAAATTGGCAGCTGGTTTCACAAATGGTGGAGGATTAAGTGGATATAAGTTGGCTGTGCTTCAGCATATCAATCTTTTTGCAATGCAACATGGCATGATTTGGTCTGTACTACCGCTAATGTCTACAGGTAGATCGCATCAAGATCTCAATCGTATGTCTAGTTTTTTGGGGACTCATGACGCAGTCTGATAATGCGCCTGTGGAGGTAACACCTCCGAGTGGGGATATTGAAACGGCCACATGGTTTGGTGAACATTTAGCGAATACCGTATTCAGGTTAAATTGCATGGATTAAAAAATCATTTTCATCTAATTTAATTATTTATTGCTCGCTTGAAATGTAATGATGAAATGAAGTGAAGTTAACTAGGTTGTTGAAATTAAATTTATAATTGTTTATTCAGACAAAGAGCTGATCAATTAATTACAAAATAGTGTTAAATATTTCACATTAAATTTTAAAAATAATTATAATTAATCATCGAATAAAAAACGTGCGCCATTGGACTTGGTTGCCTAAAAATTACAAGGCTTGGAGTCATTCATGACCTACACTTCAAAAAATATTGGGTTCAATTCAGCTGTTTTAATGTTTGTTCTCATGTTATCACCACTGGTGCACGCTCAAACAACCATGGAAAAATTGGACGATCGGGAGTTGTCTGACATTTCTGGTCAAGCTTTATTAAGTATGAGTTATATCGATTCCAATGATGGGGCAAACAATATGCGAGGTAAAGGCGTTGGCTTTTATAAACTCGGAATGGAAGCAGATATAGAGCTCAATGCAAATATTAAGCATTTACAACTTGGCTGTGGTGGTATTAATGGAGCAGGTGGATGTGACATTGATATTGAAAATCTGAGTTTGAGTGGTGTGTCAGACACCAGAGAAGGTCGTGCAGGTTCTTCAGCCAAGTTAACCAATCCATTTTTAGAGTTTGCGGTAAAAAATCCAACATCGGCATCAACGCGAGAAGTCGTTGGATTGCGTCTCAGTGCTGAAAAAGTATTAGGTTTGCTGACGCTTGGTGATGAAAACTCTGACAAACCGAATGGCATTAACTCACTCAGTGGTTATTTAAAAATTAATCCGACCCAAGGTATGGCTTATACCAATGCTCGTAATATGTCCTATAGCGATACTAATTTAACGATCGATGGGAGAGTAAAGCCAAACATTTGTATACCAATCTTGGGATGTTTAGGGATTCCATTAGGATTTAAATCTGATGATTACAACCTCGCGTTACAAGAAACCTCAGCTCCATTAACACTGAATGGTGCTGTGATATCTGGCACTCGAATGAACTCTGCAAGGTTAAGTGGTATCGCGCATATCAATCCACTGTACTTTGATGGTGATTTAAAGGCTTCCTTAAATGTATCTCTTGGGTTATTAAATTTACAAAAAGAAGTGACTGGAAATATTACAGGTTTAAAAGCCAATATTACTGTTGATCAAAACCTAGGCTTTATCCATAAAATCATGCTCAACAACCCATTTTCACTTTCTCTACAAAATAGTGAGGTCTGGTGGCCAAATGCTGATGTTGCCGCAAAGCAAGGTTGGTGGATGGCATTTAATGATTCAATTGATATTGGGGATGTTACACCTGAGAAACGTATTGATATTACTAATGATGTATTAAAACAAGTGGTTGGACCTATTGGTGAATACATTACTCGAAATCCCATCGAATGTACTGTCTTGAATTGTCTTTTTGGGGATAAGTTAGGTGTAGGTAATGTCAATTTACCGAATACAAGTGTGAATTTTCCATTAAAAGACTTGCAACTAAAAAATCAAACCTTTGCTCCAAACTGTTATGGAAATTTAAGATTCTGTTAAATAGGTGATGTACTTGAGTTTTTGAGTTCGCATTTCATCGGATAAATGATTATTTACATCACATATTGATACTGTTGATTGTGATGTAAGTCTCTAAAAATATTCAATTTTATTATTATTTCTCTATTTCAATTCGTTAAGTCAAGTTTTGAGCCTCTTTATTTTTTTCATTAATTTATAGATAGTAATGCTGTTGCTTATGGATTAAGCCTGAATAAAAATAATACGGAGACTCTAATGTTGAAGAGTTTACTTGTTTCTATCAAATTGATTTTATCAACATCTTGCTTAGTGTTGATTCCTTTGTCTGCAACTGCTAATAACATTCAGAATGATTTAAAAATGATGACTGATGAAGAGTTATCTGCGACAAACGGTCAAGCTTTATTAAGTATGAGTTATATTGATCCCAATGACGGGGCAAACAATATGCGAGGTAAAGGCGTTGGCTTTTATAAGCTTGGAATGGAAGCAGATATAGAACTCAATGCAAATATTAAGCATTTACAACTTGGCTGTGGTGGTATTAATGGAGCAGGTGGATGTGATATTGATATCGAAAATCTGAGTTTGAGTGGTATGTCAGACACTAGAGAGGGTCGTGCGGGTTCTTCAGCCAAGCTAACCAATCCATTTTTAGAGTTTGCGGTAAAAAATCCAACATCTGCATCAACTCGAGAAGTTGTGGGTTTGCGTCTCAGTGCTGAAAAAGTATTAGGTTTACTGACGCTTGGTGATGAAAACTCTGACAAACCGAATGGTATTAACTCACTCAGTGGTTATTTAAAAATTAATCCCACTCAGGGTATGGGCTATACTAATGCTCGAAGTATGACTTATGCTGATACTGGTCAAACTATCGATGGAAAAGTGAATGCAAGAATTTGTTTGATTTGTATTATTGCACCTACTTTGACACTCGATTTTAAATCGGATAGTTATAATCTAGCATTACAAGAAACGACAGCACCAATTCAAATCAATGGCACTACGGTATCTGGTATTCGAATGAGTTCTGCGCAACTGACAGGTGTTGCCAATATTAATCAGTTGAATTTTGGTGGTGATCTCAAGGCCAATATCCAAGTGCTAGGGGTAGGATTGCTGAATTTGCAAAAAGAGGTCAGTGGTAACATTACGGGCTTAAAAGCCAACATTACGGTAGATCAAAACTTAGGTTTAATTCATAAAATCCCTGTAAACAATCCATTCTCACTCTCTGTTCAAAATAGTGAGATCTGGTGGCCAAATGCTGATGTTGCTGCACAGCAAGGTTGGTGGATGGCATTTAATGATTCGATCAATATTGGAGATGTTACACCTGAGAAGCGTATTGATATTACAAATGATGTGTTAAAACAAGTAGTTGGACCAATCAGTGATTATATCAGCCGAAATCCTCCATCTTGTAATGCACTTGATTGTTTGTTTGGTGACAAACTTGGTGTTGGAAATGTTCATTTGCCGAATACCAATGTAAATTTTCCATTAAAAGATTTACAACTTAAAAATCAAACTTTTGCTCCAAACTGTTATGGAAATTTAAGGTTCTGTTAATAAAAAAACCGCTCATTTGAGCGGTTTTTTTATTTATGAAAAATTCTTGCTTTATCGCGCTGCCAATCGCGGTCTTTTTCAGTGGCACGTTTGTCGTGTAATTGTTTACCTTTAACAAGTGCAATTTCGAGTTTGACTAAACGACCTTTCCAATAGCACGCCAAAGGTACACATGTGTAACCTTTTTGATTGATCGCCCCTTGGAGTTTCTCGAGTTCGCGACGTGAAAGAAGTAGCTTACGAGTACGTGTTGCTTCGGGAACGATGTGAGTTGAAGCAGAAAGAAGAGGTTGAATTTGAGCACCAAATAAATAAGCTTCATTATTTTTGAAAATAATATAGCTTTCCGTGATACTCATGCGTCCAGCACGAAGAGATTTTACTTCCCAACCTTGTAACGCTAAACCAGCTTCAAATTTTTCCTCAATAAAATAATCGTGACGTGCACGTTTATTTAGTGCAATAGTGCCACTATTATTTTTTTTAACTACAATCGATTTCGACATAATACAAATATTCCAAGATTAGGCCTATTTTGCCTCAAACTTGGCTTGAGGTGAAGTCATTTCACCGTCAACAAGTGTGCGTGTGAATTAGTTTTTGTTAAACTATGCGCCTACATAATAATCTTAGAGTATAAATGGATGTCTAAAACTCGTGTCATCTATCCGGGAACATTCGATCCTATTACCAATGGTCATATTGATCTTGTATCTCGTGCTGCAAAAATGTTTGATGAAGTTGTAGTTGCGATTGCAATTGGTCATCACAAAAATCCAGTGTTTAGTTTAGATGAGCGAGTTGCGCTTGCAAAATCATCATTAAGCCATTTAGACAACGTAGAATTTGTTGGTTTTGATGGTTTGTTGGTGAATTTTTTTCAAGAGCAAAAGGCAACAGCTGTACTCAGAGGTTTAAGAGCAGTATCTGACTTTGAATATGAGTTTCAACTTGCAAATATGAATCGTCAATTAGATTCAAATTTTGAAGCTGTATTTTTAACGCCGTCAGAGCAATACTCGTTTATTTCATCCACATTAGTTCGTGAAATTGCACGTTTGAAAGGTGATGTGACGAAATTTGTGCCAAAAGCAGTTGTTGAGGCATTTGAACGTAAGCATCAGCAAGGTTGGTAGAGTGTCTTTAATTATTACGGATGAGTGCATCAATTGTGACGTTTGTGAGCCTGTATGCCCAAATGAAGCGATTTATATGGGTGAACTGATCTATGAAATTGATCCGAATCTATGTACTGAATGTATTGGTCATTATGACCAACCCCAGTGTTCATTATTCTGCCCGGTAGACTGTATTCCTAAAGATCCTAATCATGTGGAATCTGAGGATGAATTGCTGGAAAAGTATAAAAAACTAATTGCTCAAAAAAGCACGAGCAATTGATCTCAAAGTTTGTTAAGATGCGCCACTTGAAGTGAGCCAGACGATCGCTGCTGTGAAGGTCTTCGTGACTAAAGCAGGGGAGGAAAGTCCGGGCTTCATCGGGCAAGGTGCCAGGTAACGCCTGGGAGGCGTAAGCCTACGGAAAGTGCAGCAGAGAGTAGACCGCCATTTTGCAACTGAACTTCGGTTTAGCCTAAAATATGGTAAGGGTGAAAGGGTGCGGTAAGAGCGCACCGCATGACTGGTAACAGTTCATGGCATGGTAAACCCCACCTGAAGCAAGACCAAATAGGAATCCTTAAGGTATGGCCCATACTGGATTCGGGTAGGTCGCTTGAGCATATGAGTGATTGTATGCCTAGAGGAATGATCGTTCTAGACAGAACCCGGCTTATCGGCTCACTTCAACAAATTTTGATCAAACAGTGCCGATATTACTTGACGGATACATCAATCAAGTAGATAATGCGCCCACAGTTTACGGCTATGTAGCTCAGTTGGTTAGAGCACCGCACTCATAATGCGGGGGTCACAGGTTCAAGTCCCGTCATAGCCACCATTTTTATAGACCACACTCACTAGTGTGGTCTTTTTTTATGTGTGAAATCTTGAGTTTTCATTGGCACTGAATAAGCTGAGAATCTAGCTTAATTTTTGGAAACCCTTGTTCAAATTGTGCTAAAACGGCTCTCTGATTTACATTTGAAAACACAATATTTTGCAAGCTTTCAATTTTTTGCTCAGACAAATAAAGCTGTGCACAATGAAGAGCAACCGCATTCTCTTTACTCACGGCAAGTTTATGATCTTCAGGAATGACATCAATATGCACGAGCTTTTGTTGAGCACGGCTTAATTGAACTAGAGTTCGTTTTTGTTGCATGGTTATAAAGTTTTGAGCATTGATCCATTGAGCGACATCCATGCGTACACCGTGATAATTCACAAATATGGGATGAATCGTTTGGCATCCGCTCACAAGGGTTAAACAGCATATGAGAATAAAATATTGAGGATTGAGCATGATTTTGATGTTATTGAAACCTTACTATTACAATAAAATCATATAATTATGGATTAATTTTGTTCAAATAAGGTTTATTTGTATAAAGGGTGATCATTAGTGCTTTCGTATGCTTGACGATACAACGATAACTTAAGATAATGCGCACACAGTTTACGGCTATGTAGCTCAGTTGGTTAGAGCACCGCACTCATAATGCGGGGGTCACAGGTTCAAGTCCCGTCATAGCCACCATTTTTATAGACCATGCTCACCGCATGGTCTTTTTTTTATCTCTCAAAATGTCCTGAGATAAGGTCAAGTGTAGATTGTGCTTGATAAAAAGGCTGAATCAAACTTTGAATTAATTGTTCTAGAATGCCAAAATCATTTAACATGGTGATAAGTTGAGGTGCAAAACGATGGGCTTCGATCATTAAATCTTCTTGAGTTAGTCCAACAGCCGTAAGTAAAGCTTGTAAACTGTAATCACCAAAATATTCATAGAACTCATCAACCACTTCTAAAATGATGGACTGAATCTCAGCGGATTGGCGTAAATTTCTCCAGGTTTCATAGACCAGAATAAAAAAATCTTCGACATCAATGGCTTCAATCTGCTCAAGCTGAGCTGAAATTTTTTGAAATTGGAGATCTGACCAAATATGTTGAATGATTTCATAAAGTTCATTTTGAGGCAGCGTGATAATTTCGCCTAATTGAACCAATATTGCATTTGCAAGTTGGGATTCTAGTTTTAACTCTAATGTATGTTGCTGATCTTGGAGAAAATTAAAAATCTTTGATTTGACCGTATGATTTTGAACTTTATTTTTTCGAAGCCTATCCAGCCAAGGTGTATATTTTTCTAAAATCTGATTTGCTAATTGAAGACTTACTGCATGTGCCTTCTCATTACTTAAAATTTGTTGTTTTAAACCATAACGTACTTGATCTAATTCAAGAATTTTATTTAGCCATAGCCCAAAATCATGGTCTGAAATTAAATCTCCGATTAAAGCATTTGAATTCTTTAAATGAAGGTAAATACGTTGTGCAACAGCGCCAATAAACTCTAGTAAATCAGGTCCAAGATTTAACTCAAAAGTATATTTCGAAACAACAGCATGAAGTTGTTCAATATTTACAATATCTTTTAATTTGATTCGATTAAACTGAGCATAAGCTTGTGAAACAAACGTGTCTAATACCGCATTTGATTCAGCATTTAATAAATGTTGTTGGGTAAACCGAATTTGCTCAAGCATAAGTGCTTGAGCAAATTGATTGAGTTGTGTCGAGTTAGACACCTGCTTTCCATCCATTTACGATTGGATAGCGGCGTTCGCGGCTAAATGCACGAGAGGATATACGTGGACCAATTGCACCCTGACGGCGCTTATATTCGTTGCGATCAACCAATCCAATGACTTTAGTCACGATATCTCGATCAAAACCTTTAGAGATAATATCTTCAAGACTCTGATCTTCTTCAATATATGCATATAAAATTGCATCAAGAACATCGTAAGGTGGTAATGAGTCTTGATCTTTTTGATCAGGTCGTAATTCAGCAGAAGGTGGGCGAGTAATCACACGTTCAGGGATTACAGGCGTATCTTCCAAACTATTACGGTATTTCGCTAACTCAAATACAATCGTTTTATAAACATCTTTAAGTACAGCAAAACCACCGACCATATCACCGTACAGTGTGCAGTAACCAACAGATAATTCAGATTTGTTACCTGTAGATAAAACAAGATTACCAAATTTATTCGACAGACCCATTAATAAGGTGCCGCGTGCGCGAGCTTGTAAATTTTCCTCAGTTGCATCAGCAGGAGAATTGCCGAAGAATGGGTGTAATGTCTGCATAAAGCTGTTGACGATTGGGTGAATTTCCGCAATACCAAAAGTGACTCCCATGCGTTTTGCCTGTTCAGTCGCGTCTTCAACACTGATTTGAGAGGTATATGTGTAAGGCATCATAACCGCTTGAACTTTATCTGCTCCAATAGCATCGACAGCGATTGCGAGAGTAAGCGCTGAGTCAATACCACCAGAGAGACCAAGAATGACGCCAGGGAAACCTGAGCGTTGTACATAATCTCGTGTTGCTAAAACCAAAGCTTGGTAAATTTCTGCAATCGTATCTAATGCAGGTGCTTTGGTAGCGGCTTTAAAAGATTTAAGCTCTGCTTCATATTCAACATGAAAAAGGTCTTCTTTAAAGCTTGGTGCTTCAAGTACAACTTCACCATTTGCATTCACAACGAAACTTGTTCCGTCGAAAATGAGATCATCTTGCCCGCCTACTTGATTGACATAAACAAGATTGAGATTCAATTGTTTAGCTAACTCTTTAAGCGTAACAACACGGTGTTGAGGCTTTCCAACTTCGTATGGTGAGGCATTTAGCACAAGAACAGTTTCAACATTTAGTTTGGCAAGTTGTTGAACACTCTCTAGCGTCCAGACATCTTCGCAAATTAATACACCGAATTTATGTCCTAAATATTCAAATACAAGGTGTTGATGACCCTCAGCGAAATATCTCTTTTCATCAAAAACACTATAATTTGGTAAATTTTGCTTGTTATAAATACCTAATACTTGCCCATCTTTCATAACGGCTGCAGAGTTATAGCGTGCACCCGAATCAGCTTGATTAACAAAACCAAATACCATCACAATGTCTTTCACTTCAGCCAGTTTTTCGAAAGCTGATGCTGTACGTTTGCTTAGGCTTGGACGAAGTAGGAGATCCTCTGCAGGATAACCAATGGTCGAAAGTTCAGGAAACACAATGATATTGGCATTTTGCTGTTTGGCTTCGTTAGCGAGTCCAATCATTCGTTGAACATTGGCTTCTAAATTGCCGACAAATGGAGAGAATTGAGCAAGAGAAACTTTAAAACTATTCATTTAAACCAAGTCCTATCCTATAGGTTTATATACAGCACGTGCTGATTTTATTGGAGTAATTATTCAGCTGTGTGTATGTGATATTACATAACTGCCAAATGGCTCAAATTTACATCATTAAAACATGATAAAAGATCTTATTTCTTGCACAGCAAAAACTACGATTCATATGTATTCTATCTAAAATAAAAGTAGATACTAGCTTTTGCCATTGTTTGTACATAAAAAATTAAATCGTAATGGATTTGCGACACAGTAAATCAGATGTCAAAGCTGATATGGTGTTTCTGATTCACAAATCAATAGCTTGAATAAAAAATATTCTTTTAATTTTACAATTTTTATTGATTCAAAATAATATTCGGAATCTTTTTCAAAAATATATCTCTAGCTATATCGCCTTGTTGTTCAATGTTGTAGTCATTGAAATTTTTTTTAGGGTCAAATTTATAGGCATAAGGATTATACTTTTTGAAGGAAATAAAATACGCACTTTGCAGAAAAGCGCCTTTAAGCAAAACATTTTGTCCTTGTTGGTGTTGTAAAATATGAGTCATCTCGTGAATGAAAATTCCTTGATAGATTTTATTTTCTTTCGAATAGTCAGTTTTGAAATGTTTGTTACGAATATGCAAATAGCCCTTTGGTGCCATAAATACCGCTGAGGGTTGCCACGGTAGAAACGGATGATTCATGATTTTCACCCTGTCATAATCTATAAGATCACCAAAGACACTTTGGCTCAACGTGATTTCACCTTGGGTGAGTGATCTACATCTAAAAGCGTCAAATTTTATCCATTTTAAAATAAGTGGCATCCACAATATCATACTTATTTCTTAATCTACTTAAAGTTTATGTGACATTCAAAATATCACTATTTGGAATCATTACTTGTTAAAAATGGTGTTGACCTTTAATGATAATGAAATGGTATTTACTGATTAAAACTTAATAATTTTGTTAGACAATCTTGATGAATGAGCAATTATGCCATCTCTAAAGATTTATTATGCAAATGGCTATTTCGTCTTTTTATCTTAATTTTTTAGAAACGTCGAAGAATTCACATTATTTGAATTTATTCACTGAGATAAAAGAGAAGGTTCGCCATGTTATTAACTCAGCCACTAAAAAAAATTTCAAAATTTCTAAACGGTTCTAAATTTGATCCTGAGAATCAATCAAAAGCTATTCCAATTCGTCATATGAAATTTGATTTTGATCATCAAAAGATTGATCCAAAATTTTATTTGAATGCGGAATTAGCAAGTGCTTACTTTGCCTCACTTTCAATTTTTTTAACCTATGGTGAGGATCTCGTTATTGATACAGCACGTTATCATCGTGACTTTATTCAAGATCCATTACTCAAGCAAAGAGTGACAGCACTGATTGGGCAAGAAGCTTTACATTCTAAACTTCATGAAGAATTAAATGACGCTTTTTTAAAGGCAGATTTGCCTGTCAAATTGTTTAGATTTCTGGCGCATCACGTTTTTGAATATGGTTTTAATCGGTTGCCTCAGCCAATGAAATTATCGCTTATGGCTGGGATTGAGCATTTTACCGCAGTGCTTGCTGAATACATGATGAATCATGAGCATATTTTCTTCGAATCTCAAGATGAGAAACAACGCGCAATTTGGATGTGGCATATGCTTGAGGAATCAGAGCATAAAGATATTGCATATGATGTGTTCCAACTTCTTTCGAGTAACTATGCTTTAAGAATAGCAGGCTTTTTCCCAGCGCTTATTACGATTTTAGTGCTGATTTCTGCTGCATCCTTAATTGTGCCATTTTATCGTAAGCCATCAAATCTAATCAGTTTAAGTTACTACAAAGATATGTACCGAAGTGTAGGTTTGATTTTTGGTCTAAAAGATGGGGTTTATGGCAGTTCGATCAAACATATTTTCGAATATCTCAAACCAGACTTCCATCCGAATGATCATGATACATCAGCGTTTTTAGAGTACTACAAAGAACGTTTATTAAATCCAGTGGATGGTATTTTAACACCATACTTTACGAAGGAATTCATGCCTGCTTTAAAGGTATAAGAATAAGGATAGTTCATGCTTTTTTTTAAGAAGAAAATTAAACCGAGCCATCAGGCTTATGCTGTGGTAACGGGTGCGGGAAGTGGTATTGGACGCAGTTTTGCATTGGAAATTGCAAAACGTGGTGGTCAAGTGGTGTGTGCTGATATTAATTTAGCTGCAGCTGAAGAAACTGTTCAGCTGATTTCTCAGACCACAGGGCAAAAAGCATTTGCTGAATCCTGCGATGTGGGAAAAAAGGAAGATGTTGAGCGAGTGGCGAATCAAGCAGAAAACCTTTTTAATCATCCTGTGACACTAGTGATTAATAATGCTGGCGTGGGGTTAGGTGGTAAGTTTGATGAGATGACACTAGAAGATTGGCAATGGTGTATGCATGTCAATTTATGGGGCGTGATTCATGGTTGCCACTTTTTTGTACCGAAGTTTAAACAACAAGGTTATGGGGCAATTATTAATGTTGCTTCAGCAGCAGGATTTACAGCTGCACCTGAAATGACAGCTTATAACGTGACGAAATCTAGTGTACTTGCATTATCTGAAACGTTATCTGCAGAACTACATCAAGATAATATCCGTGTGAATGTGCTTTGCCCAACTTTAGTACCTACTAATATTATGAAGAATGGGCGATTACCTTCCAATTACTCGGGTTTAGCGGATGATTTATTGCAGAATCATGCATTTGTCACAAGCGATCAAGTTGCACAAAAAACCTTAAACAATTTAGATAAAGGCATTCTTTATACGATTCCACAACCAGACGCGAAATTATTTTGGTTGATGAAGCGTGCTTCACCGACCTTATATACCAAAATGTTAGGTGTGGGTTATCCATGGTTTAAGCGTTTTGTAAAATAATAGAGAGATAAAAGAATGACACTCGATAACGAATTAGAGAGCAATGCAGATTTAAAAATTCAAACTGCTGATCAATCTGAAAAAGCAGAAGTAAAAGTAAAGAAAAAAAATAACGCAGATAAAGAACTTAAAGTCGAACAATCACAAAAGGTGTATGACACGATTGTTGTTGGTGCAGGTATTTCCGGTATCGCTGCGGCATATAAAATGAATCAGGCAGGATATCGCGACTACATTGTGCTGGAAAAAGCGAACCGAGTTGGTGGTACATGGCGCGATAATAATTATCCAGGATGTGGATGTGATGTTCCTTCAGCCTTATATTCTTTTTCCTTTTCGCCAAGTCACAAATGGAGTCATTTGTTTGCCAAGCAGCCAGAAATCTTAAGTTATCTTGAGGAAGTGGTTGAGAAGCATCAACTGAATGAAAAAATCCAATTTAATCATGAATTAAAAGCAGCACGTTGGGATAACGAGAAGGCGCAGTGGTCGTTAGAAACTTCTCAAGGAAAGTATCTAGCAAAAACGGTAATCTTTACAACGGGACCCATTACTGAGCCATCATTTCCAAAAATTAAGGGCATAGAAAGTTTCAAGGGGGAAATGTTTCACTCTGCAAGATGGAATCATGAGTACGATCTTAAAGGTAAACGTATTGCTGTTATTGGTACAGGTGCTTCAGCGATTCAATTTATTCCTCAGGTTCAGCCATTAGCGAAAGAACTCTTTGTGTTTCAGCGTACAGCACCTTGGGTTTTGCCAAAAGCTGATATGAATTTGAATGATCAAGCGAAATCACTGATCCAGAAATTTCCCGTTATTCAATCCACTTGGCGGAGCAGTATTGCCCAAATTTTAAATGGCATTAACTTTGGTTTGCGTAATCCAAAAGTGCTGAAACCTGTGAATTTCTTAAGCAAACAATTATTGAAGTTGCAAATTCAAGATGATGAATTAAGAAAAAAAGTCACACCAAATTTTGATATTGGTTGTAAACGTCTTTTATTTGCCAACAATTATTATCCAGCATTGCAACAAGATAATGTGAAACTAATCAATGAGGGGTTGGTTGAGATTGATGGGAATACGGTTGTTGCGGCCAATGGTGAGCGTCATGAAGTAGATGTCATCATTTGGGGTACGGGTTTTGAGGTATCGCATCCGCCAATTGGTAAGCGCATTTATGATATGGATGGGAAGCTCTTAGCGGATCGCTGGAAAAATAGTTCACCAGAAGCTTATTTAGGTGCAAGTATTACCAATGTACCAAATGCATTTTTGGTGTTAGGACCAAATATTCTGGTTTATGACTCATTTATTGGTATTGCTGAAGCTCAATTAGATTATATTCTTGATGGCCTACTAAAGATCAAAAAGCAAAATATTAACAAGCTTGTGATTAAAGACGACGTTGTTAAGCGACATAATCAATTGGTTCAAAAACATCTTAAAACCAGTGTATTTAATGCAGGTGGCTGTAAGAGTTACTATTTGGATGAAAATGGTCGTAACTTTGCAGCATGGCCATGGTCTCTTGCAAAATTAAAACAGCAGTTAAGCTCATTAAACTTGGATCATTATTCACAACACTGATCAAAAAGCCTGATTTAATCAGGCTTTTTTTGTTTGTAGATATTCTATATATACGAGGTTTGTATTTCATCAGGGCTGAAAACAATATTTTGTTGTTAATCAGATAATAAAAAACCACCCAAAGGGTGGTTTTTTGACTGTCGACGTAGTTCGAATTAACGAACGATATCGCGTTGAACTTCGCCAGTGTAAAGCTGACGAGGACGTCCGATCTTGTATGGGCCGCTGTGCATTTCTAACCAGTGGCTGATCCAACCAACAGTACGTGCAAGTGCGAAGATTACAGTGAACATTTCTGTTGGGATACCAATCGCTTTAAGGATGATACCTGAATAGAAGTCAACGTTTGGATAAAGGTTACGCTTGATGAAGTATTCATCAGAAAGTGCGATACGCTCCAATTCCATTGCTAAAGCTAACTGTGGATCATTGATACCTAAAGCACCAAGAACTTCATCACAAGTTTCTTTCATTACTTTAGCACGTGGATCGAAGTTTTTATAAACACGGTGACCGAAGCCCATAAGTTTAACTTCTTTAGTCTTCACTTTTTCCATGAAGCCAGCAACGTTTTCTACAGAGCCGATTTCATCAAGCATCTTAAGAACAGCTTCGTTTGCACCACCGTGAGCAGGGCCCCAAAGTGCAGAGATACCAGCAGCGATACATGCATACGGATTAGCACCAGTAGAACCAGCTAAACGTACTGTAGACGTAGAAGCATTTTGTTCATGGTCAGCATGAAGCGTGAAGATACGATCCATTGCTTTTGCAAGAATAGGGTTAACTTTGTAATCACGATCTGCTGGAGTAGCAAACATCATGTACAAGAAGTTTTCTGCATAGCTTAAGTCATTACGTGGGTAAACGAATGGTTGACCAACAGTATACTTGTAGCTCCACGCAGCAAGGGTAGGAATTTTAGCAATCAAACGGATCGCAGTAATTTCACGGTGATCAACATTTTCGATATCAAGGTTGTTGTGATAGAACGCTGATAACGCACCAACAACACCAACCATAATCGCCATAGGGTGTGCATCACGGCGGAAACCGTTATAGAAGCGGCTAACTTGATCGTGAACCATAGTGTGGTTACGAACTTTAGCGTCAAACTCTTCTTTTTGCTCAGCTGTAGGAAGCTCACCATTTAATAATAAGTAGCAAGTTTCTAAATAATCAGCTTTAGTAGCTAGTTGGTCGATTGGATAACCACGGTGTAATAGAACACCTTTATTACCATCGATAAATGTGATTTTAGACTCGCAAGACGCTGTAGCCATAAAACCAGGATCAAAAGTGAAGTGACCTGCGGCCAATACATCTTTAACGTCGATTACATCTGGGCCCAATGTGCCGCTGTAAATTGGTAATTCAATTTCTTTGCCATCAAGCTGTAATACGGCTTTTTTGCCAGTTGCTTCAGACATTCAATAGATCTCCTGTCCTGGTGAATGTTTTATCTAACCCGAAATAATCTGTTGTAATCCGTGAGTTAGACGGTTTCAAAATTTGCTCTAAGCTTAGTGAGTAGTCAAAAATTGTCAATTATACTTATGGATAAAAATGACGACCTAAAGTGACTGGTTCTAAACTCAGTTAATCAGTAGGAATTTATCTGCTTTTCACTAGCGCCGCCGTATAATAAGACAATTTCAACGGTAGTGGCATAAAAAAAAAGACAAAAACGTGCATATTTTGATGATTTAAACCAAGTAATGCTTGATTATTAATACCTTTTATCAATATGTTAAAGGTTGTGAAAAGCGATTGTTTATAGAATTTGTCTGTTTTTTTAAGATGATAGACTGAATAAATAGACCAATAATGACAATGAAATTTTTTTTTTCACTTTATTTACTAATTGATTAAAAAGTGTCTAATTTATAATGTTTCATTACATTTTAAGTGGTGAGCTCAACATTAGAAAATGAAGTTCATTTTGTAATTAATTTATAAGTGCATATGATTTTTATCCTTTTTTACATTTGAAATTACTCAATTCAATTAGATAAAAAAACAATGACCATGTGAGCAATATTCATTTTTCTAATTAGTTTTAAAAGTACAAATTATTTGAGAATTAATTTTATTTAAGTTTTTGAAAAATAAAATAAATATTATATTTCTTAAAAAAATATATTTTTGTAGTGAGTTGTGCTTTAGTCTAATTAAGACAAATCGAACATTTGAGTTCAGTAACACTAAATTAAAATAAATTGATATAAATATTAATGGCTTAGTGTTTGTATTTAAATGGAGAGATGACTTAACTGTAAGAAAGTAGATGTAAATGATTCTTATTTAAAAATATTTTATGGTTGACGCCTGCTTCGTAGGTTTGTAATTTGAAATTGCACGTTTTATAATTCCGTGTCGTATAAAGGTTTAGACAATTTATTTGTCTAACAAATGCCAGCTTTCCTTCGAATTAATTCCAACAAACTCCGGATGGAGTTTTTAACTACAGGATGCCCGCTGTGAAAAGCAACAGACCTGTCAATTTGTCCATGGGTCAAGTTTTAGACGTAAACTTAAAATCCCCTGTGGCTATTGCATCTATTTTACACCGTCTTTCAGGTGTCATCGTATTTTTACTCGTACCAGTTCTTTTATGGATCTTAGACAAATCATTGTCTTCTCCTGAGGGCTTTGCACAAGTTCAAGCTATTTTTGATAGCTTTATCGTGCGCTTCATCGTATGGGTATTTGTCGCTGGCTTAATCTACCACTTCATCGCAGGTATCAAGCATTTGCTTGCTGATATGGGTATCGCTGAAGAGTTACAAAGTGGTCGTGTAGCAGCAACAATCGCATTAATTTTATCTGCAATTGGTATCGTTGCATCATTTGTATGGATCGTACTCTAATGAAAAGTGCTACTGGTTTAACGGGTTCAGGTTCTCGCGATTGGTTTATCCAGCGTGTAAGTGCTGTAGTTTTAGCTGTTTATACTGTTGTGGTGTTTGGTTGGATCCTTTGTAATGGTGGTTTCAACTTCGAACAGTGGTACGGCTTTATGATGACATTACCGATGAAGATTTTATCTTTATTGGCAGTCTTATCTCTTGTTGCACACGCATGGATTGGTATGTGGCAAGTATTCACTGACTATGTGACGACTCGTCAAATGGGTCCATCAGCATCAGGTTTACGCCTTGTACTGACTTCAGCAGTTATTATTGCTGTATTTGCATATGCGATCTGGGCAATCCAGATTTTTTGGGCGAATTGATAGGAAACAATCATGGGCGCTATAAACCCTAAAGAAGATTATACAAATATTCCACACGAAACTTTCGATGCTGTCATCGTTGGTGGTGGTGGTTCTGGTATGCGTGCTTCTTACCAACTTGCTCAAGCTGGTTTGAAAGTTGCGGTATTGACTAAAGTATTCCCAACGCGTTCTCACACTGTAGCTGCACAGGGTGGTATTGGTGCTTCTCTTGGTAACATGCAAGAAGATAACTGGCACTACCATTTCTATGACACAGTAAAAGGTTCTGACTGGTTAGGTGACCAAGACGCAATTGAGTTTATGACTCGTGAAGCGCCACAAGTTGTATATGAACTTGAACATCTAGGTATGCCATTTGATCGTAACGCTGACGGCACAATTTACCAACGTCCATTCGGTGGTCACTCTGCGAACTATGGTGAAAAAGCTGTTCCTCGTGCTTGTGCTGCTGCCGACCGTACAGGTCACGCACTTCTTCACACGCTTTATCAAAGCAACGTGAAAATGGGTACACAATTCTTCGTAGAATGGATCGCGCTTGATTTGATCCGTAATGAAGCAGGTGATGTACTTGGTGTTACAGCAATTGACCAAGAAACAGGTAAAATTGCAGTATTCCAAGCGAAAGCAACATTGTTCGCAACGGGTGGTGCTGGTCGTGTTTACCGCGCATCTACAAACGCATATATCAACACTGGTGACGGTCTTGGTATGGCTGCTCGTGCAGGTATTCCATTACAAGATATGGAATTCTGGCAATTCCACCCAACGGGTGTTGCAGGCGCAGGCGTATTGTTAACTGAAGGTTGTCGTGGTGAAGGTGCAATCCTTCGTAACAAAGACGGCGAACCGTTCATGGAGCGTTATGCTCCAACTTTGAAAGACTTAGCACCACGTGACTTCGTATCACGCTCTATGGACCAAGAGATCAAAGAAGGCCGTGGTTGTGGTCCTAAAGGTGATTATATCCTTCTTGATATGACGCACTTGGGTGCTGATACGATCATGAAACGTCTTCCATCTGTATTTGAGATTGGTAAGAAGTTCGCGAACGTTGACATCACAAAAGAGCCAATTCCTGTTGTGCCAACAATCCATTACCAAATGGGTGGTATTCCAACTAACATTCATGGTCAAGTTGTTGTTCCTGAATCGCGTGAAACTACTCCGCTAGAAGCACATTACGACAAAGACAGCGATACTTATTCTACCAATGCTGCGGATCGCAATTTCACTAAACCAGTGAAAGGTTTCTATGCGATTGGCGAATGTTCATGTGTGTCTGTACATGGTGCTAACCGTTTAGGTACAAACTCATTGCTTGACTTAGTTGTATTTGGTAAAGCTGCTGGCGAACATATCATTGACTATGTGACTAAGCATCACGGTGATGAATATGCGCCGCTTCCAACAACTGTGCTTCAGCAAACTGTTGAGCGTATCCGTCGCTTAGATGAGTCAACTTCTGGTGAGAATGCGCAAGAAGTTGCTGATGCAATTCGCGATATCGTTCAAGATCATGCTGGTGTATTCCGTACAACTGAACTTCTTGAAAAAGGTGTGAAAGAGATTCTTGCACTTGAGCCTCGTATCCGTAATATCCACTTAAAAGACAAATCAAAAGTATTTAATACTGCGCGTATTGAAGCACTTGAAGTGGAAAACTTATACGAAGTTGCAAAAGCAACCTTAATCTCTGCTGCTGCACGTAAAGAATGTCGTGGTGCGCATACTGTTGTAGATTTTGAAGAATCTCCAGATCATCCAGCATATCCTTACGGCCGTCGTGATGATGAGTGGATGAAGCATACTTTATGGTTCTCTGCTGATAACCGTCTTGAGTACAAGCCAGTACGTTACAAGCCTTTATCAGTTGATGCTATTCCACCTAAACCACGTACATTCTAATTGGGAGAAGTAAGATGAGTAGAGGTACTCGTACATTTAATATCTACCGCTACGATCCTGATAAGGATAAAGCACCGTACATGCAAACATTCAAGCTTGAGTTGACTGATAAGCACCGTATGTTGCTTGATGCGCTACTTGCATTGAAAGTTCAAGACGAAACTTTAACGTTCCGTCGTTCATGCCGTGAAGGTATTTGTGGTTCAGATGGTGTAAACATCAATGGTAAAAATGGTTTAGCGTGTCTTTGGAACCTAAACGATTTGCCAGAAGTAATTACTATTCGTCCATTACCAGGTCTTCCAGTAATCAAAGACTTGGTTGTAGACATGAATCAGTTCTATGATCAGTACGACAAAATTCAACCGTTCTTGATTAATAATCAACCTGCACCACCTAAAGAGCGTTTACAATCTCCAGAAGAGCGTGAGCATCTTGATGGTTTGTATGAATGTATTCTTTGTGCATGTTGTTCAACGTCTTGCCCATCATTCTGGTGGAACCCTGATAAATTCTTGGGTCCTTCAGCATTGTTGAATGCATATCGTTTCATTATTGATTCGCGTGATACTGCAACTCAAGACCGTTTGGCTCGTTTAGACGATCCTTTCAGTTTATTCCGTTGTAAAGGTATCATGAACTGTGTATCAGTATGCCCTAAAGGTCTAAATCCAACAAAAGCGATTGGTCACATTCGTAGCATGTTGTTAGATCAAGCTGGATAATGCTGTTCCAAAAAAAGCACACTTAGGTGTGCTTTTTTTTTAATCAAAACTTGATGTTAAATTTAGTTTTCGAGATATTTTGGTTGAAGTGGTTAGATTTGCCCCAATCATAAAAAAATATGCACTTTAGGGATAAATGAAAACGTTTTGCATCTGCAAATATCTTTTTAAAATGTTAAGATATCGGTTTTATGATCCAAGTTGCATGTATTTAAATCTATAATTTTAGGCTTTAGTCTAATAATTATGAATTTTAATAGAATTTATCTAAATGCACCTTATATTATCTCAATGGTTTATAGTTGTATTTAGCTAATTTATGAATGGTATGTGTCAATAAAATCAGTTTGAAGTGAAGTTCATGGTAGGATTTGAACAAAATTTTTAGCATGAATATTATTCAATCTGTACATTAAATCAACATTTTGGTGGTTTGGTGTTAAGCTGAAAGCAGGGATAATCAAATTGAAAAGTTGCTTTAGAAAAGACTAATATTTTTATTTTTTTCTAAGTCAATTTGCAAAAATTGCTCGGTAATTTTATCGAGTATAAAGATGAGTGATGATGCCAATGAGGGCGTTATGATTCGTCATTGGTATTAGAAACTCTCTAATGCTATACGCCCCATGGTCTTTTGTACCAGATGGGTGAATGTCAATTTACCGATTTGGCATTATCAATCATGGGCGAGCTTAGAAAGCTCCCTGTAATGTTTTGCAATAGGAAATGGGTCCACAAATGCAAGAAGTTGCTGACGCATTGCGTCTTGACACTGAACTTTCCGCTGACAGTGCAGCGTATATTGAAGAACTTTATGAGCAGTATTTAGTTGCTCCAGAATCAGTCGGTGCTGATTGGCAAGAATACTTTGGTAAGTTCCCAAAAGGGGATCAACCACACAGCAATGTACGTGAGCAATTCCTTTTATTGGGTCGTAACTCAAACCGTATTCAGCCTGTCGTTCAAAGTTCAGTTAGTTCTGAGCACGAGCGTCGTCAGATTGGCGTATTACAATTAATCGCTGCATACCGTAACCGCGGTCATCAAAAAGCAAAATTAGATCCATTAGGTTTGGCAAAACGAGAAGAAGTGCCTGATCTTGATCTAGCGGCTCATGGTTTAACCAAATCTGACTTAGATACTGTATTCAATACAGGTAATCTTGCAATTGGCAAAACTGAAGCAACTTTAGGTGAAATGGTCAATGCGATGGAGGCGACGTATTGCGCTTCTATTGGTGTTGAATATATGCACATTGTTGACACTAAAGAGAAACGTTGGATTCAACAACGTCTTGAAGGTGTGAAAGGTCAATTTGGTTTTTCAGCAGAACAAAAGAAACATGTTCTTGAACGTTTAACTGCAGCTGAAGGCTTAGAGAAATACTTAGGCAATAAGTATGTTGGCGCTAAGCGCTTTGGTGTGGAAGGCGGTGAATCTTTCATTCCGATGGTTGATGCTGTTATTCAACGCGCAGGTTCTGTGGGATGTAAAGAAGTTGTGATCGGTATGCCACACCGTGGTCGTCTCAACTTGCTTGTCAATATCATGGGTAAAAACCCAGCAGATCTTTTCGGTGAATTTGAAGGTAAATCACTTCACAAGAAAGGTTCTGGTGACGTTAAGTATCACCAAGGTTTCTCGTCAAACGTAATGACTCCAGGTGGCGAAGTTCATTTGGCATTGGCATTTAACCCATCACACTTAGAAATCGTAGGGCCTGTAGTTGAAGGTTCAGTACGTGCTCGTCAAGTTCGTCGTAAAGACATTGGTGGTGATGACGTATTACCCGTAATTGTACATGGTGATGCTGCATTTGCTGGTCAAGGTGTGAACCAAGAAACCTTCCAAATGTCACAAACACGTGGTTATACGGTAGGTGGTACAGTTCATATTGTTGTCAATAACCAAGTTGGTTTTACAACATCAGATCCACGTGATGCACGTTCTACTGAATACTGTACTGATATCGCGAAAATGATTCAGGCACCAATCTTCCATGTGAATGGTGATGATCCTGAAGCTGTATTGTTTGTTGCTCAACTTGCGCATGATTTCCGTCATACTTTCCGTAAAGACGTTGTTATCGATATGTTCTGTTACCGTCGTCGCGGTCACAATGAAGCAGATGAGCCAGCAGCAACTCAGCCAATGATGTATCAAGTCATTAATAAGAAAACGACGACTCGTGCATTATATGCTGACAAATTAGTACAAGAAGGTGTAATTGATCGTGCGACTGCAGATCAGATGATCGAAGATTACCGTGCTGATTTAGAAGCAGGTAAACATGTTGCGAATGCACTTGTACTTGAACCGAATAAAAAAATGTTCGTTGACTGGACGCCATACTTAGGTCACGAATACACTGACGTTTGGGATACTACTTTCCCTGAAGAGCGTTTAAAAGAACTTGGTCGCAAAATGCGTGAGCTTCCTGAAGGCTTCGTGATGCAGCGTCAAGTTTCTAAGGTGATCGATGATCGTCTTAAAATGCAAACTGGTGAAATGCCATTGAACTGGGGTGCAGCTGAGACTCTAGCTTATGCTTCGTTATTGGACGAGGGTTATCTTGTTCGTTTAACTGGTGAAGATGTTGGTCGTGGTACATTCTCGCATCGTCATGCGAAGCTTCATAACCAAGTAGACGGTTCGACGTATATTCCACTTTGCCATATTAAAGAAAATCAACCGCGTACAGCGATTTATGACTCATTATTGTCTGAAATGGCAGTATTGGCATTCGAATATGGTTATGCAACAACTCTACCTAAGAGCTTAATTATTTGGGAAGCACAATTTGGTGACTTCGCGAACTGTGCTCAAGTTGTTATTGACCAATTCATTGCTTCTGGTGAGACAAAGTGGGAGCGCGTTTGTGGTTTAACGATGCTTCTTCCACATGGTTTTGAAGGTCAAGGCCCAGAACACTCATCTGCACGTTTAGAGCGTTTCTTACAGCTATGTGCTGAAGAAAACATGCAAGTGATGACGCCTACAACTCCTGCACAGATTTTCCATGCTTTACGTCGTCAGGCGATTCGCCCAATTCGTAAACCAATGATTATCATGTCTCCAAAGTCATTATTACGTCACAAATTAGCGGTATCTAATCTTGATGAATTGGCGAACGGTACTTTCCAAACCGTGATTGATGAAGTTGATAACATTAATAAGTTGGATGTGACTCGTGTAGTGCTTTGCGGTGGTAAGGTTTATTACGATTTACTTGAAAAACGTCGTGAAAATGAATTGAACAACACTGCTATTGTTCGTGTTGAACAATTGTACCCATATCCAGAAGCACGTTTAGCGGAAGTACTTGCACAATATCCAAATATGAAAGAGCTTGTTTGGGCGCAAGAAGAACCGAAGAACCAAGGCGCATGGTTATTCATCGCACCACGTTTATACGAAGGTGTTATGAAGTCAGGTCAACAAATTCAAATCAGCTATGCAGGACGTGAAGCATCTGCTGCACCGGCTTGTGGCTCACCATATTTACATGCAAAACAACAAGCACAACTCGTTAACGAAGCGCTTGCGATCGTAGCAGAATAATCAGGAGAATCTTAAGAATGGCAACCGAAATTAAAGCACCGGTATTCCCAGAGTCAGTTGCAGACGGAACAATTGCAACTTGGCACAAACAACCAGGTGAAGCGGTATCACGTGACGAAGTGATCTGTGATATCGAAACGGATAAAGTTGTACTTGAAGTTGTTGCTCCTGCAGATGGTACGATTGCAAATATCATCAAAGGTGAAGGCGACACAGTTCTTTCTGATGAAGTAATTGCTACATTTGAAGCAGGTGCTGTTTCAGGTGCTTCTCAAACTCAAGCTGTTCAATCTGAAGAGAAAGTTGAGCAAGCTGCTGCTGCTACAGAAGCGGGTGCTGCTCCTGTTGTTGAACGTGCTCAAGCTCCTGTTCAAGACCAAGCTCCAGCTGTTCGTAAGGCATTAACTGAAACTGGTATTAATGCATCAGAAGTTTCAGGTACAGGTCGTGGTGGCCGTATCACTAAAGAAGATGTGGCGAATCACCAATCTAAACCTGCTGCTCCTGCTGCTGCACCATTAAGCGTAGCTGTAGGTGAGCGTATTGAAAAACGTGTTCCTATGACACGTCTTCGTAAGCGTGTGGCTGAGCGTTTACTTGCTGCAACGCAAGAAACAGCAATGTTAACGACGTTCAACGAAGTCAACATGAAGCCAATCATGGACATGCGCGCTCAGTACAAAGATGCTTTTGAAAAGCGTCATGGTGCTCGTTTAGGCTTTATGTCATTCTTTGTTAAAGCTGCAACTGAAGCACTTAAACGCTACCCAGCTGTAAATGCTTCAATTGATGGTGATGATATCGTTTATCACGGTTACTATGACATCGGTGTAGCGGTATCTTCTGACCGTGGTTTAGTAGTTCCAGTATTACGTGATACTGATCGCATGAACTATGCTGAAGTTGAAAATGGTATCCGTGATTACGCATTCAAAGCACGTGATGGTAAGCTGGGCATTGAAGACATGACAGGTGGTACATTCACGATCACTAATGGCGGTACTTTCGGTTCATTGCTTTCAACACCAATTTTAAATACGCCACAAACTGCAATTTTGGGTATGCATAAAATCCAAGAGCGTCCAATGGCGGTAAATGGTCAAGTTGAAATCTTACCAATGATGTATTTAGCGCTTTCTTATGACCACCGTTTAATTGATGGTAAAGAAGCAGTAGGTTTCCTTGTAACAATCAAAGAATTGTTAGAAGAACCAGCTAAACTTATCCTTGATCTTTAATTCTAAAGAATAAATCCATGGGCTTAGAGCGATCCTCTAGGCCCATTTTTGGAGAGAAGAATGTCTCAACAATTTGATTTAGTAGTAATCGGCGGTGGTCCAGGTGGTTATGAAGCTGCTATTCGTGCAGCACAACTGGGTTTCAAAGTTGCGTGTATTGAAAAGCGTATTCATAAAGGAAAACCATCATTAGGTGGTACTTGCTTGAACGTGGGTTGTATCCCATCTAAAGCACTTTTAGATTCTTCACATCGTTATGAAGATACTGTTCATCATTTAGATGATCATGGTATTACAACGGGCGAAGTGAAATTCGATCTTCAAAAATTACTTGCTCGTAAAGATAAAATCGTTAACCAACTTACAATGGGTATTGATGGCCTGTTGAAAGGTAACGGCATTGAATGGTTGCAGGGTACAGGTAAATTATTAGCTGGTAAAAAAGTTGAGTTTGTTCCACATGAAGGTGAAACTCAAATTTTAGAACCTAAATATGTCATTCTTGCCTCTGGTTCTGTTCCTGTAAATATTCCTGTTGCTCCTGTAGATCAAGATCTTATCGTCGATTCTACTGGCGCGCTTGAATTCCAAGAAGTACCTAAGCGTTTAGGTGTAATTGGTGCAGGTGTCATTGGTCTTGAACTTGGATCAGTATGGCGTCGTTTGGGTGCAGAAGTTGTTGTTTTTGAAGCAATGGATGCATTTTTACCAATGGCTGATAAAGCTTTGGCAAAAGATTACCAAAAAGTATTAACTAAGCAAGGTCTTGATATTCGTGTTGGCGCAAAAGTAGCTGGTACAGAAATCAATGGTCGTGAAGTGACAGTTAAGTACACTCAAGGTGGCGAAGACAAAACTCAGACTTTCGACAAATTGATCGTTTGCGTGGGTCGTAAAGCGTATGCAGAAGGTTTATTAGCAGAAGATTCAGGCATTAAACTTACTGAACGTGGTTTGGTTGAAGTAAATGATTGGTGTGCAACTTCTGTTGAAGGTGTATATGCAATTGGTGACTTAGTACGTGGTCCAATGCTTGCACATAAAGCAATGGAAGAAGGCGTAATGGCTGTTGAACGTATTCATGGTCACGCAGCTCAAGTGAACTATGACACGATTATTTCTGTGATTTATACACACCCTGAAGCGGCGTGGGTTGGTTTAACAGAAGAACAAGCTAAAGAAAAAGGTCACGAAGTTAAAACAGGTCAATTTGGTTTCGCAGCGAATGGTCGTGCGATGGCAGCTGGAGAAAATGCTGGTTTCGTGAAATTTGTTGCTGACGCTAAAACGGATCGTTTGCTTGGTATGCACGTGATTGGACCTGCTGCGTCCGATATCGTTCACCAAGGCATGATCGCACTTGAATTTGTATCAAGCGTTGAAGATCTTCAATTAATGACATTTGGTCACCCAACATTCTCTGAAGTAGTTCATGAGGCTGCGCTAGCAGTAGATGGGCGAGCAATTCACGCGATTCAGCGTAAACGTAAATAACACAAAAAAGAGCGGCTGAGGCCGCTCTTTTTGCATTTGGTGGTTGTTTTTGTTTGAATAATCATCTAAAAATAGAATACTAAATTTAATAAATGCCAATATTTATTGCGAAGGAAGTTTAAATATTGGTGTGTCATAAAAAGTGAAAAGTAGTAAAAGGTAAAACAATGAATTTACACGAGTATCAGGCGAAATCGCTGTTAAAAAAATATGGTATGCCAGTTCAGGAAGGCATCATCGCTACAAATGCAGAGGAAGCAGTAAAAGCATTTGAACAGCTAGGCGGCAAATTCGCTGTTATGAAAGCACAAGTACATGCCGGTGGGCGTGGAAAAGCTGGCGGCGTTAAAGTCGTTAAGTCAGCTGATGAAGCAAAAGAATATGCTTCGCAAATTATTGGTACTCGTTTAGTTACATATCAAACGGATGCAAATGGGCAACCAGTTAACAGTGTACTCGTTGCAGAAGATGTCTATCCAGTTGAGCGTGAATTGTATTTAGGCGCAGTTGTTGATCGTTCATCACGTCGTATTACTTTCATGGCTTCTACTGAAGGTGGTGTCGAAATTGAAAAAGTCGCTGAAGAAACTCCAGAAAAAATTATTAAAGTTGAAGTAGATCCATTGGTTGGCTTACTTCCTTTCCAAGCTCGTGAAGTCGCTTTTGCTTTAGAGCTGAAAGATAAACAGATTAATCAATTTGTTAAAATTATGTCTGCAGCTTATCAAGCGTTCGTAGAAAATGATTTCGCATTGTTTGAAATTAATCCATTGTCAGTCCGTGAAAATGGTGAAATTTTGTGTGTTGATGCCAAGGTCGGTATTGATTCGAATGCTTTATATCGTTTGCCAGAAGTTTCTGCTTTAAGAGATAAATCGCAAGAAAATGAGCGTGAGCTCAAGGCATCTGAGTTTGACCTTAACTATGTTGCTTTAGAAGGTAATATTGGTTGTATGGTGAATGGAGCAGGTCTTGCAATGGCAACCATGGACATCATTAAACTCTATGGTGGTCAACCAGCAAACTTCTTGGATGTAGGTGGTGGCGCAACCAAAGAGCGTGTAATTGAAGCATTCAAGATCATTTTAGCGGATCAGTCAGTACAAGGTGTGCTGATCAATATCTTCGGTGGTATTGTGCGTTGTGACATGATTGCTGAAGCAATTATTGCAGCGGTTCAAGAAGTAAATGTAACAGTGCCTGTTGTTGTTCGCTTAGAAGGGAATAATGCAGAACTAGGTGCAAAATTACTTGATGAATCTGGTCTTAAACTAATTTCTGCAAACGGCTTATCTGATGCCGCAGAAAAAATTGTTGCTGCAGTAAAAGCATAAGGAGTATCAATCATGAGCGTATTAATTAATAAAGACACTAAAGTATTGGTACAGGGCTTTACGGGTAAAAATGGTACATTCCACTCAGAACAAGCTTTGGCTTATGGTACTAAGGTTGTGGGTGGTGTGACTCCAGGTAAAGGCGGTCAAACTCATTTAAATCTACCTGTATTCAATACAATGAAAGATGCAGTGAAAGAGACTGGTGCTGATGCATCGGTCATTTACGTTCCTGCACCATTTGTATTGGATTCTATCGTTGAAGCAGTTGACTCTGGCGTTGGACTGATTGTTGTTATCACTGAAGGTGTACCAACCATTGATATGCTGAAAGCGAAACGCTATCTAGAAACCAATGGAAATGGCACTCGCTTAGTGGGTCCAAACTGTCCAGGTGTTATCACGCCGGGTGAATGTAAGATTGGTATTATGCCAGGACATATTCATCAGCCAGGACGAATCGGTATTATTTCGCGTTCAGGTACGTTGACCTATGAAGCTGTTGCACAAACTACGAAGTTAGGATTAGGTCAATCAACGTGTATTGGTATTGGTGGAGATCCAATCCCTGGTATGAATCAGATTGATGCTTTGAAACTGTTCCAAGATGATCCAGACACAGATGCAATTATTATGATTGGTGAGATTGGTGGTACAGCTGAAGAAGAAGCGGCAGAATATATCCAATCAAATGTGACCAAACCTGTTGTTGGTTATATTGCTGGTGTGACTGCACCGAAAGGTAAGCGAATGGGTCATGCTGGTGCTATTATTTCAGGTGGTAAAGGCACGGCAGAAGAAAAATTCGCTGCGTTTGAACGTGCTGGAATGGCATATACACGTAGCCCAGCTGAACTTGGTTCAACGATGCTAGAAGTACTTAAAGAAAAAGGTCTAGCTTAATGCTTTAAGTAAAAAAGCCTCCTGAGTGGAGGCTTTTTTTCATGCATAATAATAAGATATAGAAACGTAAAATTAATATGATTCAAAATTTAAAACTTTATTTACAAGCTTTGATGTTTTTTTCAATTTCTGCTGTTCACGCGAATTCCTTGGATCATGATGAAAATACGAATGATCAAAATCTCATTTTTAATTTTTTTGAAGCTCAGCAAGAACTTCACTATGAGCCTGCCATAGAAGATTTAAATAGTGAACAGACCAAGATTGCAGAATTAAATGAGAAAGAATATTCGAGATTTGATGTATTGACGCATTCAATTTTTCAATCCGAACGTATTCAATTTTTTAATTTCACGGCTTTTGATCGGAATGAATTGAAGAATAAACTTGATACAGGTCATTTTGACTTATCAAATCTGGAACAATTAAGCATTACGTTTGGATATGGTGTTGAGTATTTGCTGAAACAGAATCAAACGATAGGGTACGAGTTTTTATCCTCGTTTCCCTACGATCGAGGCAGATTGATTCGGATTTTTTGGAATCAGACATTTTAAATGTCTAATCTATTTTTCGATAAAGGCCTGATTTAACTGTTCCAGCTTTGGTTTCTTTTATGAGGTGCCATGAAGAAGGTAGATTAAGTGATGACAATGGTTGATCGGCTTCGACATAAATAAATGCATCTGCTTTGAGTTTTGGGTCAATCAATGAAGCCAACTCCTCCCAAAGATTTAAACTATAGGGAGGATCTAAAAAAACTACATCGAATTGATTGTTTGAGAGTTGCTTTAGCGCGATTTGGGCAGTGCTTTGAATCAGTTTTGCATTATTCACATTTAAAAGCGCTAAGTTTGATTTTAAAAATTTATTTTGCTCTAAATTAGGTTCGATCATCGTGACATGAGCTGCCCCTCGAGATAGCGCTTCAAAACCTAATGCACCAGATCCAGCGCAAACATCTAGCACCTGCGCTTGTTGAATATCCCACATTAACCAATTAAATAAAGTTTCGCGTACACGATCTGGTGTTGGTCTTAAACCCTCAATAGTGGCAAAAGGTAATACACGGCGTTTCCATTCACCACCAATGATGCGGAGTTGATTTTTCATTTATTGACTCGTGTTACGTTGAGTGTCAGTGTTTGCATTCGTTGCATTCGTTGCATTCGTTGCATTCGTTGCATTCGTTGCATTCGTTGCATTCGTTGCACTGTTGCTGTTACGTGATGTTTGGAGTTCACGAGGAAGTGCATTTGGATCGGCTGATAAATTACTAGATCCGCTAGGTAATTCACCAGGCTTAATGCCTGCTGTCATTAAGCCGCCGCTGACAACATGATTCATCGGCTTTATTGGCTTACGATCACGATGGAGTAACCAATAATCTAATACAGGACGTGCGAGCGCGGTTGCTCCTGAACCTCCACGACCATTTTCCCATATCACTGCAATCGCTATTTCTGGGTTGTCGGCAGGGGCGAAGCCTACAAATAAGCCGTGATCGAGTTGACGTTCAGTTAATAAAGCTTCGTTATACTTTTTACCTTGCGCAATACTCTTGACCTGAGCGGTACCTGTTTTACCCGCAATTTGATATTGCAGTCCACCACGAATCCCTTTACCTGTTCCAGATTGGATCACATCCACCATGGCATCACGCATCTTAATCCAATCTTCATCAGTACCATTGAAGGCAATTTTATAATCTGGTGCATTGTGGACTTTGAATTGCTTTGTTCCTTTGGTTTCACGTAATACATGCGGTGTAACATGGGCGCCATGATTTGCAGTAATTGCAGTTGCCATCGCAAGTTGCAAGGGGGTAGAAGTGAACGCACCTTGCCCAATACTGACTGAGATTGTTTCCCCTTTGAGCCATTTAGAATTGCGAGTACGCATTTTCCATTCTGGCGAAGGATACAATCCTGTACTTTCGCTAGGAAGGTCTACACCTGTTTTCTCACCAAATCCAAACTGACGCATCCATGTGTTCATACGATCGATCCCCATCTGGTAAGAAAGAACGTAATAGTAAGTATCACATGAGACAACAATGGACTTGTGCATATTGACTACACCATGCCCCGTTTTTTTCCAGTCGCGGAATTTGTGAGAATCTCCTGGTAAGTGGAAATAACCTGGATCTGAAATAGCAGTTGACCAATCGACAATACCGTAGTGAATACCCCCTAATGCAGCCATAGGCTTAATGGTAGAACCTGGTGGATAAGTCCCTTGAACTGCGCGGTTATACAACGGCTGATCTAAATTGTCACGCAGCGCACTATAGTCTGTATGACTGATACCAGTCACGAATAAATTTGGGTTGAAACTTGGACTCGAAACGAGTGCCAAAATTTCACCTGTACGTGGATCCATTGCAACAATTGCACCACGACGCCCCGCAAGTTGCTCAGCAGCTACTGTTTGGAGACCATAATCAAGTGATAAATAGAGGTCATTACCGCGTACAGAATCTTTACGCCCTAATTTCCGTAAGACATTACCGAAAGCATCTGTCTCAATAGACTCAAAGCCAGGTGAGCCATGCAACAGGTCTTCATAAAATTTTTCTACACCAATTTTACCGATCAGGTTTGTACCTGCGTAAGCATCTTTATCAATGCTTTTGAGTTCTTTATCGTTAATACGACCGACATACCCAATAACATGGGCAAATAATTCACCATGCGGGTAATAACGCGTCATTTGGGTTTCAATAGAAACACCAGGAAATTTAAACTTTACTTCACTAAATTTAGCGATATCTGTTTCAGTTAAGTTTAGTTTAAGCGTGACACGTTCAGTCTTTTTTGCGGTTTTCACACGACTCATGAAGCGTTCGATGTCTTCTTCGCTCAAGTCAATAATCTTTCTAAGGCGTTCTACTGTATCTTCAATATCAGGTACATCCGCTTTACTTAATGTAGCCGTAAAAACTGGATAATTGTCAGCCAGTAGAATGCCGTTACGATCAAAAATATAACCGCGGGCAGGGGAAATCGGTTGTAAACGAATTCGGTTTTTGTCCGATGCATCTTTAAACTGGTCGTAATGCACAATTTGCAAATAAGCATATCGAGACAATAGAACAATTAAAAAAAAGATTACCACGCAAATAGCAAACACCACTCGACTGCGAAAAATTCGCTTTTCTTGTTGTACATTCTTCAGTGGGAACTGCTGCTTCATAGATCTTTACTTTTTTGCGGGTAAAAGCTGACTTTATATCAAAGTATTTTAACTCAGATTAACTATAAAATTTGAAAAATTAATAAATAGTTCGTATGTTATAAAAATTAAAATTTGACCAAATAGACACTAATTTTAAAGCTTGTTGTATATAAGAACGAAAATTATTCTGTTAAAGTCGAAGCACTATGGATGAATAATAATATTGTTCTCAGTTTGAGAGAATGGAGAAAATAATGAGAAAAATCGTTTCCTTTGCTGTCATGATGTGGGTAGGGAATTTAGCATACGCAGATTTTTCATCGTTTTATCCTGAAGCAAAATTGAAACCAGAACAATTTTCTAAAATAAATGTGGGTGCTGGTGTTACACAACGGTTAGCGCATGGGAATTTAGAATACGTCACTCCATACGGTATTGGATACGGAAAGCTTGGCGCTTTCTTAAATGACGACCACGATGTGGGTGCTCAAGTCGGTTTTCGTTACCCAATAATTCTCGGAACTAAGGACTTAAATGGATTTTATTTAGGTGCATTTGCTGGTCATCTAAAATCAAAAACAGTCAATGGTGAAAAGGAATCTCAACTCGGTGGTGGTATAGATTTATCATATGTCATGCTGAATAAAGAAAGAATTAGTACATTTAGTGTAGGGATAAAAGCAGGAGAGGAAATCACGCAAGGAAACCAAGTGATTTTTGAAACTAAACCAGAACTACAGTTTGCTTACACCTTAAGTGTAGGATTTTAGAAAGCTTTATGGTTTTATACCTCAAGTTCGACTGCAATTAGATATATGAATATGAGAGTCATGAATGTTTGGATATGTGAGTGATTTGTGGCAAGCCTTCGTCAATCGACCTGATTTTTATGCAGTACTGAGTATTATCCCAGTAACCGCATTTGTGACTTGGGCTCACGTCTGGATGGCACTCAAGATGGTGTTTTATCCAATTAAGTTTTGGGGTTTTCACTTAGGTCCGCTTCCGGTGGGATGGCAAGGAATTGTTCCACGTAAGGCAGGACGTATATCGGGTATTATTACCGACAATACACTATCAAAACTTGGCTCCTTACGAGAGTTCTTAGATGCGATGGATCCCGAGGATACTGCTCGTATCATTGGTGAACAGGTTGGCTTTGAGTTAGAGCACTTAATTGATGAAGTGATGATGGATCGCAATGCGGTTCTATGGGAAAACTTACCTTACTCAATCAAGAGACGTATTTATGCGCAAGCACATAAGCAACTTCCAAATGTTTTGAAAGAGCTCGTAACCGAATTAACTTTAAATGTTGAGTCGCTCGTGGATATGCGTGCGATGGTAGTGAGTCAAATGGAAGGCGACCGTCAATTGATGGTCAATATGTTCCTAAAAGTGGGTCAAAAAGAAATTAACTTCATTTGGCATATCAGTGCATTAATCGGTATGTTCTTCGGTATCTTCCAAATGATCGTTTGGTTTGTGGTGCCTTGGCATTGGACTGTACCATTCTGGGCAGCAATTTGGGGCTTTTTAACAAATTGGATTGCAATTTGGATGGTATTTAATCCAGTTGAACCACACTATATACGTTATCCACAATTCTTTGAATTAACGAAAGATCGTAAATTCCCTTGGATAAAACCTGTCATTCCACGCATTGGTTCTTATAATATTCAAGGTGCGTTTATGAAGCGCCAAGAAGAAGTATCTGATGTATTTGCCCGTGTAGTGACTGAAGATTTGATTACATTGAAATCTATTATGATGGAAATGATGTATGGTGGAAAAAAAGACAAAACACGCCGTATTGTTAAACGTCATATCAATGAAATCATGGAAACACCATTGGTTCGTACATCATTACAGCTATCTTTAGGTCCAAAAGAGTATGCAAAACTCAAGACAGACTTGATCGATCGCTCAATTGAAATTACGATGGTGCCTGTATGCGACCCAGCTTTTAATGCGAGCCGCGCACAGAAAATCTATCAAATGTTTAAAGAACGTATCCGTGAATTAACGCCGCGCGAGTTTCAAAATCTATTACGTCCTGCATTCCAGGAAGACGAATGGATCTTAATTGTGCTAGGTGGGGTAACAGGTTTCTTCGCGGGTCTGATTCATTTATTTGTGGCTTTCTTATAAATAGATGCTGGATTGGTGCCTACCAAAGACATTAACCAAGTATCGTCGATATAGTTAAAATGAGGATGTTTATTTATGCGCATTATATTACTCGGACCACCTGGAGCAGGTAAAGGTACTCAAGCTCAGTTGATCTGCAAGCGCTACAATGTCCCACAAATTTCAACCGGTGATATGCTCCGTGCTGCAATTCGTGAAGGAACTGAACTCGGTCTACAGGCAAAATCTGTTATGGACAATGGTGGTCTAGTTTCTGACGAACTGATTATTGGTCTGGTTAAAGAGCGTATTGCACAACCAGATTGTGCAAATGGTTGTATCTTTGATGGTTTCCCTCGTACGATTCCTCAAGCTGAAGCTTTGGAAAAAGAAGGCATTGATATTGATCACGTGATCGAAATTGATGTGCCTGATGAAGAAATCGTTAAACGCTTATCGGGTCGTCGCCAACATCCAGCATCAGGTCGTGTTTATCATATCGTCTACAACCCACCAAAAGTGGAAGGCAAAGATGATGAAACTGGTGAAGATTTAGTTCAGCGTCCAGATGACCAAGAAGAAACAATTCGTAAGCGCTTAGGTTCGTATCATACTGAAACTGAACAGTTGGTTGGCTTTTACCAAGGGCGTGCAGCTTCAGGTGAAAATGCGCCAACGTATGATAAGTTGAATGGACTTCGTCCTATTGAAGAAGTTCAAAAAGAACTTTTTGCAATTTTAGATCAAACTAAATAACCATTATTCAGCTTTGACAAAAAAGAAGCCCTAAGTCATATTAGGGCTTCTTTTTTATGATGTGAAGGTAAACAAGTGCAAAATATTGCCATTATTTTATTGATGCTTGCATGCTTGGCAGTATTGTCTTTTTTGGTATTTATAAGTTTTAAATTACTTCGCGATAGTCAAAAACAGATGAAATTAGATAAAGAGAAAAAAGATCAAAAAAAATCTCTTGATCGTTAAACCTGTTTTAAATCGATCTGTCTTGTCGCTCCATATTCGAAACGTTCAGGCCAGTTGCACACATCACTCACAACACACTCATTGCACTTTGGCCTCCGCGCAATACAGCAATAACGTCCATGTAAAATTAACCAATGATGAGCGTCTACAATAAACTCTTTTGGAATCACTTTAACTAGACGGTGTTCAACTTCGAGTACATTTTTTCCTACCGCAAGTCCAGTACGATTACCTAATCGAAAGATGTGGGTATCAACGGCCATGGTTGGTTGACCAAAAGCGGTATTTAATACCACATTTGCAGTTTTTCGACCTACGCCCGGAAGTGCTTCTAAATCAGCGCGGTTGTGAGGAACAATACTGTTGTGTTGTTTAATCAATATTTCACAAGCTTTGATGACATTTTCAGCTTTAGAGTTATAGAGACCTATTGTTTTAATATAAGATTTTAATCCTTCTACACCTAAGGCATAGATTGCTTCAGGTGTGTTTGCTACAGGGAAAAGCTTATCTGTGGCCTTATTTACGCTTACATCAGTGGCTTGTGCTGATAAGGTCACAGCAACTAACAACTCAAAGGGTGAAGAATAATTCAGCTCTGTTTTAGGGTTTGGGCGTTGAGCTCTTAATCTTTCAAAAAAAATTTGAATTTGCTTTTTTGTCATGTTTTTTACAGTTTTAGGTGTTTTAACGTTCATTTAAACACCCTCAATTGAATTGAGTTTTTCATATAAAGTATTGAGTTGCTCTTGCTTATCGACACTCTCACGTACAGCAAGTTGTTTTTCAAGCTTTTTAATTTGTGTACGTAATTTGGCAAGTTCGATTGTAGATTTTGCATCTAATGTCTTATGAAGCGCTGTTTTTTTTATCGTTTGAATAGTAGGTACTGATTGTAATTGTTTTGAAAATTGAGCAAAAAGCGCAGTATCAATTTCAGCTTTAACGACAGGACCTTTGCGATGAAGACTGCGATTTTCCTCACGTTGAATATGAGCATAATAACGATTTCTAAGATCATTTTGTTCTAGGATGCGGGCTTGCTCATTTGGTATGGGCTGTAAATCTTCAACAAGATCGATACAGTCAACTGGACAAGGTGGTATACATAATTCGCATCCAGTACAAAGATCAGTTAACACAGTATGCATTAACTTTCCTGATCCAATGATGGCATCTACAGGGCAAGCACTGATGCATTTAGTGCAACCAATACACTCGTCTTCACGTATGATCGCTTTCATACGCTGTGGGCGACCATCAGATTGAATTGGCCAAACGCTTTCTTCAGCTTTAAGCTTAGGGCGATTCAGTAAGTGAGCAATTGCGTCAGCAACAGGTTGACCGCCAGGGACACATTTATTCGCGTCTTCTCCTTCTACAATAGCTTTAGCATAAGGTAAACAACCATCACGGTGGCCACATAGACCACATTGGGTTTGAGGTAGGAAAGCATCAACTTGTTGTATCAATGAGATTTGTGCGTGCATGTACGTTAAAACTTAATCAAGCGAAAAGGAGATCATAGGTGCGAAATATGAATGATTTTAACATGATTAGTGTTAGTTTGGGGTGCGCTGTTATGGGTCATTTATCGCGCAATAAAAGCGCCGAATAAGCATTAATTTATAATTAAAAGTAATGAATTTGATAATTTAAAATTATTAAATACTATAATTAAGTAATTGAAATTAAAAAAATATTAAAAAAAATTATGAAAACTATTGTACAGTGCCTGTAAAAGATATTTAATACTTTGCGCCAAAACTTATCAATATATTGAAATTTTGACCAATTTTGATCCATTTTCTGCTGAGGATTAAGCGTTGAAATACAACAGCCTTAACGACTTCCTAGACTACGTTAAAACACGTGATGCACATCAACCAGAATTTCTTCAAGCTGTTGAAGAGGTGATGACAAGCTTATGGCCTTTTATTGAAAAGAACCCTAAGTATGCAGCTCATGGTTTATTAGAACGTTTAGTTGAACCTGAACGTGCGATTCAATTCCGCGTTTCTTGGGTTGATGATCAAGGTCAAACACACGTTAACCGTGCGTTCCGTGTTCAGTACAACTCAGCAATTGGTCCATTCAAAGGTGGTATGCGTTTCCACCCTTCAGTGAACCTTTCAATCCTAAAATTCTTAGGTTTTGAACAGACTTTCAAAAATGCGTTAACTACACTACCAATGGGTGGTGGTAAAGGTGGTTCTGATTTTGACCCTAAAGGTAAATCAGAAGGCGAAATCATGCGTTTCTGCCAAGCACTCATGATCGAGTTATACCGTCACTTAGGTTCTGACACAGATATTCCTGCGGGTGATATTGGTGTTGGTGGCCGCGAAGTTGGTTACATGGCGGGTATGATGAAGAAGCTCAGCAATGACACTTCATGCGTATTTACAGGTAAGGGTTTAACTTTTGGTGGTTCACTAGCACGCCCTGAAGCAACTGGTTACGGTACAGTGTATTTCGCTGAGGAAATGCTTAAGACTCGTAACGACAGTTTCAAAGACAAGGTAGTTACAATCTCTGGTTCGGGTAACGTTGCACAGTTTGCTGCTGACAAAGCAATGTATTTGGGCGCAAAAGTTGTTTCACTTTCAGATTCAGCTGGTACTGTATACATTAAAGACGGTTTAACTCCAGAGCTTTTAGCTGAAGTAATGGAGCTTAAAAACGTTCAACGTGGTCGTATCTCTGAGTTTGCAGCGAAGCATGGTTTTGAATATCTTGAAGGGCAACGTCCTTGGGGTATTAAGTGTGATATCGCACTTCCATGTGCCACACAAAATGAATTAGATGCTGATGATGCGGATAAATTGCTTGCAAATGGTGTGATCTGCGTAGCTGAAGGCGCAAATATGCCTTCTACACTTGCTGCAGTTGAAAAATTCGTTGATGCAAAAATTCTATATGCTCCAGGTAAGGCATCTAATGCAGGTGGTGTTGCAACTTCTGGTCTTGAAATGTCTCAAAATGCGCTTCGTTTAGGTTGGTCTTTCGAAGAAGTAGATGAGCGTTTACATGCAATCATGAAAGAAATTCACCGTAACTGCGTAAAATTCGGTACTCAAGAAGATGGTACTGTGAATTATGTAGATGGTGCGAACATTGCTGGTTTCGTAAAAGTTGCTGATGCGATGTTAGCTCAGGGTGTATTCTAAGAATATATTCAAAAATAAAAAAACCGAGGCTTAGCCTCGGTTTTTTATTCTTTATAAAGAACCTTTTACAGCTTCACGCTCTACAGCCATATCAAAAATATAAGCATACTTTGATTGATCTGCAGCAGGATTTTTAATTTCATAACGTTTTACACGAATGATTTGACGTTCATTCGGACTATGTGAAAAACCTTCAATTTGATCGTAGAATAAAGTCCAGTCTTTATCGACTTGCGTTTTAATACCACTATCGTTGTATTTTACTTCTCTGACTTGTAGACAAGTTTGGGGAGCTACACCAGTACATTGTTTAGTTTCTGGCGAAATTTCAAGAAATATGGTTTCACCTTGAGTTTTGTATTTGGTTTCAGGTGTCATTTTACCCGTGAAGATAATCTTTTCACCATTCGGCTGTACCAAAGTCAACGTTGGATTATCACGATCATTTAAATTAAGTACGAAAGGAACAGCAGGTTGGGAAAATAGATTTCCAGCAAAGCGTTCTTGTTCGGCAGCCAAACCATTACATCCCTTCATGGTAGATGCAAGTTGAGCAGCTACGATAGTATTGTTTTTTAGCTCAAACCCGCCAAATAAAGTATTGCAGCTCGTATGAATTGAAAGTTTTTTATCAGCGGTGAAGTTTAAAGTGATTGGTTGAGGCGCATTTTGTGGATTGGCTTGCCATTGGTATGCAGAGAGAGTTTGATCAGCATTTTGTTGTTGAAGCACAGACACAGCTAAATCCCCAGCTTTTTGTAGATCGGAAGTCTGACACGCAGCAAGTGTGATAGGCAAAATAGCCAAGGCAATTAATTTTAATTTCATAACAAGTTTTCTAAATTGTATTGATCCGAGGAAGGATAACGCACGGCATCTAAAAAAATATGGATACATTCTGCACTTTTCAGTATCAAAATGTATCCATTGATCGATGATTAATTCGTGATGGTCATTTAAAAAATGATATTTTATTTTCTCTCAATCAAAGCGATAAATATCCATTCCTAAAGCACCCATGGTAAAACTACTATGTACAATGCTAAAACGATCACCAGTGCCCATAGAGAAAAATAAAGGTGCAAAGTGTTCTATCGTAGGGTGGTTGCGATGAACATAAGGAATCGTATTCCACGCTAAAATAGCAGGATAATCCGAATGAGTGAGCTGCTGCACCACGTAGTTTCTAAAAGTTGATGCCCATTCTGGAACTTCACTCGTTTCACCATGCCAAGCAAGCTCTCTTAAATTATGGGTAATGCTTCCCGAGCCAATTAATAATATTTGCTGATCTCTTAATGGAGCGAGAGCTTGACCAATTTTAAATATCGCTTCAGCAGACATCGTCATAGGTAAAGAGATTTCGACTACGGGGATATCAGCTTCTGGATACATATGTAATAAAGGCATCCATACGCCATGATCACGAGGTCGTGTACTATTGGCATGTGCAGTAATTTGTGCCTCAGCGAATAAATTTAAAACTTGTTCAGCAACATCTGGAGCACCAGGGGCAGGATAGCGAATTTCATAGAGTGCATCTGGGAAACCTCGAAAATCGTGCCATGTTTCAGGTCTAGTGCCCGTACTTACTTCGAGTGCATTGCTTTCCCAATGCGCAGACATGACGATTATCGCTCTAGGTTTGGGCAAATTGAGACTCAAGCGATGTAAAGCTGGACCAACCTGTTCAGGATTCAAAGCCAGCATTGGAGAGCCATGTGATATGAATAAGCCAGGTAGCGTTTGAATAGTCATGAGGGTGGTTCCATTCTTAGATGTATGAGGTGATCATCGCAAATTTTAGAAGTCAGAGTAACCATTTAAATTTGAACATCATGTTGCAAATTCGGAACGATTATCCAGCACGATGGTACGGATGGTTATGATTAATGCTCATGGCACGGTAAAGTTGTTCAATCAACAGAATGCGAACCATAGGGTGGGGTAGCGTTAATTTAGATAAAGACCAGTGCCAAGCAGCAGCTTTACGAACTGCGTCAGAATGTCCATCAGGTCCACCAATCGCGAGCACAACATCATTCCCTTCAAGCATCCAACCTTTCATGGTTTCAGCTAATTTTTCTGTACTAAACTCTTTTCCTCCCACTTCAAGTGCAATTAAAAGTTCATTTCCTTTCAGTGCATTTAAAATGCTATCGCCTTCGATATTACGATATTTTAAAATATCAGCTTCAGAGTCATTCTTTCCGCGTTTCGCCATAGGAAGCTCAACAATTTGAGTTTGTACAAAAGGTTGAATTCTTTTGAAATAATCTTCAAAACCAGTAAGAACCCATGCTGGCATTTTTTGACCAATGGTCAAGATACGAATTTTCATGAAAATGTGTCACTAGAAGTTTCACGTTATTATACATTTCAAAGTGATGAATTTATAAAATCAAAAGTTAAAACATAATGGGTTGTTAATTTTGCATCCATTGGCATCTTATAAAAAAAGAGAGCCTAAGCTCTCTTTCTTCACTTAAAAGACCGATTAGTGTCGCGCAGATTTTGATTCGTCAACTGCTTTCACAATGGGTGTTTTGACTAATGGTTTAGGCATAGAGGTTAATGCTAGTGGTAAAATTTCATCAATTGATTTTACAACTTTGATATCTAAACCTTCTTTCACATTATCAGGAATTTCGACTAAATCACGTGCATTTTCCTGTGGAATAAAGACCATTTTTACACCGCCACGATGTGCAGCCAGTAATTTTTCCTTTAAACCACCAATACGCATTGCACGGCCACTCAAGCTAGTTTCACCAGTCATTGCAATATCAGGTCGAATCGCAATGCCAGTAAACGCTGAAACTAATGCTGTCGTCAAAGCAAGACCAGCTGAAGGACCATCTTTAGGCGTAGCGCCTTCAGGTAAGTGCACGTGAATATCGGTTTCTTCAAAGCGAGTAGAATCGATACCCAAAGCATCAGCTCGTGTACGCACTACGGTCATGGCTGCAGTAATAGACTCCTTCATAACATCACCTAAAGAACCAGTGGTTACAAATTTGCCTTTACCTTTCATTGCTGCAACTTCAATTGTCAGTAGTTCACCACCAACTGAAGTCCAAGCTAGACCATTAACACGACCGACTTGAGCTTCTTCTTCAGCCATACCAAAATCGAATTTATGCGGCCCTAAGTAGTCAGGTAGATTTGCCGAATTAACTTCAATTTGAAGATTTTTCGCTTTTTTACTAACCGCTTCTTTAACCACTTTACGTGCGATTTTAGAGACTTCACGCTCTAAACTTCGAACACCAGCTTCACGTGTATAGCGTTGTACGATATCTCGAATTGCTTCTTCGTGTACACTTAATTCCTTAGCACGTAAGCCATTATTCTTGATTGCTTTAGGTACTAAGTAACGCTCAGCAATATTGATTTTCTCTTCCTCTGTATAACCAGGAAGGCGAATGACCTCCATACGATCTAACAAAGCTTCAGGTATATTCATACTGTTTGCAGTACAAATAAACATGACTTCAGATAAATCAAGATCAAGATCGAGATAGTGATCGTTGAATTTGTGATTCTGTGAAGGATCAAGCACTTCTAACAAGGCAGATGCAGGATCACCACGATGATCTTGAGCCATTTTGTCAATTTCATCGAGTAGGAATAAAGGGTTTTTTACACCGACTTTAGAAAGTGATTGCACAATCTTACCTGGCATCGCACCAATATAAGTTCTGCGATGTCCACGAATCTCAGCCTCATCACGAACACCACCAAGTGCCATTCGAACGAATTCGCGACCTGTTGCTTTAGCTACAGACTCACCTAATGAGGTTTTACCTACACCAGGAGGACCTACGAGACACAATACTGGTCCACGTAGTTTTTTTACACGTGACTGAACAGCAAGATATTCAACGATACGTTCTTTAACTTCATCCAAACCATAATGATCAGCATCAAGAATATCTTGAGCTTTAGCAAGATTGATACTTACTTTGCTCGCCTTATTCCATGGTGTATCTAAAATAGTTTCGATGTAATTACGAACTACGGCTGCTTCACTCGATGCAGGCTGCATTGCTTTGAGCTTACGGAATTCACCTTCTGCTTTTTTACGAACATGCTCAGGAAGATCAGCTTCAGCTAAACGTTTTTCAATCTCTGCGATATCATCTTCAGCACCGCCATTCATGTCAGAAAGTTCACGCTGAATAACTTTCATTTTTTCATTTAGAAAATATTCGCGCTGATTCTTTTCCATTTGACGTTTTACATTGTCATGTAAATTTTGCTCAATCTGTTGTTCTTCAGACTGTTGAAGCAAATAAGTCATTAACTCTTGTAAATGAGCTTCAAATTCATCGTGTTCGAGGAATTTTTGTTTCACTTCGATATTTAACGGCACGCGTGTTGCGACGAAGAACATGAGTTGCAATAAATCATCGATTTTATTTGCAGCATTAATTAACTCACGCGCATTACGTAGTTTTGCTTCAGCGTATTGGCTGAAAAGACCACGTAATTCTTCGAGGCGAGTTTGTTGAGTTGACGATTCCATACGGATCGTCATTGGGCTAAGGCTGTGCTCAGCTTCTAAATAATCGTTTTGATCGTAAATATTAATCAATTTAGAGCGATAAATACCCTCGATTAAAACCTTAATGCAGTTTTCATCGTTCTCATGATTTACGACTTGCACAATCTTCGCGACAGTACCGTATTGATATAAATTGTCGTGATCAATTTCTTCTGTAAGAGAATCTTGTTGAGCTACTACAAAAACTAAATTGTCACTGTTACGAGCTACATCAACTGCTTTAATCGATTTTTCACGGCCGACAAAAAGCGCAATTTGCATGTGTGGATAAACCACAACATCACGCAAAGCTAATAGCGGTAACACGCTAGGGGTCTGAAGTTCTAAGTTTTCTTCATTCATAATAATATCAGTCATGAGCACTCCTAATGAGTGACAACGGTGTTGCCATATTTTTATAGTGATGTGTAATTTAAAAAATACAAGGGTGAAAATCGATAAAATTCGATTTATTTCTACTAATCTTGATAAATTCAGTTGGATTTAGGGTTAATTAACATTCTCCGTTTGAATTTTAATCGTTTTTTAGGGGTGATTAAC
This sequence comes from Acinetobacter sp. YH16032, assembly GCF_013417345.1. Taxonomy (NCBI): domain Bacteria; kingdom Pseudomonadati; phylum Pseudomonadota; class Gammaproteobacteria; order Moraxellales; family Moraxellaceae; genus Acinetobacter; species Acinetobacter sp. YH16032. The sequence goes on along the minus strand of NZ_VPEE01000003.1, from coordinate 52,979 downwards.
TCATCTAATGGCTGATCCCAAGGCTGGCGATTTAAAGGATCTAAAATTAATTGAAAGTCATGCGCTAAACCGATGCGATAGGGGTGATTGCTCGCATGCTTTAACGTTCTATCATAAAAGCCACCTCCCATACCCATACGTGTTCCATGATGATCACACGCAACAAGGGGCATCAACAGTACATCAAGTTGTTTTACATTTTGCCCCAATCTATGCATAGGCTCATACATTCCCAATTTATGTTTAGTAAAACGTTTATTTAGATATTGATGCTTTGAAATTGGAACCCATTTTAAAGTTGAATCAAGTCTGGAGACTTTTGGGAGATAGACGACTTTATGCTTTGAAAAGCAATGCATGATTAGGATATGTGTTTGAACTTCACCGAATGCATCTAAATAAATCCCAATTTTTTGTGCAGATTTAAATTTAGAATGAGATTGGATTTTTGACAAAATCTGAAAAGCAGAACGTCGTTGCGTAAAAATTGAGAGTTGTCTTCTACGAGAACGTAGATTTTTTCTTAAAAGTTGTGTCTGCAACTGCATTTCAAACTGTACCAATCTAAGTGCATGTGTAAGGGTAAGTAGTTTATCGATTTTTACTCAGGTTTAATCAACCTGATTTGAATATTTTCGATAGTATATTTTTCATTTACTCTAGGTGTAACAAATAAAAGATTGGGGTCAATTTAATTTTTAATTGAAGCCGATAAGCTGAACTCTATCAGATCAATGAAGCTCTGATCATAAAGAATAGAAAAGGGAACGATAATGAAAAATAAAAAAAACGGTAGTCTATTTAAAAAGAGCAAACATGCTTATCGTATGGTTATGCTCACGACAGTAATTAGTCTTTCTGGTCTAATCACAAATCATGTAAATGCTCAAACTAACTCTAAGTTGGATTTATCATTGTCCAGCCATTCTGTGAATAAAATAAAAAAACTACTGAATGATCCAAAAGTTTGGCAACAGATTCCGAAACAAGTCACCTTATGTGTGTATTCACCGAGCGGTGCTCATGGTGAAGCATTTGAGCAGGCGACGAGCTATATGAGTGAATTACCACGAATTGCTAAAGTTGCTCAAGATTTTGGCGTGCAAATGACTGTCAATCGTACGGCTAAGCTACAAATGCAGATAGATTTGAATTATCCAAAATTAAAGCAAAAAACATCCACTGAAGTTAATTTAAAAGTCTATACAGATGAACGGGTTTTAACTGAAGACTTTAGAAGTAAACGTTGTGATGGTGCTGGAATAAGTAATTTACGTGCTAAGCAATTCAACTCTTTTGTTGGAAGTATTGATGCAATAGGTGCAGTTCAAAACTATAAACAACTGACTAAAGTGATTCAGCTGTTAGCAAGACCTGAATTTGACTCGAAAATGGTCAATAAGGATTATGAGATTGTCGGTATTGTGCCTTTAGGTGCTGCTTATATTATGGTAAATGATCGTAAAATTGATACTTTATCTAAAGCAGCTGGGAAAAAAGTTGCTGTAATGAGTTTTGACGCAACCCAAAAAAAATTAGTCCAAAATGTTGGTGCTCAACCAGTTTCAGTGGATTTAACTTCTGTAGGCGGAAAATTCAACAATAAGGAAGTTGATATTATCGCAGCACCTGCAATCTTATTTGAACCTTTGGAACTCTATCGTGGAATGACAAACAAGGGCGAGGTACGAGGCGCAATTATTCGTTTTCCACTGGTTCAAGTGACGGGTACATTGATTATGCATCGAAATAAATTTCCTGCTGGAATGGGGCCCATAGCAAGGGAGATTATTTCCAAGCAATTAACACCAGCTTATAAATTTATTGATCAAACTGAATCTAAAATTGATCCTAAATTTTGGATGAATATAAGAGATGCTGAGAAACCTGGATATTTGAAAATTATGCGCGAAGCTAGAATTCAGATGACAAAAGAAGGGCATTATCATCCTGAAATGATGTCTATCCTTAAAAAGATACGATGTAGTGATGATCCTAAGAATTATGAGTGTGCGCTTCAAGATGAGTAACTAATAATCTATAAAATAGATGGTTTTTATAATTTTAATCGGTTTTATTTGTTTTTAGCCATGCTTTAAATTACTCACATCTTGATTCATGAGTAAATGTGAGATGAAAATTTTTATCGCAGTGGTTACTTATACTTTGTTGATAAGTGCATGCGCATATGATCCAGTGCATTATGAGCAGCTTAGAATGTCAGAGAACGCGCAACACATGAAATTAAATGGTTAAAAAAGCCCCCAGATGGGGGCTTTATGCCTATTTCTTTTTAACGATATCGCTCCAAGACACATTAGCTGGCACGCCTGAATTAAAGCGAACTGATGCGGATGATGAATAATCTTTAGTTTGTTCAACGACAATCTTTTGATTGTACTCATCAATAATTTCTAACTTACCGCCTGCTTTCGGGTAAATTCTCCACCACTCTTTTTCGAAGGGTTGAGTTACACTGAAGTTAAATGCATATGAAAAATTAGCATCTTTAGGTTGGCCAACGATTGTACCTTTACTTGACACACTTTGTAATTGTTCATCAAAAAAACGGTATTCATAATCCTGTAGCCCCATATATTCCAATGTAGTGCTAGGGTTATTTTTATCTACAATCTGGAATTTTAAAGGATCTTTTACAGAGTAAATTGCGCCATTAGAACCAACTGTATCTTTTACAATTTTACCAGTGACTAAATATAGTTTAGATGTATCAGTCCACGGTGTATAAAGCGCATTATTAAACTCAACTGTGGTAGAGCTTAATGTTTCAGTAAGCGAAATAGATCCTCCTTTAAATGTTACGACTTCCTTGCCGAAACTAGTTGCACAAGAATCATTACCACTTTTTAGCTTGATTGTTTGAGTAGTTCCACTTTTAGTGAGCTCAGTACAAATTGAATTTCTCAAAATTGTAAATGCACTTGTTCCTTGATCTGTTAATTCAATTACTCTACCTGTACGAGTAATGGGTCCATCACCCAATGTTTCGCCAATCATATGTCCTAATGCTTGATTAAATCGATCATCCATGACATTCAAAGATTCTGAAAAACCAAGCTTTTCTTTAAGTTTTGTTAAAAAATCCTTATCTTTAAAAGGTATAAATGTAGAGCTCACATCACCTGGTTTAATATAATTATCATTTGGCGTGTCAAGCTTCGAGTCACTTCCACCACCACATGCACTTAGTAATGCAGCAATACTCGCAACCCCAGCCAATTTTGCTAATTTAGACATATTCTCTTCCTTTAAATATAAATCTATTCTCATTGTTTATAATGTTTGACTAATAATATGAAGTCTTTAAACAATAAGAAGACATTAAAATGAAATACTTTTTGTGTAATTTCTATTATGGGGAATAATAATTTAAATTTTAGAAAAGTTACTAGGTCATTATTAATCAAATTTACCAATAATATGTCAATTTTTTTATATTGTTAAATATAGATAAAGCAATAGGTTTAAATAATTAAATAATATTGAGATTTAAGTATATTTGTTTTAGATTAGTGTCTAATAAGTTGTTTATAGTGAAAATAATGTGATAAAAATCAAAAATTATTAATATTGATTATTAATTTGGTATAAAGCGCAAGGATGTTTATTCAAAAATAAGAAAAAAGAGAAAATAAAATAAAGACTCCGGAGATGCCGCTGCATGTGTCGTTACCCTGAACCCGATGAGTTCAAGGTGGACGCGACGTATACTTGCTGGGTTTCCCACTCGAGGTGGGCATACGCTCTAAATATACAGAACACAATCCATAAGTTTAAGTATCGGCAGGGGAATAGACCCGCTGGCGAACATCCCAGAGTTAAATTAAGTATAACGAAATGAGTGAGATTGGCAAACCTTGGTGTACCCATTATTTGCGTGATAATTCACTCAGTAAAACTGACTGTGCAAACTTAGATCAAATTTATACAGTTTTTTCAACGTCTTCCAAGATTGTTGCAAGTAAGCGTTCACAATGAGAATATTCTTGTAAGGATTTGTTCATTGTTAAAACTTCTTGCATAAGCTCTAAAGCCACCATGATAACGAGCTTATTGTGTTCTACGTTAGGTGCTTTTCTACGAAATTCTTGAAATTTCTCATTCAACAAATCACCAGCACGTTGTAAATCATCTTTCCGATCTTGAGTGGTTGAAAGTCTAAATGTTTGTTCAATTAGTCTTAACTCGACTGTAACGACTTCAGACATAATTATGCTTCCTCATTTTGTTCAGCCGGATTTTCTAATTGTTGGATTTCTTGGGTATGATGATCTTGATCAGTACCTAAAATGGCTAAGCGTTGAATGATTTGCTCAACCTTAGTTTTAGCGAGTTCATTTTTTTTGATTAAACGTTGATTTTCAGCCTTCAATTCATCAATTTCTTTTTGAGCTTGACGTTGCTCAGCCAACATTTTTTCTTTAATGACTCTCAGCTCATTTCTTTCAGCCAAGATTTCCTGAAATCTATTTTTTAAATCAGTACAACTTTTTTCTAAACGACTATAACGTTCTGCTAAAGCAGTAGCATCTTGATTTAAGGTTTTATAAATACTATCTAATTGATTGTATTTGTCATTTAGACTTTCAATCTGTTCTTGCTTTTGAGTGATGATGCTATTTTTTTGAGCGGTTTGAGTTTGATGAGTTTCCTGAAGTTCTTTCTGTTTAGCTTCAAGAGAACTATTCATTTGTTCGGTTACGGACAAACGATGTTTAAGCGTGCCTAAATGCGTTTGTAAACGCTGTAATTGTTCTAACATAACGAGGTCGCGTAGTTTCGCAATCAAAGGTAATATATACAGAAGTATAGAGATTGGAAAAACGAATGCAAGACGATATTTCAGGTTGGACAGATTGGAACCAACATTTCGGTTCAATTGAGGAAATTACTAGTCCAAGTGAGTTACATGGTTTACTTACAGGTATTGTTTGTGTAACCCAACCGCCATCTCATGAGGAGTGGTTACAAATTTTGTCTACATTGAATGTGCCTCAATTAGAACCTGCTGCACTTAATTTACTGGCTGAGGAATCTGAAGATGTTTCGCATGCTTTGTCAGAAGATGAATTAGATTATTTACCCATTTTGCCTGATGATGAACATGTATTGTCTGAGCGTGTTCAAGCTTTAGCAGATTGGTGTGCAGGAGTGGTGTTGGGGTTTGGATTAGCGTCTGGGCATATTCGTGCTGATGAAGCTGAGTTGATTGAACACTTACAAGATATTGCAGCAGTCGAGTTTGAAGATTCTGATAATGATGAAGAAGGTGAAATTAGCTATCAAGAACTTTATGAATTTGTTCGATTAATTCCAGTGAGTTTATCTGTTGGACGAACCAAGATTGCTGTTGAAGAAAGCTCATTACTGAAACATGTAAAACCAACAATTTCGAAAAAAAATGAGCAAAGTGTCGTTGAGATGTTTACACCTCATCGACCAAGTTGATTACATTTAATCAGGAGTACTACTTAACATATAAGTAGTACTGTATTTTCTTAAATTAAATAGCCTAAGCTGCAGAAAAGATATGAAACTTACTCAATCAGATTTTCAAAAACGACGTGATCAATTAGCCGCTGAAATAGGCCTAAGAAGCATTGCAATTATTGCAACACGTGAAGAAATGTTTAGAAATCGTGATGCTGATTATAAATATCGCGCTGATAGCAGCTTTTTTTATCTAACAGGATTTGCAGAGCCTGAAGCAGTTGCTGTAATTGAAACATTTGATACTGAAGAAGAAGGTTATACCTACAGTTTATTTTGTCGTGAACGCAATCGAGAGATGGAAATCTGGACAGGTTACCGTGCAGGGATTGATGGTGCAGTCGATGATTATGATGCGGATGAAGCTTATGCGATTGATCTACTAGACGAAGAAATCATCGCAAAGCTTCAAGGAAAAGAAAGATTATTTTATAGAATTGGTCAACAAGCCAGTTTTGATGCAAAAATTACAAAATGGATTGCAGAAGCAAGTGGTGAAAGCCGACGTGGTACCGCTGCACCGACACAATTGATTCAGTTAGATACAATTTTAGATGAGATGCGTCTACACAAAGAGCCAAAAGAAATAGAGTTAATGCAAATCGCATCTGATATTTCTGCTCAAGCACATACGCAAGCGATGAAATCTGTACGACCAGGAATGATGGAATATGCTTTAGAAGCGGAGCTGAATTATATTTTTGGTAAAAATGGTTGTGTACCATCGTATAACAGTATTGTGGGTGGTGGTGAAAATGCTTGTATATTGCACTATGTTGAAAATAACAAACAACTTAATGACGGCGATTTAGTTTTAATAGATGCAGCTTGTGAATATGAATTTTACGCGTCAGATATCACACGGACGTTTCCAGTAAATGGTAAATTTAATCCTGAACAAAAGGCGCTCTATAATATAGTGCTCGATGCACAAATCGCTGCAATAGATGCGGTTAGAATTGGTAACTCTTATAAAGAGCCACACTACGTTGCTGTTCGTATTTTAGTGCAAGGCTTGCTTAATCTTGGAATCATGCAGGGTGATCTCGATGAAATCATTGAGACAGAAGCCTATCGTCAATTTTATATGCATGGAACTGGTCACTGGTTAGGCATGGATGTTCATGACGTAGGGGCATATAAAGTCGATGGAGAATGGCGAACATATCAAGAAGGTATGGTGGTGACCATTGAACCAGGTTTATATATTGCCCCTGATGATGAAACTGTCGATCCAAAATGGAGAGGGATTGGTATTCGCATTGAAGATGATATTGTTGTCACTCAAGATGGACCGAGAAACCTGACTGCTAAAGTAGTAAAAACCATTGAAGATATCGAAGCCTTGATGGCGAGTTAACCATTTTCACAAATCTAAAAAGTCGATGGAAACATCGGCTTTTTTTTAATGTCATATTCAATATTGAAAAATGAATTATGGCTTCATCTTCAATAACGCTAATTCATTATAAAAAGTAAAAACTTTATTGTAAGATGAATTTGATTAAGAATTTATGTGTATGCAGCTATTGCTTGCTTTTATAAGGATCAAAACATGCAACAAGAAGTCATCATTGTCGGTGGTGGAATGGTCGGATTAAGCCTTGCTCTTATGCTGGCTAAAACTAACATTGCAGTGAAATTGTTAGAGGCGATCAGCTATCCTAACTATGATGATGCTAACCTTGCACCATATCATTCAAGTTTTGATGCCCGTAATAGTGCGCTGTCACGTCGAAGCGTGCAAATTTATCAAGAATTGGAAATTTGGGATTCACTGCAACAATATGCAACGCCTATTTTAGAAGTAAATATCACAGAAGAAGGAAGCTTCGGTAAGGCACGTTTAATCGCGGCTCAAGAGAAAGTAGAGAGCTTTGGTCAAGTGATTGAGAATGCATGGCTTGGACGAGTATTGTTATCAGAGGTCAAAAAAAATCCACTCATTGAGTTAATTGATGGTGTTCAAGTGACGTCGCTTAAACAGGATGAGAATTTAGCTTATCTTGAAGCATTAAAAGCGAATGAACATTTGCAGTTTCAATCCAAATTAGTCATAGCAGCAGATGGACGTGATTCTTTCTGTCGAAAAGCACTCGGTGTTGGTGCATCAGTGTATGATTATGATCAAGTGGCGATTGTCACTACAGTGCAGACATCCAAACCTCACTCCCATGTCGGTTTTGAACGTTTCAGCCCACTTGGTCCTTTAGCATTGTTGCCTTTACCTGGTGAATACCGTCGCTCTGTTGTTTGGCCAGTGCCTAAAGGTACTGAGGGAGAGTGGCTAGGTGATGGAAATGATCAGCATTTTTTAGATGCTCTTCAAAAAACGTATGGCGATCGAGCTGGAAAATTTGAGAAAACTGGACGTAGATTTAGTTTTCCTTTATCTCAAGTTTTGTCTGAAAAACAAGCAGTAGGACGAGTTGTACTTATGGGTAATGCTGCTCATACCATTCATCCAGTCGCAGGTCAGGGTTTTAATTTGTGTATGCGTGATGCATATGTATTGACCCGATATTTAAAACAACAAGTCATCAAAAATGCCGATTTAGGTGAAGCTGCTGTACTGAAAGAGTATGAAAAATCTCGACTCAAAGATCAGCAACGTGTGATTAAGTTTTGTGATTCTGTGGTGCGAGGCTTTAGTAATCAAAATCCAATCCTAAAATTTGTGCGAAATACAGGTCTAATGTGCTTTGAAAATATTCCAGGTATTAAGCCACTCGTTGCCAATTATGCAATGGGGTTAAAAGCATGAATGATGCTATTTTAGATGTCGTGATTGTGGGCGGTGGTTTAGTCGGAGGATTAACGGCTTTATTGCTGGCTAAAGGTGGAGTTCAAGCGACTGTACTTGATGCAGCACCGATATTGGATCACGAGAAGACCTTAAAATCATTGAATCCTCGTGTACTTGCATTGAGCCAAGCCACTATTCATTTGCTTAAGCATGTTGATGTATGGGATAAGTTGGCTCGTCAACAACCCTACACGGGAATGCAGGTGTGGAACAAAAATGGCTTTGGTGAAATCAATTTTGGAACATCAGCGCATTCTAAACCTGATCAAGCACAAATATTAGGTTCAATGGTCGAACCAAGTATCTTGAACCTTGCGATTCAGAGCATGATGATCGACCAGATTGATGATTACCGTACTCAGATTCAAGTGAAACGTATTGAGCAAGGAAATGGTTGTTGGATTCTTCATCTCGCTGATCAAACTCAATTGAAAACGAAACTTTTAATTGGTGCGGATGGTGCAAACTCATTCGTACGTGAACAAGCCATGATTGATTTGGATGTTTTGGATTATCATCAGGCTGGTATTAGCTGTGCGATCAAGACGGAACAAGCGCATCAACATGTTGCGAGACAAATCTTCTTAGAAACAGGGCCACTGGCTTTTCTCCCAATGGCAAGTTTAGAAGATCAAGAATATGGTCATTGGCAATCCATTGTATGGACTTTACCAGATGATTATGCAGACGAATTTGCGTCACTCTCAGATGAAGATTTCGTACAATTACTGACACGAGAGAGTCATCATATGTTGGGTAAAGTATTAGCCGCAACGCCTCGAGCAAAATTCCCACTGAAAGCACGAGCTGCTCAACGTTATATTAAAGATGGCTTAGCGCTAATTGGTGATGCAGCCCATGTTATTCATCCACTTGCTGGTCAGGGGGTGAATATTGGTTGCCTTGATGCAGCAATTCTATGCGATGTGCTACTTTCTGACTACGCCCGTGGCGTTTGGGCTCATGAGCAAACTTTATTGAAATATGAGCATCGACGAAAATTTCAAAACGATGCCATGATGCATAGTATGTCTATGATTGGGTGGATGGAATCTGCTCCTGTTTTTCCTATTGTTTGGGCGAGAAACTTTGGTTTGAAACAAGTTGAAAATATCAGTGCGTTAAAATCGGCGTTTATGTCGCAAGCGAATGGTTTGAGTCAGCTCAGTAATACAAGATATCAAGTGAATTGAAATCTGATCTAAAAAGAATCATCAATATATATTTTTTTACCAATATGATTAAAAAATATACAAATGAGGTGCTTTAGATACTATGCGAATGATAAAGAGCTTGATACATTTCTCTAAAAATCAAAGCACGTTCCAATCAGGTGCGTGAAAACATTGATGGGGAGTTTGAAATGACAGACGCAAATGATTTTGATGACAACGAAGACAGTGTTGTAGACGAAAATGAATCACAAGCAGCAGAAAAAGGTGCGGCCGTAAGTGACGTTACTGTATCTGATGCCGATGTCGCTGAAGCTGAAACATTAACAGTGACAGCTAAACTCAAACAACGTCAGGCACTGGAAGATGAAGTTGCTGCTTTTCTAGCACGTGGTGGTCGTATTACTGAAGTTCCACCTGATGAATCAATAAAAGATTAATAAAAAAAGCACCATCAATATGGTGCTTTTTTATTTTGCTCAATCATTCGCGCCACTGAGCTCTAGCGCGCGTTGATATGCGACTTTCTTTTTAATTCCAGTGAGATCAGCTGCAAGTTGAGATGCTGCTTTTACAGATAAATCTTGCAATAAACGATTGAGTAATTTATCTAATTCTTCTTGCTGCATGTCTTTTTCAGTGGCTGCTCCAGCAATTACCAATACAATTTCTCCTTTTTGCTGGTGATGATCATTTGCAATAAATGATTGTAAATCTCCAAGAGTCATTTTTCTAATTGTTTCGAATGTTTTGGTAATTTCACGTGCAAACCCGACTTCACGGTCAGCTCCAAACACAGAGACCATATCCGTAACAGAGTCTAGGATTCGATGTGGTGCCTCATAGATGATCATGGTATGCGTGTTGTCTTTCAGCTTATTTAATTGAATAAGACGTTGAGATTGTTTCGAAGATAGAAATCCTTCAAAACTAAAGTGATCACTGGGTAGACCTACAGCGCTTAATGCTGCGATAGCTGCACATGCACCTGGAACAGGAACCACGCGGATACCATGGTCCTGAGCTGCACGAACTAATTTAAAACCAGGATCACTGATCAACGGTGTACCTGCATCACTGACGAGTGCAACATTTTCACCATTTTTTAACTTATCGATAATTATATCAATTTTGTTACTTTCATTGTGATCATGGCACGCTGTTAGCGGAGTTGAGATATTATAGTGTTTCATTAAAAGAGCGGACTGACGCGTGTCTTCTGCCGCGATAAGAGAGACAGACTTTAAAACATCAATTGCTCGATAAGTCATGTCATCTAAGTGCCCAATTGGCGTCGCTACAACAAATAACTGAGCACTCATAAGGTTTCTCCATGTTGGATCTATTAAGAATAAAAAAAGAATTCATTGGTATTGGCTTATGTGGAATGATTTTCCAAGCCCAAGCGGAAGTATTGGTTATTTTACCTGATTCAGGCCCTATGGCGCGAGCAAGTAATAGTATTAAAAATGGTATTGATGAGGCTTATCAAAAGTCGAACAGTGAAATGCCAATCAAATATGTCAATTCGGATCAAAAACGATTAAGAGAGATCCTAAAGACGGAAGTCAGTCAAAACACCAAACTTATTATTGGTCCATTAGCGAGACAGGATGTCGAAGCAATAATGAAAGAACCGCTTAAAATTCCTGTTTTAGCACTGAATGAAGTTCCTTCTAAACATGCAAAAGTCTGGCAGTTTAGTTTATCGAAAACTGATGATGCTCAAGTTTTAATTAAACAGATTGAAAAGGATAGAGTTCAACATCTCTATATCTTGCGTGAGTCTGGTACTGAGTCCGAGAGTTTAAGCTTTGTAAATGCCGTGTTTAAAAATTTTCATGGTAAGTTTTCTCTAGTCCAACAATTGCCTGATATAAAGTCAAATGAAGGGGTGTTGCTTTTAGGCAGTATGGCGTGGATCAACTCATTGAAGAATAAGCCTTCAAAACGATTGTATGTTCAGGCTTTTGCTATTGATCATAATATGGATATTCCGGAGGGAACTAAATTCTGTGATGTACCAGTCATGGTTCAATTTTTAAAAAAAACTAATCAAACAACAGAAAATACTGCTGCATTTCAACGTCTTAATGCCTTCGGTCAAGATGTTTGGCGTTTGGCGGATTTGATGTTGAAAACGAAGAATCCTGATCAAATATCAATTCAAGGTCAGACCGGGCATTTGAATTTTAAAGAGCATCGGATCGAAAGAAAACCTGCGTGCTTCGAGAAAACATGGTTTAGATTAAAAAATATTTAAGAGGACTTAAATGGATGAGTTCTCAACAATTAGGTATATGGGCTGAAGACCAAACTGAAAAAATCTTGATCTCACAGGGTTATATTGTGCTGGCTCGAAATTTTCATTCTCTTTATGGTGAGATAGATCTGATTGCTCAACGTGATCTTGAGCTTATATTTGTTGAGGTCAAAGCCAGATCAAAAACAACCTATGCTTCAGCCCTAGAATCAATATCATCGAGCAAGCAAATTAAAATTGCGAAAACAGCAATGTCATTTCTTCAAAAATTTCCAAGCTATACAGAGTTTTATTATCGTTTTGATGTGTTTTGTTTTGATTTTCATAAAAAAATTGCAAAACCGTTACAGCATGAAATTTCTGATATGGATTATGATCTCGAGTGGATTGAAAATGCATTTACAATAAATGCAGACTTGATTAATCTATGAACCGAATGAGCTAAGCCATTTCCAACAATAGAAAAAATTCAAGTTTCACGAGGAGACGGATTGAGTGTTGAAGCGTATTGTAATTTCGATGGCGTGTGTTGCTAGTCTTTCAGGCTGTGCAAGTTTTATTTCAGGTGGAACTGGCGCAGAACCAGTTGGGGTGGTGAGTGGAGCTCGTTCTTTAGGTCAGGTATTTATTGACTCTTCAATTGAACGTACAGCAAAGATCAATTTATACAAATTGGATGCTCGTTTTAAACAATCTCGAGTCAATGTGAATAGCTTTCACAGTAATGTCTTGTTAACAGGTCAAGTGCCTGATGCGCATTTGAAACAGTTAGCAGAAGATAACGTTCGAGCGATGAGTGATGTGAAATCTATTCATAATTACATCACAGTTGGTCCTCAAATTGGTTACTCTACCATCATGCAAGATGCGACTGCGACAGCGAATACACGTGGCTTAATTATGCGTGCGCCAGTTGTTTCAGACAGTAAAGTCTTGGTTCATACTGAAGATGGCGTGTTATATGTGATGGGACGCTTAAATACAGCTGAAGAGCAAGATCTCATTGAAGTTTTACAACGAGTAGGGAATGTCACGAAAATTGTTACTTTGATTGATAACGTGGAATCTGCTCAAGTAGGCGCAGGTGTTCAATCATCATCACTTATGAACCCTTCAGCGGTGAGTACTCAACCTTATGTTGAAACACCCGTTGCAATTGATCCTGATGCTGGTGTTAGTTACCAATAATGTCGAATAAGATTGCGCAATTTTTTCCGAAATCAGTTCAGTTAAAACTTACCCAGTTGAATCAAAAACTGAATGCTTTTCGCCCATATAATTTGGGTGGTTTGGCATTAAATCAATTGACCTCAAATAAAGGCTATTCTGTAAAAAGAAATATTGCTTATGGTCTTAAAGCTCGGCAACGACTGGATCTTTATGTTTGCCAAGCGCCAGCGAATAAACCTTTAGTTATATTCGTGCATGGTGGTGCATGGAGTAGAGGAAGTAAGGACGATTACAAGTTTCTTGGAGAAAGTTTGACACGTGCTGGATATAACCTCGCCGTAATAAACTATCATCTGGCGCCAGAACATATTTTTCCTCGTTACGTAACTGACCTTGCAGATTCAATTCAATATTTAATCAAAAGTACTGATAAATATGGTATTTGTGCAGATCAAATAGCGCTTATCGGACATTCTGCTGGTGCTTTTAATGTGATGTCACTGATTTACCATCCTTCATTCATTGACTTTGAAGGACGAGATCGAATTAAAGCGTTGATTGGTTTGGCTGGACCCTATCACTTTAACTATCTAGGTGATCATTTATCTGAACATGCATTCGATAAAGCAGTAAATTTCAAAGCGGTGATGCCATACTATTTTGTAGAGAAAAATAATATTCAGCACTATATTTTTCTAGCAGATCAAGATACGTTGGTAAAAGATCATAATTCTGAAGAGATGCATCAAGCACTGTTAGCTGTAGAGAATCATAGCCAGCTCATTCGGGTGCCTCGTACTGGACATGTATCAATCATGGCAACAACTGCCACATTATTTGATCGACTCTTCAAAACTCGATCTCTCATTCTGAAAGTTTTAGAAGAGTCCTTCAAATAAATCTATAACGATTCGGATTTGATTTATTCTGATTTGAAAGGAGTATTGTGAATGACATGGTGAATCATGGCATGCGCAATACTTCCTGCAAATGGAATTTCTGGTAAATCATCAAATTTAAAGAATTGGGCATCACTAATTTCATCTTCTTGAAGCACAATGTCACCTGAATCATACTCGGCCCGAAAAGCAATCATTAAATTACTTGGGAATGGCCAAGGTTGGCTGGCAAGATATTGAATATTTTTAACGTTTAGGCCAATTTCTTCCATGGTTTCGCGTTGCACAGCCTCTTCTAAAGTTTCACCAACTTCGACAAAACCTGCAATTAATCCATACATATTGGATTTATTTTTTGCATTTTTCGCCAGCAAAATTTCATTGTCACCTCGTGTGATTACGGTGATAACACAAGGTTGAACACGAGGGTATTGGTGATAATTACATGCTGGGCAGATCATGGCATATTCTGAACGGTGCACATCCGTTTCTGTACCGCAATGACTGCAAAATTTATGATTACGACGCCATTCTAATAATTGAACTGCTCGGCTCGCTTGTTCAAATTGTTGCTTAGACCATTGAGTGATCAACTGTCGGATTGGCACAAGTTGATAACCTTCAGGAATCGCTTCTTCAATATGTAGATCTCGTGCAATTACCTGATCACCAGATTTGAAAATCAGATCACTCTCTAAACGTTCAACACGTGGTAATTGGAAGTTTTCATCGACGAGAAGTTGATGTTGTTTAAAAATATAAGCAACAGAGAGTTCAGACATTAGGCAACCGCTTTAATTTTTTGACTGCTGATGAGTGCAGTCTCAGATACTGATTTATGAATAGGATAATCATACTTCAAGCCATCAAGATGAAGTTCTAGACTGGCAAGCACATCTAGAATGTGCTGAAGTTGTTCGTGGGTGAGTGATTTCTGAATATCGTAATAGTGTTCAACCGCCTCAGCACTATTTTTTAGCGCATTACTTAATACTTGAGCATCAAGAAATAGAGCAGCACCGCTTAATTGTCTTAAATTGGTTGTGATGTTTAATAAATCATTTGTGTCTTGAGCATCATTGTTTTGAAAAAGTTTATCGCCTAGTTCTTGCAAGAGAATTCGAGCTTCTTTTTGCAGGGTTTCATGCGCATCATCTAACCGATCTAGTGATATATTCATATTATTCACATCAAGTTGAATGCGAGTTGGTGCAAAATTTCGCTTTAAAATCCCGATAGAGTTCATAGCCGACAGCATGCTGTTCATTAATCGTTGAGCAAAATCGGCATTTTGTTGAATATAGGTTCGATGAAAATGCTCTGCTTGCAGTTTCATTTCTGCATAAGCTTCATTAAGATTCATCACTAAAAAGATATTTGCCATACGATAGAGCTTTAAGCGAATATCTAAAATTTGATCGTCAGTAAAACTTTGATAGTGACTTTCAATATCTAACCTTAATTGATTCAATTCTTCTGTAATCAAGTGAGCAACGGTATCGATTGTTCTTTGATCAGGTCCAAACAGATGGCGACTAAAAATTTGTAGTTGAACATCAGTCAAAATGTTGTCCGAGATTTGAAAATACTCACGAAGCATTTGTGAATCGTAGTTTTCTTGGCTAATACAAATCGCTAAAGCATTAGCAAAGTCAGTTTCATCGACCTGAAAATGCTGCGGTGCATTTAAAAACTCCCGGATCTGACTGCCAACTTTAGCCAACCATTTTAGGCGTGCATCACTGAGAATGAGTTGGTCAAGTTGATTAAATGCGATTTGCATCAGAAGCCAATATTGTTGACTCGGTGTTTCAAGAGAGAGCAGTGCTATATGATCTACAATGAGTTTAAAACGATCAAAATCGTCTTCAGTTTCATTTTGCGTCACTAATTTTATTAAACAATCTTTATATAGTGTATTCCAATAATCAGATGAATTAATCTGATTCGATGATGCTTGCGGTGTTAAAGTTAATTGTTTCTGAGTGGTCTGGATTCCATTACCCAATGCTGTACAAGGGATGTTCAATACTCGCTCTAGATGGTTAAGTGTATCTAAGAGAAATTGGGGGACATCGACTTCACGTAAGCAAATAAATTCAATATATCGCTTTAGCATCGTTGTGCCATCACTTAATGCGGCAGCGTATTTCAGGTTTTTTGCAGTTGGATTTTGCATCATCTTTGACATGACTTGCGCACAGTAGTGTGCAAGTTGTGCGAGATGAGGAAGCTCGATCATGGCAAAAACTTGATTGGATTGTTCAAGTCGAATGAATGCGTCATCTATCCCAAAAGGAAGTGTTTGATCCTCAATAAGCTCTGATACTGTATTTTCGACCTGATTGATGATTTGATCAATTTCTTTTTTAACAATAAGTAATGCTGTAGGGTCAAAATAAATTGAACTTTGATAAGACATCGATCGAAACCTATGTTGGCCGTTAATTTTGCTCAGAGCCCAGATAAGGGGAATTTTTGCTCTAAATGAATATAGCCGAACTGATCGTACTTTACAAAATGAATCAAGCAGATGGAAGATTATTTAGCAAATAAGCACGGCTCGCCATTTTTTTCTTGGTAATCTTCGATCCATTTTTGGTGTGCTGCTAATTCCTCATCAGAAGCATAAATGATTGGTAAATCTACCTCAATTTTTTGGTACTGATTTTGTCCAGTTTCAGAATGATGATCATGCGCTGAGAGTGCATCGATATCAAATGAAACTTGACCACCTGTCATGGCTAAATAAACATCTGACAGAATTTCTGCATCCAGTAAGGCGCCGTGGAAGGTACGATCACGCTGTGGAACTTCGTAGCGTTTCACTAATGCATCCAATGAGTTCTTTTGACCTGGATGTTTCGCTTTAGCCATTGCAAGTGTATCGGTCACTGCGCAGACTTCTGAAAGCGTACCGAAGCCAGCACGTTTGAACTCCATATCTAAGAAGTTCATATCGAAAGTTGCGTTGTGTGCGATAATTTCTGCACCTTTTAAGTACTTGTACAGTTCAGCAGCGATTTCTTCAAATATAGGTTTATCTTTCAAAAAATCATCAGAAATACCGTGAATCGCTTCAGATTCACCGACTGGTTTTTTGGGATTGATATAAATGTGAATTGAACTTCCTGTCAGTTTGCGATTGATCATTTCAATCGCACCCACCTCGATAATACGGTCTGTATCTTGATAATAAAAACCTGTAGTTTCCGTATCTAAAATCAGCTGGCGTGGTCCTTGTAAATTTAGACGAGCAGGCGTGACCACAATATGTGGATGTGATTTTTCAGCTAACTGAGGAACGTTTTGATCTACAGATTCAGAATTTAAGTCCTGAGCATCAACTGTCTTAACAATATCTGAGGAGTTTGAGGCGACTTCGTCCGTGCTGTATTCAGCTTGATCATCATTTTCTGCTAAATCAATTTCGACTTCTTCTTCAACTTCTTCATCTTGATCATTGAGATCTAAACCAAACGGATCATTGAGCAACCAATCTTCAGACTGTTTTTTTTTATCATTCGCTTGCAGGGAATTTTTTAATTGTTCAGCCGTTTGGTCAGCGCCTTGGTTAGCTAACTGATCTGCCATTTCATTGCCTGGATGTCCTGCATGTCCTTTAATCCAGTTCCATTCAATGTCGCGACCTTGACAAACTTGATCCAAAGTTTGCCATAAATCAGGATTTTTTACGTCTTTCCAATTTTTCTTTTTCCAACCACTGATCCATTCAGTAATACCGCGTTTTACATAGTTTGAGTCTGTCCAAATGATCAGCTTTGCATCAACAGGGCAAAATTTGATTCCTTCGATTGCAGCGGTTAACTCCATACGATTATTGGTCGTGTCTGGTTCACCACCACATATTTTATGTTCTGTATCCTTAGTGATGATGTAAGCACCCCAGCCACCTAGCCCAGGATTACCACGACATGCGCCATCAACATAAAGTGTTATTTCAGACATAGTTGGAACCAATCAATCGAATAAAGTGTTGAACATCAAGTTCGGAAATTTTATTGTATACGTAAATGCGAAACATCAGTGCGATAACTGGATATTTTTTAATGTCTTGTAACATTTATAAGCAATTACTCATCAAGAAGAGACTTGCCTGAACAACGAGCTCCTTTAAAATGGCTTATATACAATAAATTTACTATGCGTCTTTCGGAATTTGTATGTCTAAAACAACCACCGCAGTGTGGCAGCCATCTGCAACTTTTTTATTTAAAATTTCAGTAATTACTTCCGCAGTAACCGGATTAGGCGTAATGACTGGCTGTACAGCGAGTCCCACTTCTGTTAAGACGCAAAAGACGAATCAACTCGGCATGTTAGATGCCAGTAGTTTAGATTCACTTGAAGATCTTTTATCTGCAACTGATATGCGTGCAGTAGAAGGTGATCGTTTACTTATTTTAAAACACGGTGATGTTTGGAAACGTATGACCGTTGGTTTTAAAATGGATGAAACAAAGTGGGATCCACGGATTGATGCTCAAAGAAGTTGGTTTATTACGCGTCAGCCTTATCTGGATCGTTTATCCGCTCGAGCTTCTCGTTATCTTTATCATACTGTAAAGGAAGCAGAGCGTCGTGGATTACCTACTGAACTTGCTTTACTTCCTGTCATTGAGAGTTCCTATGATCCTGCTGCAACGAGTTCAGCGGCAGCTGCAGGGATGTGGCAATTCATCCCAAGTACAGGTCGTATTTATGGATTAAGACAGACCAATTTGTATGATGGACGCCGTGATGTAGTTGAGTCTACACGTGCAGCCTACGAGTTTTTAGGAAGTTTATATAACCAATTCGGTTCATGGGAATTAGCTTTAGCGGCTTATAACGCTGGTCCTGGACGTATTCAACAAGCGATTAACCGTAATAAGGCTGCTGGCTTGCCTACAGATTATTGGTCATTACGTTTACCTCAAGAAACAATGAACTATGTACCTCGTTTTCTTGCGGTTGCACAGATTATCAAATCCCCCGAAAAGTATGGCGTAAGATTACCACCAATTGCGAATCGGCCTCACTTTAGAGAAGTTCCAGTTCCAGCAGGTGCGAGTTTAAGCGAAATTGCTTCTCTGACAGGCTTAAGTCGTGCAGAACTTTATCAACTGAATCCAGGGCATCGTGGTGATATTATTGATCCTCAAAGTCCACAGCGAATTTTAATTCCAGCAGATTTAAATCCAAATATTGATCGTAAACTTAAAGCACTTAAACCAAGTAGTGCAGGTCTTTGGGCGAGCGCTTCAAGCCCTGTTTCTACATCTACGCCAGCAACCACAATTACAACGACAGTAAATACACCAAAAGCTTCAAATGCTTCCGTATTGGCAACTCAAACAGCGAAGCCAGTTAATAATACTCAAACACCTTCAGTTTCTACAACAATTTCAACTTCGAAGGGTAGGACTCCTTCTGGTTCTGATGCATTGGCAGCTTTTGCTGCTTCGGCAGTGGTGCCAAGTGCACCTCGTATACCTGTTGCTGTTACACCGGCGCAAAATGTTAAACCTGTACGTGTAGAACCAGAAATCACTGCTGAAGAAAAAGCCAAAATCTTAGCTTCAATTGCACCTGAAAAAACCACAACAACTACGAGTTCTGATCAAATTATTGCCTCGGTCATTGAACCACAGGCCACTGAAGCAGAAAAAGCGGAAGTCGTTAGAGAGATTAGCGCCATTGCACCTCAAGGTACTGAGATTGTCGATCCGTTAGATGGCAAGATTAAATTAACTGCGATTCAAACAAGTCAATCTGTGGCAGCAGGACAAGGTTCAGAAGTTAAAGTTGGCTTTGCTTATCCTAAATCTGTAGCAGAAAGTACATTGCCTACTTCTGAGGAAGCCCAGCTTAATCAAGGTAAGGCATTTAAGAAAACTGAAAGTGAAGTGGTTGTAGAACCACCTAAGGGTAAGCGTAGTACGTATACGGTACTCCCTGGTGACACGCTAGCAATTATTGCAATGAAAAACGGCGTAAGTTGGAGAGATATTGCAAAATGGAACCAAGTAGATCCAAATGCAACCTTATATGTAGGTGCGACCCTATATCTCTACGATGCTAAACCAGTAGCATCTGCTCAGAAAACGGATATAAAGCCAGCAAGTTATATTGCTAAAGCAAATGATAGTCTGACTAGTGTTGCAAACCAGTTTGATTTGAGTGTCCAACAATTGGCTGAATTGAATGGTCTAACTATCAATAGTAATTTACTGGTTGGGCAGAAGTTAAATCTAATCCAGTCTCAAGCATCTAAATCAAGCAAAACAGAACAAGCGGTAACAAAGGTTCAAACGAAATCTTATACGGTTAAACGTGGCGAATACTTAAAGTTAATCGCTGATCGATATGGACTTTCGACTCAAGAGTTAGCGTCATTAAGCTCAGGACTGAAAGCTGATAGTAGCCTGTACGCGGGTCAAAAAATTAATGTTCCTTTAGAAGAAGTGCAATCTGCTACAGCTTCATCAACAACTCGCGCGAGTAATGCTAAAACTGTACCTGAAATTCAGACTGAAACTTACCGCGTACAACGAGGAGATACGTTGTACAACATTGCAAATGCGCATAAGTTAACCGTTGTTGAGTTGGCGACACTGAATAATTTGGATATTGAAAAAGGATTGATGGTTGGTCAAACCATTAAAGTACCAGCGGGATCTAAAGTACCAGAGCAATATGTTGTTCAATCAGGCGATAGCCTGAATGCCATTGCAAGCAAATATAATCTTTCTGTTGCACGGTTAGCAGAAATGAATGGCTTGCGAACGAATGCTGGATTACAAGTTGGGCAAAAGCTGAATTTGAAAGAAGATGAAAATAAAGCTTCCACTAAGCAGAGTTCGACACGAAATAATTCGGTTGCTGAGAAAGTGGAGTTTCACACTGTAAAGAGTGGAGAGACCTTAGCAAGTATTGCGCGACAATATGATATGCCGCTTCAATCATTACTTACGCAGAATGATCTAAATGCGAGATCAGTCCTTCAAATTGGTCAAAAATTAAAAGTAAGTGGCGATGTTGAAAAGACGGCTGCAAGTACAGAAAAAACACCAGTCCGTCAATCAAAATCGCGTGATACAGAGGATTATGCTGTCAAATCAGGCGAGTCTCTTCATGTTATTGCTACACGATTTGACATGACTGCAAAAGAACTTGCAGATCTCAATAAGTTAAACCTACGTGCTGGATTGCAAAGAGGCCAAATTATTCAAGTTCCTAAAGTGGTCACAGATTATAAAGTCCGTAGTGGTGATTCCCTGTACAGAATTGCGAATCGATTTGGTATAGACATTGATCAGCTTGCAGAAATGAATGGTTTGAAACCAAACACACCTTTACAGATTGGTGCTACGATTAAAGTTCCACATTCTTAAGTCTGCTTAAGCAATCAGGAATTTCATATCGAGATGTGCATTTCATCAACTTTGTCAAAAGCAAAGTTTATTTTCCTCTTCTTGCCCATTCATATCAGTGCATGGGCAAATCTTCAAACGACGCCTTATATTGCTTTACAGTCAAAACCGAAATATCTGAATTTAGATGCGATGCCATATGCCAACCCAGACGCACCAAAGGGTGGAAAGTTGGTGAAAGCAGCTGATGGGACATTTGATAATCTAAACGGTATGAATGGGCAAGGAAGTTGGGTTGAAGGTACAAATTACTTGTTCGATACGCTATTTTCCAAGTCATTAGATGAACCAAATGTGTTTTATCCACTTTTGGCTGAGAAAATTCAGTTTGATCCAAGCCGAACAAAATTTGTGATTTTTCATTTAAATCCACGTGCTCGATTTAGTGATGGATCTCCTGTACTGGCTGAGGATGTTAAATTCACGTTTGAAATGTATTTAACCAAAACCAATCCCGGTTTACAGATGTATTTGTCTGATTTAGATAAAATTCAGGTTCTGTCTAAACATGCCGTAAAAATGGTATTTAAATCAGAAAGTAATACTGAAATGCCAGCAATACTTTCACAGATGCCAATTTTTTCTAAAAAAGATTGGCAATCTAAAGATTTTAGTCGAGCAACACTCAAACCCATTTTAGGATCAGGGCCATATACAATTAAAAATCTTGATGCTGGTCGTAGTATTACCTATCAGCGTAATCCCCATTATTGGGCTAAGGATTTACTTGTAAATCGTGGTCGTTATAATTTTGATCAAATTAAATATGTTTATTACCGTAGTTCGGACATTGCATTTGAAGGATTTAAAGCTGGACAATATACATTTCACCAAGAGAAATTTGCTCGTAAATGGAAGACGGAATACAACTTTCCAGCATTTAACTCAGGATTGGTTAAAAAATATAGTGTAGCTTTACAAAACCCTGCTCCGACACAAAGTATCGTTTTAAACACACGAAAAAAACCCCTAAACGATATCTATTTTAGACAAGCAATGACCTATGCTTATGACTTTGAATGGCAAAATAAAGCATTGTTTTATCAACAATATCAACGTTTACAAAGTCATTTTCAGTTTAGTGAGCTCGAAGCAAAGTCAGTACCAAGTCAAAAAGAATTAACAATATTAAAACCTTATTTATCTCGGTTACATCCTTTACAACGAGAAGGGGTATTAAAAGCGTGGAAATATCCCGTCACTGATGGTACAGGTTACAATCGTAAAGGCTTACTCACTGCTCGGAAAATTTTAATTGAGCAGGGGTATTCATTTAAAAATGGTAGTTTGCATGCGCGTGATGGAAAACCAATTCAATTAGAATTGCTTCTTCATCAAGAGGGCTTACAACGGACGCTCATGCCTTATATTCGAAATTTAAAAAAATTGGGTATTCAAGTTTCGATTCGGCAAGTCGATATGCCTCAATATTTACAGCGGATGCGTCAATATGATTTTGATTTAACCACGATGGTGATGCCTCAGTCACTAAATCCTGGGAATGAGCAAGCGCAATTTTGGAGTAGTCATGCTGCAAATGAAGAGGGAAATTATAATTTTTCTGGTGTGAAAAATAGCGTTATAGATGAAATTATACAACGTATTATCCATGCACCTAATCGTGAAAAATTAATATTAAATACACGTGTCTTGGATCGTTTATTACGTGCTGGATATTATCAGATACTTACTTATGGAAATGATCGTGAATGGTATGCGTATTGGAATATGTATAAACAGCCACAGATTAAACCCAAACTCGCTGTTGGTGAAGATTATTGGTGGGTAGATCAACAGCAAGCTCGCAAAGTGTCTGCTTATCTTGGTCGAAGTAAAGGCTCACGTTAAAGGTTAAATTTATGGGTCTTTATATACTTAAAAGACTTTTGCTGATCATTCCCACCTTATTTTTGATACTGCTGATCAATTTTGCCGTCGTTCAAATTGCTCCTGGTGGACCTGTTGAACAGGCAATACAGAGAGCTGAGCAGTTTCAAGGCATTGGTGTTGTGTCTGGTTCGGCATCTCAAATTAATGAGTTTCAGAGTCATTATCAGGGTACACGAGGACTCAGTCCTGAAATGGTCGAGCAGATCAAAGCGCAATATGGATTTGACCGCCCTGTGCATGAGCGCTTTTTTCAAATGCTCAAAGGATATTTTCAACTGGATTTTGGAACGAGCTTTTTTAAAAATAAATCAGTAACAACATTAATTTTGGAAAAAATGCCAGTCACGATCTCCCTTGGATTATGGAGTACCTTACTGATCTACAGTATCGCCATTCCTCTAGGGATCTGCAAAGCGAAAAGACATGGCAGTCTGTTTGATCAAACGACCTCCTTAATATTGGCGGTAGGTTATGCAGTGCCAACTTTTGTATTTGCTATTCTACTTATTATGATTTTTTCGGGGGGATCGTATTTACAATGGTTCCCATTACAAGGATTGGTCTCTGAGAATTTTGCAGAACTCAGTTTTATTGATAAAGTTAGAGATTATTTTTGGCATCTTACATTGCCTGTCCTTACTATTATATTAGGTGGATTTGCGACCCTCACATATCTAACAAAATACTCTTTTATGGAAGAATTAAATAAACAATATGTGACGGCAGCTCGTGCTAAAGGTCTGACCGAGCAACGCGTTTTATACAATCATGTTTTCCGTAACGCCATGTTAATCGTTATTGCAGGATTACCTGAAGCACTGATCGGAATTTTTTTTGTTGGCAATCTATTTGTAGAAATTATATTTAATCTTGATGGTTTGGGATTGCTCGGATTTGAGGCAATTCAGCAGCGTGATTATCCCGTGATTTTTGGAACATTGTTTATCTTTACGTTGGTCGGTCTAATTTTGAGATTACTCAGTGATGTTCTATATCAATTGATTGATCCAAGAATCAATTTTGATCGTCGAGGAGCATAATAATGTCTCCACTTTTCGATCAACGAATTTCAAAATTTAAGTCACATCGACTCGGATTCTTCAGCTTCATTTTATTTATCGCGATCTTTATTTTATCCTTGGGGGCAGAGTTTATTGCCAACGAAAAACCTATACTTATTTATTATAAAGAAGAAATTTATTTCCCAATTTTTAAGCCTTATCCTGAAACAACATTCGGTGGTGTCTTTGAGACTGAGGCTGATTATAAAGATCCAGCTGTTCAAGAATTGATTAATGAGCATGGATGGCAGATTTGGCCTATCATCCCATTTTCATATCAAACACCTAATTATGAATTGGCAGAAGCTGTACCATCTCCACCGACCTCCGTGAATTGGTTAGGCACAGATGATCAAGGTCGTGATGTCTTGGCAAGATTAATATATGGTATTCGTATCTCTTTGCTGTTCGGCATTGCACTTACTATTGGATCTGCATTCATAGGAATTACCATTGGTGCTATCCAAGGCTACTTTGGCGGTTGGTTGGATCTGATCGGTCAAAGGCTGTTAGAGGTGTGGGGTGGTCTACCAATGTTATTTATTGTGATGATTTTAGTGAGCATGTTTACACCAAGCGTATATTGGCTGTTTTTAATTATGCTGATGTTTGGTTGGACTGCGTTAGTTGGTCTTGTTCGTGCAGAGTTTCTGAAAGCCAGAAATTTGGACTATGTGCGAGCTGCGAGATCACTCGGTGCTACAGATAGTCAAATTATTATCAAACATATTTTACCCAATGCTATAAGTTCGTCACTCTCACAGCTTCCTTTCATTCTTACCGCTAATATTACCGCACTTACAGCTTTGGATTTTCTGGGCTATGGTTTGCCACCTGATACAGCTTCAATTGGTGAAATTTTATTACAGGGTAAGAATAATCTATCAGCACCGTGGTTGGTTTTATCTGGATTTTTTAGTCTAGCAGTTTTGTTATCTATTCTTATTTATATTGGAGAGGCAGCTCGAGATGCATTTGATCCAAGAGGCTAAACCAATACTTGAAGTCAACAAGCTCAATATTCAGTTGAATGAACAAAAAATCTTAACTGATTTGTCTTTTAAGCTAAATGCGGGTGAGACAGTAGCGATTGTTGGTGAAAGTGGTTCAGGAAAATCTCTAGCTTGTCTAAGTCTTCTAGGTCTTCAAGATCGCGCTCTAGACTTAAGTGGTGAAATCATATTTCAAAATGAAGATCTGCGTCTAAAACACGAAGATCAGTTGCGCTTAATACGTGGCAATAAGATCGCGATGATATTTCAAGAGCCAATGACGGCACTTAATCCATTACATACAATTGAAAAAATTATTTCAGAACCTTTATGGTTGAAGGGGCTTAAGAGAAAAGGCATTCGAAAAAAAATAGAAGAAGTGCTTTGTGATGTAGGGTTGGGTAATTCATCAGACATCCTCAAGCGATATCCACATCAGTTGTCTGGTGGACAGCGTCAAAGGGTGATGATTGCAACAGCTCTGATTTCGGAACCTGAAATTTTAATTGCAGATGAACCAACAACAGCCCTTGATGTATCACTACAGAAGCAAATTTTAAATTTAATTAAAGACCAAGCGCATCAAAAAAATATGGCCTTAGTTTTGGTTAGTCATGATTTAAGGTTGGTGCAACAATATGCTGATCAGGTATTGGTTTTGTCTAAAGGTGTCACAGTTGAACAGGGTGATGTCTCTCAAATATTCCTGCAGCCTCGCCATGAATATACTCGACTGCTCCTTAATCAGCAGTTTGATTCGATTTCACCTATCAGTGAACAGGCCAAAGAACTTTTAAATACTGAACATCTTCGAGTGCGGTATCCACCTAAGCTGAATTTTCTGAATGTATTTAAAACTCAATTTATAGCGGTGGAAGATTTAAGTTTCCAGCTTAAACAAGGAGAGTCGCTTGGTATTGTAGGTGAAAGTGGATCTGGAAAAACCAGTGCTGCACTCGCGCTTGCACGACTCATAGAGTCAACAGGTACCATTGAGTTAAATTGTATCAATCTCAATCAGTTGTCTGACAAGCAATTAAGAGCGCATCGAAAAGATTTTCAAATCGTTTTTCAAGATCCTTTTTCGAGTCTCAATCCAAGAATGGATGTTTTGTCATTATTAACTGAAGGGTTAAGATTAAAAAAATTGAGAAAGAGTGAAAAATTAAATCTCGCGATTCAAGCCCTTGAAGAGGTTAATCTCACAAAAGAATTTCTTGATCGTTATCCTCATCAAATGTCGGGTGGACAGCGACAAAGAGTATCGCTGGCCAGAGCACTGATTCTGAAACCTCAATTACTCATTCTAGATGAGCCAACGTCTGCATTAGATCGCAATACACAAATAAAATTGGTGAACTTACTTCAAGATATACAGCAGAGAACAGGGATCAGTTACATCTTTATTAGTCATGATCTGAAAATTGTGAAAGCGTTATGCCATCGAGTTATGGTGATGAAAGATGCAAAAGTTATAGAAATTCAAGAGACAGAACGTTTATTCCGTGCACCGATTCATGCTTATACGCAACATCTTATACAAAGTAGTTTATAAAAGTTATTTGACAAGAAGGATTGTCAATTCTAGACTGAAATTCAGGGAAGTCACGCCTAATTGGTTTTAGGTTTAGATAAGCACAAAATTGAGAACTTCAAGATGAGTAAAATTGCTGAGCCGATTCAAATTCGCAATACAACTTTCAAAAATCGCATTATTAAAGGCGCAATGAGTGAAGCTCTAGCGAATGCTGCTGGTGAACCAAATCATTTGCACACAGGCTTGTATGAAGCTTGGGCAAGAGGAGGTTTAGGGGGTTCAATCACAGGAAATGTGATGGTTGATCTACGTGCGAAGAATGAGCCTGGTGTCGTCGTGGTCGAAAATGAGCGAGATTTACCTAAATTAAAGGCATGGGCTGACCTAGGTAAACGTTATGGTATGGTCCAGCTTGTTCAATTGTCTCATCCGGGCAGACAGTGTCCTAAAGGCTTAAATAAAGAAACTGTTGCACCGTCTGCTGTGCCATTTAGTGCTATGTTGGCAACTACCTTTGCTACACCACGGGCTCTCGAGCATGAGGAAATCCTAGATCTAATCCAACGATTTGCAACCTCTGCGGCGATTTGCGAAAAAGCGGGCTTTGAAGGTGTTCAATTACACGGTGCTCATGGATATTTAATCAGTGAATTTCTATCGCCACTGACCAATAAACGTAATGATCAATGGGGTGGCAGCATCGAAAATCGTATGCGTTTTTTATTAGAAATTTATAAAGCTGTTCGAGCTGCAACATCTGATAATTTTATCGTTTCAGTGAAATTGAATTCCGCAGATTTTCAACGTGGTGGAATTACTGAAGAAGAAGTGATTCAAGTATTTAAAGCTATTGATGATGCAGGAATCGATTTAATTGAAATTTCAGGCGGTACGTATGAAGCGCCCGCAATGGCAGGTGCTAAAGCTGAACAGCGTAAAGCAAGTACCATTGCACGTGAGGCTTACTTTTTAGATTTCGCAGAGAAAATACGTCAAGAAGTAAAATGCAAACTGATGGTTACAGGTGGATTCAGAACCGTTAAAGGGATGAATGATGCTTTAGAAAGTGGTGCATGTGACTTTATTGGAATTGCACGCCCGCTCGCTGTAGAAACGGATTTAACTGATCGTTTGATTGCAGGACACGATGTTAGATATGCAGTAAAACCAATTAAAACAGGGATTCCATTTATTGATAAAATGGCAATTATGGAAATTATTTGGTATGCGGCACAATTCAAAGCGATTGGTGAGGGTAATCAACCTAATCCAAAACTTTCACCTTTAAAAGTTTTTCTGAATTATGCAAAAGGAAATGTGAAGGCTATCATTCAAGGTAAAGTTAATTCAAGAAAATCTGCATAGTGTGAATCTATATATATAAGGAGCCTTTATGGCTCCTTATTTTATGCGGCGAGTTAAAACTAAAGCGCAAGTGTTTGAAAAGGGAAAAGTAACTTAGAGACTTCTTGGGTTGCCCATAATCCGATCGCTCGTGGATGATAGTAAGGTGAGAGATATGGAATTAACAATGCTAGTTTATCGTTTGTATCATCTAATGAATGACATTGATGTTTGATCTGTTCAAGTTCATGTTGATTATTGTATTTTGATAGCCAGTTTTGATCTCCTGTTACAGGCATTCTTTTTAAACGAACAGTTAATGATTCCCCTTGAATCCAGTCTTTGATCAGCATTTTCTCAGTTGCATTAAACACACCAAACATTTTGCCATCACTATCGTGAATAAGTTTCCAAAAACGACTTTCTTCGACAGGCCTGTTTTTAATAATCCATTGTTTATCAATTAAGATTTGAATAAATTCAGATATTAATTCAGGTTGAGCGAGCCATTCGTTAATTGATCTGCCATTAAATTGACATTTTTGGTTATGGATATGTTGACCGACAACTGCTTTTCTTTGCAGAAGTTGATAAACGCTTTGAGTCAGATCAATTTCTTGGATGATATTTGTTGAGCTCAAGCCAAGATCATTCATTTGGAAACCCGTTTTCACCAATTCAAGATATTTTGATTTATCTTGAGCTTGATGATAATGATCAATAAATCCCTGTATTGATTTTTCAGCATGTCCATTGTGTGCATTATCAATTGTAATATGAACATTAAAATAATGAGGATCAATTCCAAGTTCTGCTAACTCATAATTGGTGATTAACAGGTGTAGTGGTAATTGTTCATAACCCAAGTTAAATCCAATTACCAGTGGAAATAAATCATGTGGTATATATGCGAGAGCAAGTTGAACAGCGGCTTGTTCAAAATAAATAGCATCTAAATAATTAATGTACGGTTCAAGCTCGAAATGTCGCAGTAAGCTTTGATACATGCAAACATGATTTGCTTTAGCATCTCCCAAGCCAAGTTCTTCTAAGTAGATATAGCTTAGATCTTTGCTTTCAAACAGAGAGGGGTGCGTAAGAGATGAATATAGCCAGGAGCCATCTACATATTTAACTGGAGCAACTTTATATAAAAATTCTAAAGCATGAGAGATGGTTGGAAAGTAGTCACGCCCAAGGCCTGATTTTCGTTGATCTAGATAACTTTGAAATTTAGAACAAGTTTGATCATGTTCGTGTTGTATATGTTGCCTAACTTGGTCTACCTGATCAATCCACGATAAATGAGTTGTATTGAGTTGATCGAATAGTGAAAGAACATAGGTTTCAGCATATTCTGTTTTACATTCACGATTCACTTTAGGGTCTAAAAAAAACTCAACCCAGTCTTTATTTGTTTTAGGACTAAATGTATTTAATTGTGATGGGGATGCTAGGGGATTAAGTACGGTGTTGTCCAACATCATCTTCTCCAAGCGTTATTAAGGGTTTAAACCACCATAACCTGCAAAGATGATAATGTTGTTTATTTTGTGTTCGATTTTTAGGGTGACTAAGTTATAAAAAAAGCCCAAGTCTTAAATGCTTGGGCTTTTTTATGAGATGTATCATCTCGAATATGGCGTCCCTACGGGGATTCGAACCCCGGTTACCGCCGTGAAAGGGCGATGTCCTAGGCCTCTAGACGATAGGGACAGTGCAGAAATATATTTTAAACCATGTTATTTCAATTGAAATTAATGGCGTCCCTACGGGGATTCGAACCCCGGTTACCGCCGTGAAAGGGCGATGTCCTAGGCCTCTAGACGATAGGGACTTAATAAAATCTACTTCTGAAAATTGGCGTCCCTACGGGGATTCGAACCCCGGTTACCGCCGTGAAAGGGCGATGTCCTAGGCCTCTAGACGATAGGGACGTTTCAGAGGTGGGCGTATAATAGGGTGAAAATAGGGGGGTGTCAAACGCATTTCAGCAAAAAAATTAAAAAAATGGTGTGTTCGTATGAAAATAAAACAATATTGAATTTAAAGGCTAAATTTAGATCAAATCTCCAAGAAATATTAGAAAAGCATTGGAAAAATAGGAACTGTCTAAGTAAAAAATAGCGACCGAAGTCGCTATTTCAAAATCAAGATTTATCGTGATAAAACAGGTAATAACTGGCATAGCATACAGCAATGAACGCTAAACACCCGAAAAAGCTAATACGCATACTTGGATCAAATACCATACTTAAGCATGTGATAAAACAGAACACAAAACCTAAGATTGGGACAATTGGAAATAATGGAGCAGCAAAGCCCAGCTCTTCTTTTTTGCGCCCTTGCTTATACCAATCGCGTCTGAAATTAAATTGGCTTAAACAAATACTCATCCACACAACGACCATTGTAAACGCAGCAATACCTAATAAATTGGTAAAAATAGTCTCAGGTGCGAATTGTTCTGACAATAAGCCTGGTAACCCACCGATCATTGTCACGATCACTGCAACATAGGGGATACCACGTGCATTCACTCTAGAAAATACTGCAGGGAGCTGCTTTTTGTAAGATAAAGACCACATCATGCGTGACGCAGCAAACAAACCAGAGTTAGCAGCTGATAATAAAGCGGTAATAATTACAAAACGGATGATATCTTCTGCATAGGGAATACCAATATGCTGGAAAACAGTCACAAATGGAGAGCTACTCACACCTTCAGCAGCTAAGCCAGCTTCTTGATGTGGAAGAAGTGACGTTACTACAATGATTGTACCTACGAAGAAAATCAACAGACGAAAAATCGCTGTATTAATCGCTTTAGGAACATTTTTAGCTGGGTCTTTAGTTTCACCAGCAGCAACCCCAATTAATTCTGTTCCAGAGAATGCGAAGTTTACGATAAGCATCGTAGCAAAAATTGGGAATAGACCTTCAGGGAACCAACCTTGTGCAGTTAAATTGCTAAATAAAGGCGCCGCTTCGTAACCTTGATAGCCAATTACACCAAAAATTGCGAGTAGGCCTAAGAGAATAAATGCAACAACAGTAATAACTTTAACTAAGGCCAGCCAAAATTCAGATTCTGCGAACCATTTTGTGGAAATCATATTTAAAACAAATACGAATACACCAAAGACTATAGTCCACATCCACATGGAACTATCTGGGAACCATTCCTGCATGAGGAGGGCGGCGGCTGTAAACTCAGTTCCTAATGTAACCGACCAAGTTAACCAATATAACCAAGTGATGGTATAGCCTGTTCCTGGTCCAATATATCTTTTGGCATAAGCACCAAACGAACCAGACTCAGGCATATGGACGGCAAGCTCACCTAAACACAGCATAACCATGTAGGCGATAATCCCGCCAAGGATATAAGAAATAATGGCACCTACAGGCCCCGTTTGTGCAATGACTTCACCCGAACCTAAGAAAAGTCCAGTTCCGATTGCGCCGCCAAGCGAAATCATAACCAGATGTCGAGTACTCATAGCGCGTTGTAAAGGCGCAGAATTGCCCTGATGCGAAGCATCATTCGGAGATGAGTGCATAGGATTGAAAATTCGAAACAAATGAAGCGAGTTATTGTAGTGAAAAACTACAATTCTTCAATGAAATAATAGTAATTTTGA
Organism: Acinetobacter sp. YH16032; assembly: GCF_013417345.1. Classification (NCBI taxonomy): domain Bacteria; kingdom Pseudomonadati; phylum Pseudomonadota; class Gammaproteobacteria; order Moraxellales; family Moraxellaceae; genus Acinetobacter; species Acinetobacter sp. YH16032. The sequence continues at coordinate 21,254 of NZ_VPEE01000003.1, read as the reverse complement.
ATATTGAGTGATCGTATGAAACGATAATGGCGTCCCTACGGGGATTCGAACCCCGGTTACCGCCGTGAAAGGGCGATGTCCTAGGCCTCTAGACGATAGGGACGTTGCGAGGTGCTTGTATATTAAGGATAGACATTTCAATTGTCAAAAGCTTCGTATCAAAAAAAGTTTTAATCGTTCATACATTAAGCAAAAACAATCAATTAGTTTTAATTTTGATTAAACTGACAACAATAAGATTTTTCATGTATTTAAATAACATGGAGAGAAGGTCCTCACTATAAAAAAACGATCCGCTTTATATTCATCATATCAAACCAGCCATCTGTAAAATTTGATAAGATGACGTGGTAAGACAACGAAGGAAAGAGGCGTGTTGCCATTTAAACTCTGGGTGGATGCTGATGCATTACCTAAAATTTTGCGTGAAGTCATTTTAAGAGCTTCTGATCGTTATCAACTTGAAGTAACTTTTGTCGCCAATCAAAATGTAGGAATAACTCCTTCTGTTCGTATTAATTCAATACAGGTGATGAGTGGAGCAGATCAAGCTGATAAAGAAATTATCGAACGTATGAAAGAGCATGATATTGTCATGACGCAGGATATTCCTCTAGCAGCTCAAGTCATCGAAAAGGGTGGCGTTGCAATTCATCCACGTGGTGAAATTTGGACAGAAGCTAATATTAAGGCACGATTACATTTGCGTGATTTCATGGAAACTTTGAGAGGGGCTGGAGTTCAAACCGGTGGACCACCACCAATTTCAGAAAGAGATAAGCGTGAATTTTCAAGTGCTTTGGATCAAACGATTCAAAAACAAAAAAGAAAAACTGCCTGATTTATCTTATCAATCGAGTTCACATGCCAGAAAAATCTAAACTTATGCTCATTTATGCCTTATTGGTCATCATCTGGGCAACAACTCCACTTGCGATTGTGTGGAGTGTAGAAGATATTTATTTAATGTGGGCATTGGTGATTCGATTAGGCTTGGCACTGCCTATCGCGGCATTGCTTCTCATTGTTTTAAAGGTAAAATTTCCTTTAAATTCAATTGCATTGCATAGTTATTTTGCTGGTTCATTTAGCTTGATTGGTTCACAATTTTTTACTTATGTAGCTACTGATTATCTAAGTTCTGGCATGATTGCACTGATGTTTGGATTAGCACCAATTATGGCAGGGCTTATTGGAAAATTTATCTTTCAACAAGATTTGCATAAGCTGCAATGGTTAGGAATGATCGTCGCGATTACTGGGCTCGTAGTGATCAGTTTTACTGGATCATCACAACATATCCATCCCATTGGAATTGGTTTAATGTTGCTTAGCGTTTTTTCATACGCAATGTCAATTTTTTGGGTAAAAAAAATAAATGCTGATGTAGCACCGATGGCACAGGCGACAGGTTCAATACTTGTTTCTACCTTTGTTGCATGTTTAATTGTGCCATTTATATGGAAATATTTACCTACTGAATTACCTTCAATGAAGTCATTACTTGCGATCCTATATTCTGTCGTCATGGCTTCATTAGTCGCGATGTTTTGCTATTTTTACTTGGTCAAAAAAATACAACCCACCACATTGTCCCTTACAAATGTAATGACTCCAGTTCTAGCACTTGGTATAGGCGCTGCATTTAATCATGAGAAATTAACACTAGGTATGATACTGGGAGCAATGATCCTACTTCTGGGATTGTTTATGTATTTTTATCGGGATATAGAAGCGAATCGGAAATTTAAACAAAAAGTATTAAAGCCTTAAGTTGGATGCTCAGCGATTTTGTGAGTTTTTTAAATGCTTCAAGGCTTCTGTTAACTTTACTTTGTCTTGGGGATGTAACGTTAGAAAATATGCACCGGTTCTAAACAGCCCATTTTCTTCTTGATTGCTGTAGACAACTTGTGCAGTTGCAGCGATATGAAAATCATTTTCAGGGTGACTCAATGTGATGTGTATATAGGTTTGTTCAGGGATATGTTGCTCAGCATAAAAACTAAAACCTGTTTCAGACAAATTGACTTGAGTAGGTACTGGTAACATGGTTTGTACAATAGAGTCGTAAAGTGAGCCCGTAATCAGGTTTAATTTTTGATTAAATAAGGATAATATCCGAGCAATTTGTTGATCTTTTTGATTTAATTGTTCTAATTCGTACATAAGCGCATGATCAAATTGATCTAATTCTGCAAGTAAGAGAAAATAGCGCGGTAGTACAAAATTTGAATCATAGGGATCATTCAAAGCGACATCTTTAGTGATGATCTGATAATTTATTCTTAAGGCAGCATCAATACGTGACATGACGCGTCTTTCAATATTGCCACTTTGATGCTGAAGATTTTCCATTAAAACACCTCGGACTAGATGGTATGTTTAAACCGATCTCGCTGTATATAGGGTTGAGATACACTCGCGCACGGCGAAGTAATCACTTTATTTCTTTTATTGCTTTAGTTTCCATGATCGGTCTGACTTTGGGCGTCGCTGTTCTCATTACTGTGTTATCTGTAATGAACGGTTTCGATCGTGAATTAAAAAACCGTGTCTTGGGAATGGTACCTCAAGCGACTGTTTCCTCTACACAAATTCTAACAGACTGGCCTAAGCTTGCAAAGAAAATAGACCAACATGAACATGTGACGGGTGTTGCACCTTTTACACAGTTGCAGGGGATGTTAACAGCCCAAGGACAGGTTGCAGGGATAATGGTCACGGGTATTGAGCCTGACTATGAAAAAAATGTATCTATTATTCAAAATCATATGGTTCAAGGCGACCTCAACTCATTAAAGAAAGGTGAGTTCGGGATTGTTTTGGGCAAGCAGATGACGGATGCTTTAGGTTTAAGTCTCAATGACAATGTAACATTGGTATTACCTGAAGCGACACCATCACCCGCTGGCGTTGTTCCACGATTTAAACGTTTTAAAATTGTCGGTATTTTTAGTATTGGTGCGGAAGTGGACTCGATGATGGGTTACATCGCGCTAAATGATGCTTCGACACTGTTGAGACTGCCGGATGGTGCACAAGGTATCCGTATGAAGCTAGATGATATCTTCAAAGCACCACAAGTCGCTGAAGAAGTTGTTATGGATTTACCAGGCAATTTCTATCCATCAAATTGGACTTATACGCACGGCAATCTCTTTAGTGCCATTCAGATGGAAAAAGCAATGGTCAGCCTTTTACTTTTCCTGATTGTCTTGGTTGCAGCATTTAATATTGTATCTTCATTGGTGATGGTGGTTACTGATAAAAAATCCGACATTGCTATTTTAAGAACCTTAGGTGCTTCACCAGCAACGATCACTAAGATTTTTATGGTACAGGGTACGGTGATTGGTGTTGTAGGAACACTGGCAGGAGCAGCACTAGGTATCATCTTTGCAACGAGCATCAGTGGATTTATTGGCTGGCTGAACACCGCTTTTGGACTAAATTTATTCGATGCATATTTCATTAACTATTTACCATCGTATCTACGTTGGCAAGATGTGGTGGTGATTGTTAGCTTATCACTAGCGCTAAGTTTCCTTGCAACAATTTATCCAGCGCTGCGTGCTGCTAAAGTTCAACCAGCAGAGGCTTTACGCTATGAGTAATATTGTCTTAGAAGCCAAAAATATTCATAAACATTTTACAGATGGTAAATCAACTGTTGAAGTGATTAAGGGATTGGATTTAGTTGTTGAGCAAGGACAATTTGTTTCAATTGTTGGATCAAGTGGTTCGGGTAAGAGTACGCTGTTACATGTATTAGGGGGGCTTGATCGTCCGTCCGAAGGTGTAGTGATGCTTAATGGGCAGCGTTTTGACACTTTAGGCGAAGCTGAACGCGGTTTCCTACGTAATGAACACCTCGGATTTGTGTATCAATTTCACCATTTACTTCCTGAGTTTACGGCTTTAGAAAATGTATCAATGCCGCTGATGTTACGTAAAGATGCAAATTTTAAAGAAGTAAAAGAACGTGCAGAATATTTGTTGAATAAAGTGGGTTTATCACATCGTTTAACGCATAAACCAGGTGAGTTATCTGGCGGTGAGCGACAACGCGTTGCGCTTGCACGAGCTTTAGTGGCTCAACCTAAATTGATGATGGCAGATGAGCCTACTGGAAATTTAGATCGTAAAACTGCCGTCACAATTTTTGAATTGCTTTCCGATCTGCGTAAAGAATTTAATATGGCAATGCTCATCGTGACCCATGATGAACAGCTCGCACAAACTGCTGATAAGATTTTGCATATGCAAGATGGATTGTGGGTATAGGCTCAAAATCCGATTAACAGTCTTGTTAAAGCCCACTTAGGTGGGCTTTAATCTATTTAAGAAAAATAAACATAAAAGTTAGATGTTTTTAATATTTATTCTCATCTTTTGGATCATTGGTGTTGCTACGATCAGCTTTCAGGGTGAAGCTGAATATTCAACTCTCTTGCTGGGTATGGCAAGTATCATTTTGATCATGGGTTACTTTTTACGATTAATAAGGCAACCTGATCGATTCATTTATCCTCACACCTCAAGTATTGTCCAGTCATCATCAAGAATGCTTGTGCTAACGGGAATTTGTCTGATCACATTTGTTTTGGGGCATCAACATGCAAAAACAGCCTTACACGATTGTTTAGATAAACGTGTTCAATATATTGAAGAAAAAGAAATAGTTGTTTATATCAATAAAATTAATCAGCTGAAAATGGATCAGGAAGGTCGATCAATACAGCAGCGTGCGCAAGTGATCGACAAGAAGCAAGGACAATCTCAAACGCTATTATTATATTTGCGAGAGTCAAAACTTGATACGACATTAGAACTAGGGCGCTATTATAAAGTTACGGGAAAATTAAGACCCGCACATAGTTATGCAGTAGATGGGGTCTTTGATCAAGAGAAATGGTTGTTGCAGCAAAATATAGCTGGAACAATGCGTGTAGATTGGATCGTACCTGTAAGTGAAGCGGTGTTATATTCTGAAGGTTATTTATCTTCAACCGATGTGCATCGGAGCCTTATCGCACGATTGAGCCTGAGCATTGAAAAAGCACGTTTAGCTTTTAGGGATGATATCGAACAGGGAGTATTCAGGAATAAGGGTTTGCTAGTCGCGTTACTCACAGGTGATAAGAGTCTACTGACGGAGCAACAAGAAGAATTATTTAAAAAACTAGGCATTACGCATTTATTGGCTATTTAAGGTCCACATGTTCTAATTTTTGCTGGCTTATTATCATGGTTCATGGGGTATCTTGTATCAATTTTTCGTCCTCATATTTTTCTAAAAGTTCCCAAACCATATTTACTTTTAATCCCTTTCGTATGTGGGGTAATTATTTATAGTTTTTTTTCAGGGCTCGAAATTCCTGCATTAAGAACTACATTGTCAGTTTGTCTAATTAGTATCGCTATTTTATTTAAATTTAAGATTAAGCCTTTTGTACTATTACTTATCAGTGCAAGCTTAATGCTCTATTTAGACCCTTTTAGTATTTTATCTGCTGCATTTTGGCTTTCGTACGGCGCATGTTTGATTTTGATTCGTGTATACCAAACGATCGTTCATGAACAGCAAAACACTGCTTTAATCAATAAGCATCGTTTTATAGATAAAGCAAAAATGTATCTTAAAATACTTTTGCAATCCCAATGGAAAATATTTATTGCACTGATACCACTCACTCTACTGATATTTCAACAGATTTCTTTATTTGCGCCATTTGCTAATTTAGTTGCTGTTCCAATGATTGGGACCTTGATCGTGCCATTGGAAGTACTGGGCTATTGTCTCAGCTTTATTCCTTTTGTTGGTCAATTTTTATTTCATCTGGCTGATGTATTGATATCGGTTCTTTTGGTGCTACTGACTAAGCTGGGAGCAATATTAGACAATCCATTGAAATGGGTAGCGTTAACGAAAGCACAAATGTTTTTGCTCGCATTGGCAGTATTCATGTTCTTTATGCCAAAGAATGTAATCCCTCGATTATGGATACCCGTATTAGGTGTGGCATTGCTGATGCCTAAACGTGATGATGGATACGATATCATTGAAATTTTGGACATAGGGCAGGGGCAGTCCATACTCTTACAGTCATCAGGGAAAACTGCTTTAGTTGATACAGGCGGGAGCTTTGATGAGAATACATTTAGTATCGGAGAAAATGTAGTTGTCCCTTTCTTAATTCAACGTGGCATATCAAAATTAGATCAAGTTTTTATCAGTCATCTTGATCAAGATCATGCTGGAGCATACCGCACTATTGGAAAACATATACAAATTGATCAAGTTATCTCAAATGAAAAAGATGATAGGTTTCAGTATGTTGAATTTGATTATTGTCGACAGCATCAACAGGTACAATTGGGTAAGATCAATATACAATTTCTTTCACCAGTTGAATCACAATTAAATTTTGTCAGTCAAAATCGTAATGAGCTTTCGTGCGTAATGTATCTGACATTACCCTATGCTAACGATTTTAAGCATATTCTGATTATGGGGGATGCAGGGTGGGAGACAGAGTATCGTATTTTAAAGCAGTATCCTGAACTTAGAGTAGATATTTTAATCTTAGGACACCATGGCAGTCGACATAGTTCATCTTACGACTTTTTAAAAAATACCAAACCTAAAATTGCCATTGCATCGGCTGGTTTTGATAACCGCTATAATCATCCACATCCTGTTGTCAAAGAGCGTTTAAAAGCGCTTAATATTCCGCTACTCGATACCCAATCGAAGGGCAGTATTCGAATGACCTTCGATAAAAACAGAGATGTACAATTTCGATATCATCGAGATCAAAAAGCGTGGTTAACTCGGAATATCCCCATAGATTAACTTGCTTTTCTGACTTGCTCTATTTTTACTCTGGCTTGTTCTGCAGGGATACGATAAATGTTATGTAGATCAGGATTTGCACGGAAACGTTTATAGCTCCAATGAGCATGTTCAGGATAACGATGAATCAGGCTTTCTATTGCACGGTGAATTACTAACGTTCCGTCAGCGGGAGTGCCTTCATAAATCGAAGCATCCATTGGTTCAATAAATACATCAAAATCTTCAGTTTCATTGCGAATTGCATAGACCAAAAGGCCTTTGGCTTTAGTTTTTTGGATGAGTTTGGCACTTAAATTACTGGACTCGAGTGGTATGCCGAAATAATCGATCATTTCACCACCGTGTTTAGGATTGTGATCTGGAAGAATCACAGTTGTCCCCCCTAATTTAAGGGCTTTAAAAATTTGTCTTATACCACTCTCATCTGTAGGGACTAAAGTTGCTTGTTCTCGACTACGAGCCTGGCGCACAAATTGATCTGCTTCTTCATTCTTGATGGGTTTATACATGATGGTCATCTTAGTATATTGTGCGAACCACGCATTCATGACTTCCCATGTACCAAAATGTGGTGCGAGTAAAATAATACCTTTCTTTTCAGCCATTGCTTCATGAAAATATTCAGCACCAGTGACATTGCGTATTCGTGAAATATTGGTTTCGTTTGAGCTTCCCCAAATACTAAAAAATTCCATATAAGATTGAAGTTCGTTTCTTACCGCTGCACGAGTCACTAAATGTTTTTCTTCATCAGAAAGATGCGGTAAGCAAATGTCGATATTGAGGCGGATGGTATTCGTAGTTTTTGTAATTTTTAGCGTATTAATCAGCCCTGCAAGCATTTTTGCAAAAAAACGAGAAAAACGAATCGGACGGCGACTGAAGAAATTTAACAGGCGGGTTGTGGTCGATGTTTTGGTTTCAGGCATTAGATTCAAAATTTGGTAAGTTCATAGAATATTGTGATTTGGGTTTATTATATGTTAAATCTTGACTTATAAATAGTTTGACCTCATTCCTTGTATATAATGTTAGCTTAAATTTAATTTGGATGGTATGTATGTCCGCTTGGCCGCCTGAACCACAAAATGAAAATCAAAAACCAAATAACCAACCGAACGGAAAAGAATGGCAAATTTTAGAAAAAGCTGTTCTCGCATCTGTAGAAGAACAGAGACGTGCAAGACGTTGGGGAATCTTTTTTAAATTTCTTACTTTCGCATATCTGTTGTTTATAGTTTTGGTCATGGGGAAAAGTTGTTCAACGACTTCCACTGATAGTGCGGTGTCATCACAGCATATTGCTACAGTCGATATTGTAGGAACGATTGCTGCAGACCAGCAAAGTGTGAATAGTGCAGATACGATCAAAGGTTTGAAAAAAGCATTTGAAAGCAAGCAATCGCAAGCTGTTGTTTTAAATATTAACTCTCCGGGTGGATCTCCAGTTCAGTCTGATGAAATTTGGCAAGAGATCCAATATTTAAAGTCGGTTTATAAAGATAAAAAACTTTATGCATTAATTGGTGACACAGGTGCTTCAGGTGCTTATTACATAGCGTCTGCAGCGGATGAAATTATTGTTAATCCATCAAGTTTAGTCGGCTCAATTGGCGTCATTATGCCAAACTATGGAGTGAGTGGTTTGATGCAAAAACTTGGCGTTGAAGATCGCACCATGACTTCAGGTGAGAACAAAGCATTATTGTCGATGACACAACCAGTTGATCCTGCACAACGTGCACACGTACAAGGTGTATTGGATAATGTTCATCAACATTTTATTGATGCAGTTAAAAAAGGTCGTGGCAATAAATTGAAATCGCAAGATCCTGCTATATTTTCAGGTTTGTTTTGGACTGGTGAGCAGGCTGTGAAGCTCGGTATCGCAGATCGGATTGGCAGTATTCACACACTGAAACGCGAATTAAAAGTCGAAAAAACGGTAGATTATACTATTCAACGTAGCCCCTTTGATTCTGTGATTGGACGACTTGGAAGTGAATTTGGTCAAGGTTTTGCTTCTTCAATTTCCAAGCAGATTCAATCTGAGCAGGTGAATCGAATCCAATGAAACCATTGATCCATTTTGCTCATGCCAACGGGGTTCCATCGAAAGTTTATCAAAAATTTTTTGATGCTTTGTCTGATCAATTCGATGTGATTTATACGACCAATCTTGGTGTTGATCAACGTTATCCTGTAGATCAACACTGGGAAAGTATGACACAGCAAGTGATTGATAATATTGTTCAGAAATCCCATGGTCGTAAAGTGATTGGTATCGGGCACTCCTTAGGAGGAGTTTTGACGTTCAAAGCTGCTTTGAAATGCCCAGAACTTTTTAGTCAAACTATTCTTCTCGATCCACCTCTTATTATGGGGCTAGAATCATTTGCTATGCATATTGCAAAGTCTTTGAAGTTAAAAGCAGTGGATCAAATGTCACCAGCGGCATTGTCTAAACGTCGACGTGATCATTGGGATAGTAGAGAGCAAGCTGCAACATTACTTCGACCAAAAGCCCTATATGCAGCATTTGATGAGCAATGTTTTAATGACTATATTCAATTTGCATTAGTTGAAGATCCAACGCGTGGCGGCGTTGAGTTGGCGATTCCAAAATCTATTGAAGTGGATATTTTTAGAACCAATCCTTCATTATGGTGGCTGCCTCAACCTAAGCTCAAAGTTCCAAGTCAATTAATTGTTGCTTCTCAAGGTCCATTCTTAGCACGTAAATTCCCTCATAAAGTGAGGAAAAAGTTTGGTGTGCCTTTTAGTATTTTTGAAGGTGGACACATGTTCCCACTTGAACATCCTGATCAATTGGCTGCGCATTTAAAAACTATTTTGACGCCACAAAAAAACGCAGCCTAAGCTGCGTTTTTTAAATCAAATATGACAGAACTGTATTGGACCTTTCAAAATTTGATTTTTATAGTGCACGCCTTCGGATGTGACTTGAATGGTTTGATTACAAATCCATTCTACAACTTGAGGAAAAATTAAATGTTCAAGTTGATGTACACGATCTGCTAAAGATTCAACATTATCATGGTGAGAAACTTTGAGTACGCCTTGAGCTAGTGCTTGACCTGCATCTAGTTCTGCAGTGACATAATGTACTGTACAACCATGCCATAGATCACCAGTATTCAATACACGTTGATGTGTATGCATTCCTTTGTAATTGGGCAGCAGAGAGGGATGGATATTGATCATTTTACCCTCCCATGCTTTAACGAACTTAGCACTTAAAATGCGCATAAAGCCCGCTAAAACCACAAGATCAGCTTCCCAGTCGAGCAGTTGCTGGTGCATAACATCATCAAACGCTTCACGATCTGGGAAGTTTTTATGTTCAATCACTGCAGTTGCAATGTTGGCATGAGCAGCACGCTCAAGTGCGTAAGCAGCAGGTTTATTCGAGATCACACCGACAATTTGACCTGAAAGGTTTGCATCAATTAGTGCTTGTAGGTTTGATCCGTTACCTGATACTAAAACAGCAATTTTAATCATGTTTTAACAATAAACTGATTAAGCGAAGATCACACGAATTTTTTCGTCTGCACCTTCGACAGATTCAGCATTGTCAACAATGTGGCCCATTGTCCATGCTTTTTCGCCGAGTTGATTTAAGATTTCAACTGTTTTATCAGCTTCAGCAGCATCAACAACTAGAACCATACCTACGCCACAGTTGAATGTACGGTACATTTCAAATTGTTCTACACCACCTTCACGTTGAAGAAGTTTGAACAGCTCAGGCCATTCCCAAGAAGATTCGTTTACTACAGCTTGAGCACCATTTGGTAATACGCGAGGTAAGTTACCTGGTAAACCGCCACCTGTGATGTGTGCCATCGCGTGAACATCAACCTGTTTGAGAAGCTCTAGAATTGGTTTAACGTAGATACGAGTTGGCTCCATTGCCACATCAGCAAGTGGACGACCATCAACAATTTGAGTTAAATCAACATTTTTTACATCTAAAATTTTACGAAGAAGAGAGTAGCCATTAGAGTGTGCGCCGCTTGAAGCAACACCAACTAATACATCACCAGCTTTAACTTTAGAGCCATCAATAATTTTACTTTGTTCTACAACACCTACACAGAAACCAGCTAAATCGTAATCTTCACCTTCATACATGCCTGGCATTTCAGCAGTTTCACCACCGACCAATGCACATCCAGCAAGCTCACAACCTTGACCGATACCTGTCACTACATTTGCTGCGACATCAACATTGAGGTGACCAGTTGCGTAGTAATCAAGGAAGAAGAGTGGTTCAGCACCACAGACAAGTAAATCGTTCACACACATTGCAACCAAATCCTGACCAATTGTGTCATGACGGTTTAAATTCAATGCTAAACGTAATTTTGTACCAACACCGTCTGTGCCAGATACGAGAACAGGTTCTTCATAACCTTTAGGAATTTTACAAAGTGCACCGAAGCCACCAAGACCGCCCATTACTTCAGGACGAGTCGTGCGTTTAGCGACAGATTTGATACGATCGACTAACGCGTCGCCCGCCTCAATGTCGACACCTGCATCTTTGTAGCTTAAACCAGTGTTTGGGGTAGAAGTTGAGTTGCTCATATTGAAGTCTCCGCATTCGCGCGGGGATTATAACCCGAATATACGAAACTCTTATGTTATTTATGCACTAAAATGTTATCTTTACTAAAATATTTTCCTTTACATAACGAATAATCTTAAAAAAGGCGAGTTTCTATGGTAGATCGTACCCTACGCCGTGTTTTTATCCTTGCAGGGATAGCTTTATTTCTCTGGATTTTATACTTATTAAAACCGGTCGTAATCCCATTTATTGGTGCATTTTTAATAGCTTATCTTTTCAGTCCATTGGTTGATCGATTGCATAAGATAGGTTTACCTCGTTGGTTGTCTATCAGTTTGGTGTTTATTGGTATTGGTGTCGTGATCACATGGGCAATGTGGTATTTGGTTCCATTAATTTGGGAACAGCTGATGTATGCTAAATCCAGTATCCCGAAAGTAGTTCATTGGGTAAATTTTAGCTTCTTACCGTGGTTATCAGATACTTTCAATATAGTGCCACTAGAATTAGATGTAGATCAGATTTCAGCAGCTGTTATGGAGTATGTTCAAACCAATTATAGTGCTGACAGTATCCAAGCGATGGCACTCAAATTGGCACAATCTGGTCTGAATTTTATTCAGATTGGTGGGACAATTGTACTGATTCCAATTATTGCATTTTATTTCCTCTTAGATTGGGATCGAATGCTCAATAGTTTGCGTCGACTCATTCCACGTCCTTATGAAGCTTCAACGCTTGAAATCGTAGGTGAATGCCATAGCGTACTAGGCGCATTTGTAAAAGGACAATTCCTCGTGATGATCCTTTTGGGGATTGTTTATGCCGTTGGTTTACAACTGATTGGTCTGGAAGTTGGTTTGATTATTGGCATGATTGCAGGCTTGGCAAGTATCATCCCATATTTAGGATTTGCAGTAGGAATTATTGCTGCCGTGATCGCAACTTTCTTCCAATTTGGTATGGATTGGACTCAACTCCTTTTAGTTGCAGTGGTGTTCATGGTAGGGCAAGCTGTTGAAGGTTATGTGCTTCAGCCATTCTTATTGGGAGATAAAATTGGTCTTTCTCCAGTAGCGGTCGTATTCGCTGTATTGGCTGGTGCACAATTGGCTGGTTTCTTGGGTATGTTGATTGCATTACCTGTTGCAGCTGTAATCGTGGTACTGCTCCGACATGCACGTGACACTTATGAAAGGAGTACAATTTATGGTACGCCAGCTGTTGCCTTAGCTGATCATGGTGGTGGTGAAATTACAATCCAAACCGATCAGGTTGATATTGAGCTTGATCTCAAACCACAATCAATCAATAATCAACAAGATATTGCAACATCTGAAAAAATCGATGTGCAGAAACAAAATAAAGAACCTTAAGGTGACCAAGCATTTATGCGGCAACTGCAACTTGATATAGAACCTCAACTTGATGCACGGATCAGTGATTTTTCCGGCCCAGGTTGGGGACCCGTCATTGATGCAGTTCGCCAACTTCATGCTGGATTAATGAATCGATTTTACCTTTATGGCGGTGCGGGCACAGGTAAGAGTCACTTATTAACTGCAATATGTGACTCATATCTAGATGTGGGGAAATCTGCAATTAAAGTGTCATTGCTAGAATTGCTGGATGCTCCAATTGAGGCGATTACTTCATTGGATCGTTATGATTTGGTCGCACTAGATGATATTGAAGCGATCAGTGGTGTACCGCATTGGCAAAAAGCGGTATTTCACTTAATAAATAATAATAATGATGGTGGAGGACAACTAGTCTTTTCATCTAGATCTGCGCCAATTGAACTGAAACTTGAATTACCAGATCTTCAGTCGAGATTAACTCAAGCGGTGAGTGTTAAAGTGCCAACAGGTCAATCCTATGCTGACCGCTATGCCTTATTACATTCTGTGTTGGATCGTAAAGGTGTGCATTTTGATCCTTTAATTATTGATTATCTGCTGACCAATGGCCCGATACAGACCAGTACCTTATTACAAACGGTTGATCAATTATCAAAGTTACTACAGGGTGAAAAAGTTAAGTTATCCAACGCAACCCTTAAGCAAATCTACGCGCTCATCGATCAGTATAGTGCTTAAATGCTTTTTAAATGTTATTCAAAACTCAAAATGTAGACTTTATCTGAACTCGGCAATTTTTTACTTAAAAATAATTGAGAATTCTAAAAATTTGTGACAGATTAGTCAAAATGGACAAATAGCGCTACATAATTAAAGTTCGCTACTTAAAAAATAAAGAAAAATTAAGGAGATGGTAATGCTCAGACGGGGCTTAGGTCTTGTATTGTTGTGTGCAACAGGGCATGTATTCAGTGCAGATATTGTGGTTACGACCACTGAAGATATCACCAAAAATGATGATCAATGTTCGTTGCGTGAAGCAATTGAATATATTAATCAGGGTAAACCTGAAGCAGGTCTCAATGGCTGTGGTGGTAAAGATGCCACAGATAATATTATCTTATCTACGAAAGAATATCTCCTAAACGAGCAAGTTCGCATCTCTAAACCGATGGTTTTTAGAACGCAGTATGAAACTACCATTGTTGACGATATTCCTGGTACAAAAAATGCCGTCATAACAATGAAGGGTACTGATCGAATTTTCCATATTGAGCGAATTCGTCCTAAAGCTGATGATGAAATTAGAGATGCTGCAATTGGTGTGGAATTTTACGAAATTACCTTTCAAGGTTGTGCCGCATCTGTATGCAAAGACAAAGGTGGGTTAATTCTCAATTATGAACGGCTAAAATTTGATAAAAGCCATCTTATCAATGGCAAAGCAAATTTTGGTGGTGCGATTTATAATGTTGAATCATTTATTGAATCCGAAACTAGCAAAATTCGTTCCGCGCGAGTGAATCTAGTTAATTCGTTATTGGAAAACAATCAAGCACAACAAGGTGCTGTTTTGTATAGTGAATTTCCTGATTTTGACATTAGTGCTTCTGTTATTAAAGGTAATAAAACAACAGATTCAGAAGGTTTCGCAATTTATAGCCATAAAGTGTTGAGTGAAGATGAAACTAAGGTGACCAATCTCAATTATGCCAAAGTGATCAATTCAACAATTTTTAATAATAAGGGCTATATTATCAATGTGAAGGATGGTATTGCGCTTAATAACAATACGCTGGTCTTTAATGATTTTGGCTTGATTTTTAATGCGCCGTTTAAGAAGGCATTGCTTACTAACAATATAATTGCAAAAAATGGCAATCTAGACTGTCGTGTAGAGACTGCAATAGATCAATCAAATTTAAACAATAATTTATATGGTTTTGGTTGTGAGGGCACAGCTTCAGAACAACTGGGCGAGCGCACATTATTAGCTGGGACTGATGTAGAAGGTGAATGTGATGTTAATTCATCTGGCATTTTATGTCCGTTCAAAGTCTATTCTGGCTATGCTTTAGGATATTTCCGCCCAAGAGTGTTGCCTAGTTATCGACAATTAACAGATTCTCCGATCATTAATCGTGGACCAGATTCAAATGGTACATCATGTGAAACAGTTGATCAGCGTGGCAACGCACGTAAGGATCGTATTTTGTGTGATCGAGGCGCAATCGAACTTATTCAGTCAAGTACGTCTTCAGGCAGATTTGGCAAGGATATCTTTTACGGAGAAATTGTTAAGTTAAATATTAATGATTTTCTAGGAGATGGTGAGCTAATACCTGCTAGTCAATGTGATGCCTTAGTCGGACCTCATCCCAAAAAAGAAGAATGGCAAGCGGGCTGTATGATCATCCAACAAAATAATTCTCCAAGTAAAGGTAAAGCAGAACTACTCCAAAATGGGGAGTTTACTTATACGCCTCAAGGGAATTGGCACGGAACTGATGATTTTAAAGTTTTGGTCGTTGTATCTACACGTCAATTGAATGAGTCAATGAATCCTTATATCGAAATTCCAACTGTCATTAAACAAGACCCCAGAGATACTTATACAAGCGATAAAGTAAAAACTTCAGGTGGGGGACTAGGTCTAATCTCCGTATTAGGTCTGATGACTTTAATCGCGATACGTAGAAAAAAATAATAAGGGAATCGTATGTTGAAAAGTAGAAAAGCTTTTTTGACCTTAGCAGTCCTTTCTGCAATGTCCTTGATGGCTGCTGAAGATACAATAATTTATGTCACTACCTTTGATGATGAAGACGGTACTAATGATGCAAAGTGTTCACTCAGAGAAGCGTTGACGGCTGCTTCGACTAATCGAGCTTATGGAGGTTGTGCTAAAGGTAATACGGATCGAGTACAAACTGACATTATTCAGCTTGAAGCTGGTACCTATAGCTTGAATGCAGAGCTTCAGCCAACTTCTTCAGTGATTATTAGGGGTAAAGAGCCTGTCGATTATTCCAAACCGAATGTCATTTCAAATAGTTATCCTGCGCAAACTAAAATTAAAACTATAATTAATGGTCAAAATACACATCGCATTTTTAATACGACCAATCTAAATCGACCGAGTTTGAGTTTAAGAAATATAGAGCTGAGAAATGGTAAATCATCTACCAACGGTGGCGCTTTGCTATTGGGAGGCGAGACTGATTTATATAATGTAAATATCACTAGCTCTTCTGCATTAAGAGGTGGAGCGATATTTTTGAATGACAGTGATAGCTCTTTAAGTTATTCGGTCGGGTGGGTGAGTGGTAATACAGCTCAGCAAGGCGCTGTTATAGCGATGTCTTGTTTGGATAATCTTGTGTTCACACGTCGTAAGATTGATTTATCCCGTATGTCTATTACCGAAAATGGAAATACAGCTTCAAACAGTTTATTCTCATTTTGTGGTGAACCTACAACTCAATTGCAAGCAAATACAATATCTTCCAATGTATTAAATACTACACAAGGTCAAATTTTTCAATTTAGTGATCGTTTAACAGATGGGGGTCAAATAAATTTGAGTCCCAATTCTATTTTGAAGCTCGATAGTAATACGATTATCGCGAATACCGCGCGATCTGTGCTTTGGTATGGAAATACAGGTGCAAAAGCCTTAAATCATAATGTGATAGGTTTTAATCAGGCTAAAGCCTGTATATATAGTCACGGTGATGTGAGCCAAGTTGAGTCAGCAGGTATTGAATTATTGGCAAATGCTATTCCACTGAGTAATCCATCTATAGACTGTGATCTACCAGAAAAAGCGTCAGAAAATGCACAAAAAAATAGTCTTGATGTTAGTCAATTGAGTATCAATGATCTGTTTTCAACATCGTTACCAGTTAATGATGAGAATACTAACTTTCATCCTGTCTTTTTTCCGAAGATTAATTCTAGTGGTACAGATTTAGTTGATTTTGGTACTGATGGTTGTTCGCTGCTTGATCAACGAGGTATTAATCGGATTGGATTGGACTCGCTCAACAGTTTAGATGCGACTCCCAATACTTGCGATATTGGTGCGATAGAAACCTTAAAGTTGACTGTTTCCAATTTAAGTAAAGCAAATGAATCACTGGTTCAGATAAAGAAATCAACTGAGAATAGAATTAAAGCATTCGAAGATGCTATTGCCGATCCTGAAACCAAAGAAGAAGTGATTGATTATTATAATAAGGAGCTCACCGATCAAAAAGCATTTTTGAATGAGTTAAATAATCTTAATCAATATCGTCCAATATTATTCGATCCATTCAAATTGAATTTACCAGATGAATTTGTTTCTCCTGATGGTAAGGTGCGAAAAATTGAGCATCTTAATGTTGATAATTATGATGTCAAAGTTGAAGTTGTGGGAGTTGGGAAATTAGATATCGATAAAACGTTCTTAGGTAAGTTTGATGATCGGTTGAAATGTGAGTGGAAACCGCAGCTTAAGCAGATAGTCATGTATAGAACAGATGGCCGCATAACACCGAGTGGAGACTCTGAATTCTGTACATATACGCTTACTTCAAAAAGCGACAGTAAAAAAACATCAAGTGCATATTTAATTGGTAATTTTATCAATATCGTGCCAACTGTTCCTGAACGCGTGGAATATACAATCAATCCAAAAAAATCGACTCAAATCAGTGTAAATTTACTGGCTGAAGCGAGTGATGCAGGTGATGGCAACAGAAATGCAATTAATCCTCCAAATAAAAAGGAGTTTTACCATAATGCTAATGGAGATGAGGTATCAATTTATTTTGCAAGAGTACCGAATCCCGTTTCAATTATCGCGGATCGGGTAGAGCCATGTGCTAATGACCGTTTTAAAAAGTGCTATGGTGGAAACATTCGAGTTCAGTTGAACAATAATTTGGATGTCTTTTCCTATGATCTTAAGTACTCAGTATTGGACGCAGACGGCGCTTCATCAGGTGAGGGAACATTAGCTGTTCTAAATACGGAAACAGGTCCTGGAAGTTCTCGTACGAGTGGAGGGGGTAGCCTAGGTGGGTTTGGGCTTTTAGGACTCATTGGTTTAAGTTGGCTTAGAATGAGAAAATCTAAACCTCATTAATAAAAAAGCCAGCATTTGCTGGCTTTTTTTGTGTTTGATTTTGTGTAATATTTTGCAAAAAATTAGTATATTTTGAACAGTTTATTGCTACATTTGAAGATTGCTGATCACTTTCTTAAATTACACCAATGTCATCCTTTAATGAGCTTATACCCTTAAATCAAATTGAAGTTAATCCTTCGGATTTGCTCTCAATTAAGAGGCATGATCTTGTTCCTTTATTGACTGATTCGTCTAAACTTAATTTATATGCTGAACATATTGTGCAGGCACAAAATGCTCTATTGGTAGGTATAGACCCCACTTTAAATAAAAAATTAAGCGAAACAATTTCAGATATTATTCAAAAATTGAATCAATCCAAAAAGAAATTAAAACAAAAAAAATTTAATGCTCTCCAAAAGTGGTTAGGTCTGGATTTGGAGTTCGGTGCGGGTCAAATTTCTTATATTCGTGATTTAGATAGACTCATTCTAGATGCTGATCAGCTGTCCCAACGTATTCACATTGAAATCCAAAAGTCTAGTTCTCGATTTCAGCAAGCAGTTGGTTTGAGAGAGCAAATGGCGCGCTACATTCAAGCAGCAAGACAATTTTTAACAGAATACACAGATTTTTCTCATCATCGCCATCCACTCGATAACTTTGAGGAGCGATTGGCTAAAAAAATACAAACATTAGAGTCGGTACAAGCAAACAATGATATTTCTCTCATGCAAATGCAATTGACTCAACAACTTTCATTAACTCTGACGGATCGTTTTCGTGAAGCGCAGCAAGTATTAATCCCAGCTTGGCAATATCATCTTGAGCAAACTCAAATTAAAAATGGCGCAGTCGATATTGAAAAGTTAGATCAAAGTCGCGAACAACTGATTCGATCTCTAAAAAAATCACTAATTAAAGAATAAGGTGTGTTATGTCTGATTTTCCAATTCAAAAGAAAAATGAATCCTTAAGCTTAATCTCTACGGAGGAAAAGTTTTCCAAGTTAGATTTAAAAGAAATTGGGTTGACGACGTCAGACCTTGCAGCAGTCGAATCAGTTCACCAAGAACTAGCTGATATGAATCATGCTACGGTTGCTGAATATGGGAAAAATATCGCGACTAAAACAGCGACTTATACGGATGAATTACTGGATCTAGTTAAAAATAAAGATTTAGATGCAACAGGTCAAAAGTTAAATGAAGTCGTTACAGTGGCTCAACAGCTCAATACAAACAGTATTTTAAGTCCTGCTAAAAGTTCAGGCTTCTTGGGTAGTATCTTAAATCGATTTAAGGGTGCTAAACAGAGTTTTGATCAAAAGTTCAATACCACTAAAGAACAAATAGATGCTTTAGTTAAAGAAATTGAAACCTCTCAACAAGGGTTAAAAGACCGTGTAAATACATTGGATCGTATGTTTGATGGTGTGCAGGACGAATATAAACAATTAGGGGTTTATATTGCTGCAGGGAAAATTAAACAACAAGAAGTTCAGGAGCAAATAGCTGAATTAAGTACGCTAGAACAAGATGCGCAAACTAATCAAAAAATCTACGACTTAAATCACTTAGCAAACAACTTGGAAAAAAGAGTGAGTGATTTACAGGTATTGCAACAATCTGCGATGCAGACATTACCGATGATTCGAATTATTCAATCAAATAATTCAATGTTGGTTGATAAGTTTTATGCGATAAAAAATATCACGCTTCCTGCCTGGAAAAATCAAATTAGTTTAGCGATTTCATTACAGGAACAAAAAAATAGCGTCCAATTGGCTAATACTATTGATGATGCGACGAATGAGTTACTTAAACGAAATGCAGATTTATTACACCAGAACTCAGTAGATACTGCTCGAGCAAATCAACGCTCAGTGATTGACATTGAAACACTTGAACATGTTCAAAATACCCTCATTAAAACAGTGAATGATGTTATTAGTATTCAGAAAGAAGGGATGCAAAAACGTGAAGAGGCATCAATCCGTATTAAGGCTTTGCAAGGAAATCTTCAACAACTTGTTTTGGATTCGAGTCAAAATCAGCCAAAACACTAATTTCTTGAGGTTTAAATTTGAATAAAACCAATGAATATCTTGTGGCGCAGACTGAGATTCAGAAAAGATTGCCTGAATTGTACAAACGAAATCGCATACTTAATTTATGGGGATTTTTGAGTACCAGTGTACTCATTATTTCAGTTGTGTCGCTTTTTATTCATCAGGACATGATTTATGGTTTTATGGGTATGAGTGAAACTGTTCAGCAGCTTCATTTGCCACATAGTTTAGATGAAGTCGTAAACGTGTACCAACATCAGCCTGACTATTTTTTTAATTTGATATCTTGGTTAGGTTGGTTCATTCTAAAAGTATTTAGCTCAGTCATTGGTGCTTTTTTTATCGTTCATTTTTTAAAGAAAATACGTTTTTTCTATGTACGCTTTCAATCATTTGTACTTAAGTTTGTTGGTTGGTTCATTGCTGTCATCTTAATTTGGTCAGGTTTGACCTATGTTCAATATGACTTGAATGATGAGTCTTTGGAACAACAATATCAATTAAGTCATTATGATAAATCGATTCACGAAAGTCTGATTGCTGTCATCATGACTGAACAACAGGTCGATCCAATTATACAAGCCTACGTCCTTGCGCAAGTGGCTTTGATTCACAAACCTGAAGATACCAAGCTAGCAACTGCATATTTAGCTCGACTTGCGCAAGCTGAAAGAAATGAAAAACAGTTTGTCGAATATGGTTTTAATACAGAGCAGTTATGGTCAATGCAGCAACAAGTTTATGGTCAATCTATTACTCCTTGGGCAAAAGCGATAGATCCTCGGGCAAATCAGGCACGACAAATTTCAGAAGTCGTCAAGATGATATTAATGGTGTTCTCAACCATCATGTTATTGTCAATGTTTATTTTCTTTGGATTAGCTCGTAGTTTTAAAAGCAGAATTCAAACGATCACTCAACGTTTGGAGATATAGTTAAAGTTTGTACTGTTACGATCATCATAAAAGAATCATTCATTCTTAATTGGATGATTTTTTAATTCAATTTTTCGATAGTCTTTATGTAAATTAACTGTTTTACCTATTTTTGTATTTCTTCTAATATAGCTTTATCAAATAAATATTACTCCTTTGGAGACGTTAGCAATGTTAGATCAAAATACTTCAGCTCAATTAAAAACGCTTTTAGAACGCCTTGAGGGTCCAATCGAATTGGTTGCGACTTTAAATGATTCAGACAAATCTGCAAAAATCAAAGAACTTGTGGAAGAAGTGGCAGCACTTTCTCCA
>NZ_VPEE01000032.1:0-31514 GCF_013417345.1 Acinetobacter sp. YH16032 | reverse complement strand
CCCTTCCCGAACTCAGAAGTGAAACCTCTTAGCGCTGATGGTAGTGTGGGGTTACCCATGTGAGAGTAAGTCATCGCCAGCTCATTATTCTAAACACCCCCTTCAATACAAGGGGGTGTTTTTTTATGTGAAAAGAAAAAAATAAACAAATAAAATTAAGGGAAAGGCATGGGTACGGGAAAATATCCGTTAAATACATTTTTAATCTTAAAATTGAAAAAATAATCATATAAACGATAAATTTTATGTCTTGAACATTTATAACAACCGCTTTTATCCATCTGATGCTCAAATTCATAAAGCATGATTAGTTTCTATCGGTGTTCCTGTGTACATAGAAAAATGATCGCCTAAACAATAGGTCGTGGTTGTATTTTAATGCTTTAGGTAATGAGTGACTAAAATGCATGCGAGATGCAATAGAGGCATGTATATAATAAAAAGTAAGAGTGAAAAATATATTACTTAATTACTCATGAACAGAAGTTGCTTGAGAGGTCATGATATAGTGAATTTAAAAGTTTTAAATCCGAATATATTTAAGGATACGCGATGACCAATTCAGAAAAAAAAATTGAGTGTGATTATTCTCTTTATGTTGCCTCTAAAGCATCCCAAACAGGTCAATGGCTTGAGGTAAAAGATAAATTTAGCCAAAAAACATTTGCCCGAGTAGCCTTAGCAGATGCAAATACTTTAGAAAAAGCAATCCAATCTGCAATTGATGCAGAACAGGCAATGGCAAAATTAGAACCATTTCAAAAGCAAAAGATTTTATTACATTGTGTCAAACGCTTTGGCGAAATGAGAGAGGAATTAACTGCAATTTTGATTGCAGAGGGTGGAAAGCCATTAAAAGCAGCTCAGGCTGAAGTTGAGCGTCTTATAAATACCTTTCAAATCGCTGCTGATGCTGTTACACAAATCGACGATGGGCGTTTAATGCCATTGGCTGTAACAGCTGCTGCACAGGGTTATACAGGTATGATTAAACATGTTCCGATTGGTGCTATATCATTAATTAGTCCTTTTAATTTTCCACTTAATTTAACTGCTCATAAAATTGCACCTGCAATTGCAGCAGGGTGTCCTTTCGTACTGAAACCTGCATCACTTACACCAGTTTCTGCTCTAAAAATTGCAGGAGTGTTGGCTGAAACTGATTTACCTCAAGGTGCATTTTCAGTTTTACCTTGTCCTCGCGAACAGGCGGATATTTTGGTAACCGATGACCGATTCAAATTACTCAGTTTTACTGGATCGGATGAAGTCGGTTGGGATATGAAAGCACGTGCAGGTCGAAAAAAAGTCACCTTAGAGCTTGGTGGAAATGCTGCTGTTTTAATTGAACCTGATACTGAAATATCTGATGTGTTAATTGATCGTCTTATTGGGGGAGCTTATAACCATGCAGGTCAAGTTTGTATTAGTGTCCAAAGAATTTTAGTCCATGAAAATATTTATACGGATTTAAAGAAGAAATTAATTTCCAAAATAAAAAAAATCAAAGCGAGCGATCCGAATTCAGACTCGACCTTATGTGGCCCTATGATCAAGGAGGCAGAAGCTAAAAGGCTTAAAAAATGGGTCGATAAAGCTGTAAAGAAGGGTGCCAAAGTTTTAGTTGAAGGTCAGGTTAAACGGGCTTTATTTGATCCAATATTGTTAGAAAATGTTGATGTGTCTTTAGAAATTTATAAAGATGAAGCTTTTGGACCCGTTGCCATTCTAGAGAAGTACAAAGATTTTGAAAAAGGCATTGCTACAATTAATCAAAGCCGATTTGGTCTACAAGCTGGCGTTTATACACAAAGTCTGAATAAAATGATGTATGCGTGGAATCATTTACATGTAGGTGGTGTCATCATTAATGATATTCCATCATTCCGTGTAGATAATATGCCTTATGGTGGCGTTAAGGATTCGGGTCTAGGTCGAGAAGGGATTCAATCAGCAATTCGAGATATGCAAGAAGAGCGTTTGCTTGTGATTAAACAAGGATAATTATTTTTTATGTTAAAAGGAGCATAACGCTCCTTTTAAATTATTTAGTTTAGATTAACGCAGTGATTTAAAAATAAACATATTGAGTTAAAATTAATCAATAAGAATAAAAAAATGATGAAACACAGTTTTTTCCTGAATTAATTACAGAAAAATCTGATTAAAAGCGCTATTGTTGATTCATTAAACATCCTTTATTTCATCTTTCTTTAACCAAGAATATTAAATAAGGGGGGGTTTGTAATTCGAAAAAAATGCTCAAAAGGCCGTTTCTGATTCAAACAAAAAAATTTTAATGGTATGCAATTACTTGCGAGATAACATCAACAATAGCAGTAAGCGTGTACCCATTTACGGATTAGGTACTATATGACAGCTTCACGTGAAAATTGGAGCGCCAGATCAGGTTTTATTATTGCAGCTATTGGTTCTGCAGTAGGTTTAGGCAATATTTGGCGTTTTCCCTATGTCGCATATGAAAATGGTGGCGGGGCATTTTTAATCCCTTATCTGGTTGCAATTTTTGCTGCCGGTCTTCCACTTTTATTTTTAGATTATGCAGTTGGACATAAATACCGTAAGGCCCCACCTACAGCTTACAAGAAGTTGATGAATGGTGAATCATTGGGTTGGTGGCAAGTCGCTGTGACATTAATTATTGGTATTTACTATGCCAGTGTATTGTCATGGGCGGGTAGTTATATGTTCTACTCATTTGGTCAACAGTGGGGAAGTGATACAGAAAAATTCTTTTTCACCACCTATCTTCAGAATGGCGAAGGCTTAGCATTTGGATTTGTTCCGACCTTATTTATAGGTTTGGTTGTCGTTTGGGCGATCGTTATGTTCATCCTGTATGGTGGGGTGAAGAAAGGCGTGGAATTGTCGAATAAGATCTTTATGCCATTATTGGTGGTTTTATTTACGATTCTCGTGATTCAAGCTATTCGTTTACCAGGTGCTGTCCAAGGTTTAAATGCATTCTTTACACCAAACTGGGAAGCAATGGGCAACTATAAAGTGTGGTTAGCTGCATTTGGCCATATCTTTTTCTCGTTATCCGTTGGTTTCGGGATTATGTTGACCTACGCTTCGTATTTGAAGAAAAAAACGAATTTAACTGGTTCTGGACTAGTCGTTGCTCTTGCAAATTCATCTTTTGAAATTTTAGCTGGTATTGGGGTATTTGCAGCATTAGGTTTCATGGCCTACAGTGCGGGTGCTTCAGTTGACGATGTTGTATCTGGTGGTATTGGTTTAGCTTTTATCGCTTTCCCTAAAATCATTTCAAGCATGGGGGCTGGCGGAGACTTATTTGGCTTCTTGTTCTTTGCATCTTTAACAGTTGCAGGGATTACATCCATGGTCAGTATTCTTCAAGTTCCAATCGCAGGTTTTCAAGACAAGTTAGGATGGTCTCGTAAGAAGGCTGTGACAATTATTGCAGGTGGTTCAGCAATTGTTTCAACTTTATTGTTTTCAACTCACAGCGCGATTACGTTTGTCGATATTATCGATTACTTTGCCAATAATATTGGTATTGTCGCGGGTGGCTTATTATCAATCGTATTGGTGTCATGGTTCCGTCGCCCGTTGTTAAAGCAACTTCAAGAACATGTAAACCAATATTCTAGTATTAAGCTAGGTGCTGGTTGGAACTTCATGTTGACTGTAGTTACACCAATCTCATTGTTAGCTGCGCTATTGATGACCTTGAAGTCAATATTTACTGAAGGTTATGGCGGTTATCCAATTGAGATTCTATTGCCAATTGGTGGCAGTGTAGTTGCAATCTTTGTATTCTGTGCGGTTGTTTTTAGTCGTCTAAAAGACAATGGACCTGAGGAGAAATAAGATGAATACTTCTGCTTTAATGATGCTTATTATCTCAACAGTGCTGTTATGGGGTGGTCTTATTTTAGCAATGATTCATTTGGCAAAAAACCCAGATGAGCTTGAAGATTAAACCACTTTAGATCAATATTAAAAAAGCCATGACATGAGTCATGGCTTTTTTAATATGTCGATAAATTAGAAATAAACTATCTTAAAAAATAGCATTAAATCTTTTGAATTAAACAATAATAGAATCCATCCCCATGACCTTGTTGTGGCAATAACTGACGGCCGTGGATTTGTTCAATTCCCCAATTTACATTTAATTTGATTTCTTGAGCATCTGCATGCGTGTTGAAGAAATCAATCATTTGGTGTTCATTTTCAGCTTTCAAAATCGAGCAGGTAATATAAAGCATTGACCCGCCAACTTTGAGTTGTTGCCACATATGATTCAGAATCTGTTTTTGAAGAGCAACCGTTTGTTGGATATCGGTAGATTGGCGAAGTAAACGAATATCTGGATGACGTCGTACAACTCCAATAGCAGAACACGGTGCATCAAGAATAATACAGTCAGCCTGTTCAGGTGCAGACCATACCGTAGCATCAGCAGTCAGTATTTCCACTGGTGCATACTGATTAAGAGCAAGACGCTCTAAGTTTTCACTTACGCGGCTTAAACGCTTTGTGTCGTGATCGATCGCATACAGCTTTTTAGGACGATAACACTCTAAAATATGTGCTGTTTTTCCACCTGGAGCCGCACATGCATCAATTACGATCTTATCATCAAGATTCGGCAACAAGGTCGCGCAAAGTTGAGCATGTTCATCCTGAACAGAAAAACCACCTTCTTCAAAGCCAGGGAGGTGAGGAATATGCACGGATTGATCTAAGATAATGCCTACATCGGACCATTCACATGGATGAGCATCAATCCCTTCTTCATCAAGAATATCTAAATATTCCTCACGGCTTACTTGTCGTTCATTTACACGTAGTGTCAAAGGCGCAGCCAGTTTAAGTTCGACTGAAAGCATTTGAAGATGCTCGGGCCAATCTTTTTTCAAGCGTTTAAATAGCCAACTAGGTAAACCATGGGCTTGGTCTAATGCTGCGCCGAATTCTTCAGTTTCACGTGAAACACGACGTAGAATCGCATTCACGACGCCACTTAAGGCCTCAAAACCTAGTTGTTTAGTCGCTGTTACCGTTTCTGAGATAGCCGCATGTGCTGGTATACGCGTGCAAAGCAGTTGATATAAACCTAAATATAGGCAGCTTTCAACGGTTTCATTGTTGAGTGGTTTAGTCAGAAGAGGGAGAGTAATTGCTTTAAGCGCATGCCATTGGCGTAAAGTGCCTAAAGTCAATTCATGAAATAAGGCCCGATCACGTTCACCAACCAATGAAAGATGTTGGGAAAGAACAGAGGTGAGGGATTGTCCATTCTGAACGGCCAGTAATGTTTTAATCACATGCCCGCGTAAATTTAAATGAGAAGATTGTTGGCTCATGCGAAGATCTGTCCTGGCTGCAATTTTTGACTTTGTAGAATTTGTGCAGCATTGAGCGCTTTACCGCCTGGCCACTGAAGTTGAGTGAGGCAAATCACTTGATGATCACCACACACAACGTGAACACCATCCTGATCGACAGCGATGATTTCACCGACTTGTTGAGTTGATGGAGTGAGTGAAGAAAGTTTCGAATTCCAAATACGTAAATTGTTGGTTTCATCAATAGGAGTGAAAGCTACGGGCCAAGGATTGAAAGCACGGATATTTCGATCAATCGTCACAGCATCATTTGCCCAGTTAATTTGAGCTTCAGCCTTCGACAGTTTATGTGCATATACTGTCAGTGATTCATCTTGAACTTCACGTGTATCTAAATAATGCTTTAAAGTGTCTTCACTTTCTAAAACAGCGAGAGTGGCTTCAGCCCCTTGTTGAGCCAGTTTATCATGTAAGGTTGCAGAAGTATCTTCAGCCGTAATAGGACAGATCGTTTTAAACATCATGTCACCAGTGTCTAGACCAGCTGCCATTTTCATGATCGTAATACCTGTTTCAGTATCACCTGTCGCGATAGCGCGTTGAATAGGGGCTGCACCTCGCCAGCGAGGCAATAAGGAACCATGAATATTCAAGCAGCCGTATTTAGGTGTATCTAAAACGACTTGAGGCAAGATTAAACCGTATGCTGCGACCACCATCACATCAGCATTGAAAGACTTGAGTTCAGCTTGAGCAGCCAAACCTTCCTCAGTCGACGATTTAAAATGTAAAGGTTGGTAAACAGGAATATTGTGCTCAAGCGCCAATTGCTTTACCGCTGACGCTGTTAGTTTTTGTCCACGTCCTGCTTTACGGTCTGGCTGCGTATACACAGCAACAATTTCATGAGAAGTCTTTAGCAAAGCTGCTAATGCACTCGCTGCAAATTCAGGGGTTCCCGCAAAGATGATTTTCACTCAGACACTTCCAAAACAATATAAAGAACATTATATGCCAAAAGCGATTTTCGCCCAAATAAGGTCGTAATTTGAAACGTTTTCATGTGCATTTTGTGCTTAAGGTGTGATTAATAAAATTTATGTATTTTTAAAAAAAGATTCATGAAAGTTTTGTATTACGATTTCAGATAAGGGTTTATAGTAGATCACATCTCTTACATCGATTTAGATCGTTGAGGGCAAATCAGACCTATACGAACAATTGCAAGCAATGGTTAACTGTTAATCAGAAAGCTGTCATAATAGAAGTAAGGTTCAACTGATTTAGCCTTATATTTCAGTATCATTTAGCCAGATTGAATACATATTCATCGAGCTCAGCTTAAGTTGGAAATAAAAATGCCTGACTATCGTTCGAAAACATCAACACACGGAAGAAATATGGCGGGTGCACGTGGCTTATGGCGTGCAACTGGAATGAAAGACGAAGATTTTGGCAAACCAATTATTGCAGTAGTCAACTCATTCACACAATTCGTACCGGGTCATGTGCATCTTAAAGACTTAGGTCAGCTTGTTGCACGTCAGATTGAACAAGCGGGTGGTGTAGCTAAAGAATTTAATACAATCGCAGTAGACGACGGTATTGCAATGGGTCACGACGGAATGTTGTATTCATTACCATCGCGTGATTTGATTGCTGACTCAGTCGAATACATGGTCAATGCACACTGTGCAGATGCAATGGTTTGTATCTCGAACTGCGACAAAATCACACCGGGAATGTTGATGGCGGCAATGCGCTTGAACATTCCTGTTGTGTTTGTTTCAGGCGGTCCAATGGAAGCTGGTAAAGTCCAAATTCGTGGTGGTGAACAAGCGATTGACCTTGTGGATGCCATGATTGTTGCTGCAGATGACAACTATACAGATGAAGAAGTAAAAGCATACGAACGTTCTGCATGTCCAACTTGTGGTTCATGTTCAGGGATGTTTACTGCAAACTCAATGAACTGTTTGACAGAAGCATTAGGTTTATCATTACCGGGTAATGGTTCAACACTTGCAACGCATGCCAACCGTAAAAAACTATTTGAGCGTGCGGGTCAGTTGATTGTTGAAATCACAAAACGCCATTACGAACAAAATGATTACAGCGTATTACCACGCAACATTGCCCCTAAAGCTGCTTATGAAAATGCCATGACTTTAGATATCGCGATGGGTGGTTCTACCAATACAGTACTTCACTTATTAGCGGCTGCGCATGAAGCAGAAGTTGATTTTACAATGGACGATATCGATCGTTTATCACGTAAAGTGCCTGTACTGTGTAAAGTTGCACCTGCGGTTAAAAATGTTCACATGGAAGATGTCCACCGTGCAGGCGGTATCATGTCGATCCTTGGCGAACTAGACCGTGCAGGTTTGTTAGATACTTCTGTACCAACCGTACACGAAAAAACATTAAAAGACGCTTTAGATAAGTGGGACATTATTCGTACTGAAAATGAAGAGGTATATAACTTCTATAAATCAGCACCGGGCGGTGTACCAACACAAACAGCATTCTCACAAGACCGTTATTACACACGTCTTGATGGCGACCGTGAAAATGGCGTGATTCGTAATGCAGAACATGCTTTCTCTAAAGACGGCGGTTTAGCAGTCCTTTACGGTAACATCGCACTTGATGGTTGTATCGTAAAAACGGCTGGTGTAGATGACTCGATTCTGAAATTCAACGGTACAGCACGCGTATTTGAAAGCCAAGATGATGCAGTAGAAGCAATCTTAGGCGGCAAAATCGTAGCAGGTGACGTGGTTCTGATTCGTTACGAAGGTCCACAAGGTGGTCCGGGTATGCAAGAAATGCTGTATCCAACAAGCTACTTAAAATCAAAAGGCTTAGGTAAAGACTGTGCGCTTGTGACTGATGGTCGTTTCTCGGGTGGTTCATCAGGTCTTTCAATTGGTCACGTGTCTCCAGAAGCGGCTGAAGGCGGTGCAATTGCTTTAGTTGAAGATGGCGACCGTATCGAAATTGATATTCCAAACCGTACGATTCACTTAGCAGTTGCTGATGATGTATTGGCTGCGCGCCGTGAAGTACAAGAAGCTAAAGGTTGGAAGCCTGCGAAAGAGCGTCCACGTAAAGTATCTAAAGCACTGAAAGCGTATGCAATGCATGCAACAAGTGCTGCAAAAGGTGCGGTACGTGATATCTAATCTGCTTATAAACTAGATCAATCATGATTCAAAAGCATCCTTCGGGATGCTTTTTTAATCACGAAAAGTTTGAATTTCATCTGAAAGCGTCAATTACATTAATGACAATATTTGATAGAAAGGTCATAAATATTGATCAATTCTCTTTGTCTTGATATAAGTTTTGCTCGCGTTCAAACTTTTTTAGTTTTTAGAAAAAGCGATGAATTTGATACTTTGATCACATAATTTACCAGTAAAATCATCTGAGGCACATCTCATGTCACTGTTACGCCGTTGGTTTGATCCGCTACGATCGAGTTGGTTTTATCAGAAACCAAATCGTCAAGAGGTCTTGTCAACTGAGCAGGGTTTAACGATCTATCTTCGTTTAGATGATGTGTATAGTTATCTTGCAGTCCAGCAATTGGCACAATTAAATGACATTTTAAAAGATGAAATTAAGCCTTTAAAAATTGTTATCTCAGATACTGCTGCTGAAGCTCCAAATGATATGAGTCCTGAAGAGTGGCAAGATTACAGTCTACGTGATGCCCAAATTTTAGCGTACCAGCATCGTTTCGGATTCGATAATGAAAAGCCTGAAATACCAAGTGCTGAAGCGATTCAACAGGCAGAAACGATTTTACGAAATACCCCATTAACAGGTGAAAATTTTCTCTATTTATTGGAAGATGTCTTCCATATGTTGTGGCAACAGCAGTATGGAAAATTACGTACTTTGTATGTCATGGCCAGTCGACATCGAAAAGAACAACAAATCGCTGAGCGAACTTTTGATCACACGCCAGTTTTAGCAAGTTTTTTTGAGCTCGGTAATCGTCGGTATCATGCGGTAGATGATTTATTAAGATTGACCCGCCGTTTAAAACAACAAAGACTCTTGACCGGTAATCCTATTTTTCTCATCAATCATATTGAGTGGCGGGAACACCTAATGAATGATGCTGAAGAATTATCTGAGATTCAGGCGATGAATCCTGAGTTAGACCTCTATATTGCATTAGAAGATCCGATCTCTTGGTTATTATTAGCTTATATTAAAGAGGAACTTGCCGATTATTACGATATCCAACTTACCGTTTATCCATTGCAATATCAGGGACGAGATTTATTTGATTGGAGTTTGGCAACGCGTTTATCTAAACGAACAGAAGTAAAATTTACGCCGTTTTGCCGACCGACTCAGCAGGCGACATATGAAATAGCACGATTGTTTTACAGTGTGCCTGAGGATCAACGTCTTGATGCAATGTATGAAATCTTGCAGGCTGTATGGAGTAAAGGTAAAGATCTATCGTATCGACCTCATATTCAAGCCTTAAAACAGAGCTTGAATATCACGACGCTCACTGAAGAGTCGATCAGTCAAAAGCTGGAAGAAAATCAATTACTCTGTGAGATGAAATCACAACCTGATTTACCAGTGCTTGAGCTTCGTATCGATGGAAAGAGTTATGTGTTTAATAGCTTATATCGTGTATGGATGATTGAAAGTATTTTCAGTAATGTGTTAGAACAAAAGTACAAAAGTGAAAATGAATCTGAACACAGGGATACCGAATCAATTGAAAATCAATAAAGAAAAATGCGAAACCCTTCAGCAAGCTCGAGCACAGATAGATTCAATTGATCAAGCCATAACAGAATTAATTGGTTTACGCCAATATTATGTAGATCAGGCAGTTCGTTTTAAAAGAACTATACAAGATGTACAGTCACCTGAACGTGTTGAAATAGTGATTGAAAAAATACGTGAATTGGCTACAAAGAATGGTGTGGATCCATTACTGATGGAAAAAATATATCGAGAGATGATTCAACACTTTATTCAAAGAGAGTTAAAAGAAATACGACCATAACAGTCGGAATTCTTAATAAGAATGAGGAACTTAGTTTCCTCTTTTATTCATTGAAATTTACAAAATATATAGCTGATTTGTGAACTAGTTCAACAAAGCTTAGTGTTACAAAAAATAATATTAAGTTAATATTTGGATACATCACTTTTTAGACTGACGGTCGAAGGCGCTATGGATACCCAGTTACAATTAGAAAAAATAGTCAAGGATCTTGAAAACTATAAAGTAGCCATTGATGCACATTCAATTGTAGCCATAACAGATGCACGTGGCGTCATTACTCATGTCAATGAGAAGTTTTGTAATATCTCACAGTATTCTTATGAAGAGCTGGTCGGATCAACACATAAAATTATTAATTCAGGCTATCACCCGAGAAGTTTTTTTAAATATATGTGGAAAGCCATTTCGAGTGGAGAAATTTGGAAAGGCGAAATTTGTAACCGAGCTAAAAATGGTTCTTTATATTGGGTTGAAACCACGATTGTGCCGCTTAAAGATAATAATGGCGTTTTACAAAACTATATCTCCATTCGAACTGATATCACACAGCTAAAAAATTCCGAAGACCATGCACGTTATATGGCATTACATGATGAATTAACGGGATTGCCTAACCGCCGTTTTATGCAAGAACGCATGTTGGAGGTGATTGAATCATGTAAACAAAATGGTACACATAGTGCACTCATGATGTTGGATTTGGATAACTTCAAAAATATTAATGACACGTTAGGACACGATCGTGGAGATGACCTACTCAAAATGGTCTCGGTGCGCCTTATAGAGTGTGTGGCACAGCAGAATGCAATTGTCCGTCTTGGTGGAGACGAGTTTTTAATTATTCTTTCAGACCTAAGTTCTGACGAGTCAGCGGCGAATCAAGAAGTAATGCAAATTGCTGACAAAGTTCGAGCTGCATTGAATGAACCTTTTATATTAAAAGATCAAAAAATTCATACCAGTTCTAGTATCGGAATTTTTATCTTCCGTAACTCAGAATTACCGAAGAATGAATTACTTAAATATGCTGACATGGCGCTGTATCAAGCTAAAGAGAATGGTAAAAACTGCATTTGTATGTTTGATCCTGAAATGGAACAAAGCGTTATCGCTAAAGCTGCTTTATTAAATGATTTAAGATTAGCGTTATTGCGAGATGAGTTCCAACTCTATTATCAGATTTTAGTAAATCGTGAAGAGGAAGTGATTGGGTATGAGGCCTTGCTACGTTGGAGTCATCCTGAACACGGTTTGATTTTACCAGGTCGATTTATTGAAGAAGTGGAGAAAACTGATCTCATACATGATGTTGGTAATCGTGTATTAGTATTAGCATGCCAACAGTTAAAAGATTGGAGCCAATACCCAGAATCTTCAAACTGGACGATTTCAGTCAATATTAGTGTCGAACAATTCCGTAAGACTGACTTTGATAAAAATGTGCTTCGGATTATTGATGAAGCAGGAATTGATCCAACATTATTACGTTTAGAACTCACTGAAAGTATGTTCTATACCGATATGCATAACTCAATTGAGAAAATGAAAAAGCTCATCGAGCGTGGATTAAGATTCTCTATGGATGATTTTGGAACAGGATATTCTTCATTGAATTACCTCAAAATGCTTCCACTGGATCAACTCAAAATTGATCGTTCATTTGTAGAAAATATTGTCGGTAATCCACGCGATATTGCTATTGTGAAAACGATTATTGATTTAGCACAGATTCTCGATCTGAATGTGGTGGCAGAGGGTGTAGAAACTGAAGAGCAGTTCCAAGTTCTGAAAGAAAATGGCTGTAATACGTTTCAAGGCTATTATTTTGGTCGACCTCAACCGATTGAAAAAAATCTTAAAATACTTAATTAGAATAAAAAATTAAAAAAGAGAGCATTAAGCTCTCTTTTTTTATATGCGATAGATTTTTAGTTAGACTTTCCACCTAAGCTAAAGAACCAATTCAGGAATAATGCAGCAAAGGTAGCCGTTCCAATACCACCTAAATTGAAGCTACCAAATTGAAGCGCAAAGTCACCAGTACCTAAAATCAGCGTGATCGCAGCAATCACGAGGTTTTTATTTTTAGAGAAATCGACACGATGTTCGATCCAAATTTTAGCACCTGCTATGGTAATTAAACCAAACACCACAATTGATGCACCTGCAAGAATCGCAGTTGGAATGGTTTGAATAATTGCACCAAATTTTGGTGATAAGCCAAGGAAAATTGCGAATACACCTGCGATGGCGAAAATAATCGTGGAATAGACACGTGTCACAGCCATCACGCCAATATTTTCCCCATAAGTGGTCATGCCTGGAGCACCTACACCACCGGCTAATGATGTTGCAACACCATCGGCTACAAACGCTTTACCAATATGTGGGTCTAGATTTTCACCAGTCATGGCAGAGACTGCTTTGATGTGACCTAAGTTTTCAGCCACTAAAATTAAAGCTACAGGAGCAATGATGAGCATCGCGTTTGTACTGAACTCAGGAGCATGAAAGTTAGGCAGACCAAACCATGCAGCTTGTGTAATCGGCGTGAAGTTAATTGGAGTACCGTAACCCATGATATTCGTAATAACAAAGTATACGATATAAGACAGCACCAAACCCACAAGTAAAAGTAGGCGTTGTAGCATCCCTTTGGTGAATACTGCAATTGAAGCCATACACATGACAGTAATCAATGCCATCCACATATTAAATGGATTACCCGCGACACTTTTTACCGTTACCGGTGCAAGATGCAGACCGATGATCATGACCACAGAACCTGTTACTACAGGAGGCATGAGCTTTTCAATCCATCGAGTACCTGTTGCCATCACCAGAAAACCAATTAAGGCATAAAGTACACCACAGGCAATAATTCCCCCAGCAGCTAATGCAATATTCGCATTTGCTCCAGCACCGGCATAGCCCGTTGCCGCGATGACTACACCAATAAAAGCAAAGCTTGAGCCTAAATAACTGGGCACTCGACCGCCAGTGATGAGGAAAAATAACAGGGTACAAATACCTGACATTAATATGGCAAGATTAGGATCAAAACCCATTAATAATGGTGCTAAAACTGTCGCACCAAACATGGCAAAAGCATGTTGAATGCCAAGAACTACACTTTGCGCAGGAGGTAAATATTCGGTCGTGCCAACAGGACGCGTATCAATATCATCCGTGAAGGGACGCCATTTAGGAAACCAACTGGTCATAAAGTGAGCACTCAATAGTTAAATTGTGCACATCATACGCCTGTTTTATGAGAAATCATCTGTTTCTTGCAAAATTATTAAAACTAATGGTCTGACTTTTATTGAATTTTTACCCATCGGTAAAAAAATATGTTTTAAAAATAAAGTAAAATCAGCCTATTGCAATTCAGCTATATCAAATAAATCTATATCCATATTGAGTAAAAAATTTATAGGTGCTTCGTTGTCATTACTGAAAATTAGAATAAAGTCTCTAAATTGCTCAAGCCCATAAAGGTACTTGAGCATAGGCAGTCGTGAAATCAACCCGTATTACGTAATCCAGCAGCAATACCTGCAATACTTACCATTAACGCATGGTCAACCTCAGTTTGTTCGACAGTTCGTTCAGCTAAATATTCGCGACGTCTTTTCATAAGTTCTGCTTGTAACAGGTGTAATGGAAGAAGATAGGGTTTACGAATCTTCATGGCTTGATCAAGAACTTCATTAGAACTGAGTAATTTAGATTCACCTTTCATTGCCAATAAAGTTTGTACTGCGTCATGTAAGCGTTGGCGTAGTTCCGCACCCAATACTTTAAGATTTTCATCTTGGGTGAGATGAGATTCATAATACAATGCGACATTGCTATCTGATTTAGATAGCACCATCTCCAACATATCAATTAAAGTTTGGAAATAAGGCCATTGTTCTAACATTTCATCTAGCTCAGCTTTGTGACCTTCTGAAATGACTTGATTGATGGCTGCACCAGTACCTAACCATGCTGGAAGCATTAATCGAATTTGAGTCCATGCAAATACCCATGGAATTGCACGTAAGGATTCAATACCACCGCTGATTTTTCGTTTCGCTGGTCTTGAACCCAAAGGTAGCATCTGTAATTCAAGCTCTGGCGTCACGGTTCTTAAGTATTGGACAAAATGAGGGTTTTCGCGGACTGTTTGACGGTAAACATTCACAGAGAGTTCCGTCATCTTGTGCATCAACTCGCGCCATGCTGCCTTGGGTTCTGGTGGTGGGAGTAAAGTCGCTTCTAAGGTAGCTGCGGTATAAATTTCTAAATTTTGCAGTGCGATTTCTTCTAATCCAAATTTGAATCGGATCATTTCGCCTTGTTCGGTCACACGGATTGCACCTGAGATTGAGCCAGGTGGTTGTGAAAATAGTGCTTGTTGGGTTGGAGCACCACCACGACTAATTGAGCCACCACGACCATGGAACAAAGTGAGTTGTATACCATGTTGTTTGGCAATAGCTGTTAACTCTTCTTGTGCACGGTACTGAGCCCAATTCGCAGACATGAAACCTGCATCTTTTGCTGAGTCAGAGTAACCAATCATGACCTCGTGCTTGTTTTGAATATGTTGTTTGTACCAATGCATACTGAATAAAGTATTCATGGTCGAAGCTGCGCCATCTAAATCTTTTAACGTTTCAAATAATGGAACTACACGCAGAGGTTGCTTAATACCTGCTTCTTTTTGGAGTAATAGAACCGCCAAAACGTCACTTGGATATTCCGCCATTGAAATAATATAAGCACCTAGACTTTCAGCAGGTTGTTCTGCCAAAGTTCGCATGGTAGCGAATACTTCTTGAACATCAGGATGCTCAATAAGACTTTGAGCAGATTCATTAAGATGCTTAGGAAGTAAAGGGCGTTTGCTTTGCAGTTCTTGTAATAAGAAGTTTTGACGGGCTTGTTCAGTCCATGTCTCAAAATTGCCAAGTCCAAGATACTCAGTAATCGCTGAAATTGCTTGACGATGACGACCTGACTCTTGGCGAATATCTAGTTTTAATAACTCAATACCGAAACAATTCACGCGATAAATAAAATCGAGTAACTTTCCTTGAGCAATACCGGAAAGGTTTGAATCGACTAATGAGCGATAACATAACAATAATGGCTTCAACAACTCATCTTTGTGATGAATAATCTGGCTACGATCCACATCAGAATGTTGACCTTGTAATTTTGCAGTGAGCCATTCTCTGGTAATTTTTAAGCGTTCACGTGTTGTTCTTAAATATTCACGATAAGGCTCTGGATGAGGCTGACCTAAGGCAGTCTTTAGTTCATCACTGCACGCCTGAACAGAAAGCTCCCAACGTAAATCTTCAATATCTCGGAGGTAGAGATCCGCGGCTTTCCATCGAGATAACCATAAAACTTCTTGAGTCACTTTGTGTGTGACATTTGGGTTTCCATCTCGGTCACCACCCATCCAAGATGCAAACCGCACAGGTGCAATATCTAAAGGTAAAGCTTGAGAACAATGCTCTTGAACCAATTGATTCAATTCACGGACAAACTTAGGAATAGCGTTCCATAAAGTTTGCTCAATGGTAGTAAAACCCCATTTTGCTTCATCAATTGGGGTTGGACGATGTTGGCGAATTTCATCGGTTTGCCATGCTGAACAAACCAATTGTTTTAATTCAGAAAGAACTTGAGCGCGCTGTTTGGGGGTCAGCTTTTGCTGATCAAACTTAGATAAACACTCGTTGATCCCATCATATTTTTGGATCAAGGTGCGACGACTAACTTCCGTAGGATGTGCGGTGAGTACAAGCTCAATATTTAGCTCACAAATTTGTTGATAAAGGGTTTCCGCTGAAATCAGCTGTTGTTGAAATTTTTCAAAAAGGGGAATAAGGACATTCGCTGCAGCGCCGTTTTCATCAAACTCATTTTGGCGACGGCTACGTACCACATGATATTGTTCTGCAATATTGGCAAAGTTCAGAAAATGTGAAAAAGCGCGTGTCAGTGGAAGAATCTCATCATCTTTTAAACTTAAAAATAAACTTTCTAATTGTTTTTCAGCTTCGCTATCACCATCACGTGCACCTTTCGCGAGAGCACGAATTTGTTCAACTTGATTAAACAAATCTTGTCCAGCTTGTTCTTTTAAAGTCTCTCCTAAAAGATTACCGAGTAAGCGTACGTCTTCACGTAATGGAGCATCAATTTGTTGAATCATTTTTTTCTCCTTTTCTTGTTCTTTTGACTATACCGCTTATTCATGACATGCCAAGCGATTGCAAAATAATTTAAAGAAAATTAGGTGAAAAATACGCCATTTAAGAATGGAGAGAGCTATTTTTTGTATTTCAGCATAAATAATTCGATGGCTTGATGAATAATTTCATCACATTCTGCTTCACTGGGAACCTGACGAACACCTAACAATACTTCATGATGTCGATGCCCTAAGAGTAAAGAAAGGAGCAAATGTGTTTGCTCTTCAGCATCATCTTTCTGGATAAATCCGTGCTCAATCGCTTGAGCAAAAAAATCAGTCCAAACCACAAATAACCGCTTATGAGATGCATTATAAAAAGGTTCAGCCAAAGGATTTTGCTCTGCTGCCAATTCTAATAATAAATGCTCAAGCTTAATGGCTTCAGGAAGATTGACAATTTGCAGCGCTAAACTACATACCTGATAGAAGTCTTCTAAAAAATTGGATTCAGGGTGTAATTGGATTCGCCGAGCATTGATTGATTCTTCGCACGTTTCTGCAATTGCATAAGTAAATAACGATTCTTTATCTTGAAAATGGTTATACACCGTCAGTTTAGTCACGCCAGCTTCTTTGGCAATTTGATTCATGCTTGAACCATGAAAGCCCTGTTTTAGAAACAAACGTTTAGCTGCATCTAATATTTGTTTCTTTTTAACTAAATCCTTAGGACGTCCAATATTCATTTGCACAAAAAAATCCAAAAAAAACAGTTTAGGTCATACCTTGAAAAATGATTTTTAATTACTGTACCATGCGGTATATTAATTAAAAAATAATCAAATTAATATCCCTAATTTGATTTGCCTAAAAATTGACATAAGAGCAGTGCACATGAGTCCTCAAAAATTTGCCACATACAGTCTAATGCTCATTTGTAGCGTGATACTCACAGCGTGTAGTAAGGATAAACCCACAGAGGAACAAATTCCATTTGTGATGGTTGCCCAGCCGAATACTTCCCAAGATGAACTGAAAAGTTATGCAGGAGAAGTTCAGGCGAGACAGCAAACGGCATTGGCTTTCCGTGTTGGAGGACAAATTACTGAACGCTATGTTGATGTAGGGGATCGAGTCAAAGTCGGGCAAGTCTTAGCAAAATTAGATGTGAAAGATGCTCAACTGCAGTTAAATGCTTCAAAAGCTCAGTTAGAAAGCGCGCAATCTGCAGCCAAAATTGCCGAAGAAGAATACAAACGCTTTAAGCAGTTATTACCTATTAATGCGGTGAGCCGTTCGCAATATGATGCCGTAGAAAATCAATATAAATCGGCCATGTCCAATTTAAAACAAGCACAATCAAATTATGCAGTGAGTAGTAATCAGACGGGATATAACCAACTCATTGCCAATAAAAATGGCGTCATCACTGAGCGTAGTATTGAAGTTGGTCAAGTGATCGCAGCAGGGCAGGCAGCATATCAACTGGCGATAGATGGTGATCGTGAAGTGGTGATTGGTGTGCCAGAACAAGCAGTATCAGAAATTAAAACAGGTCAAAAAGCTTGGGTTACGCTATGGTCAAAACCAGAGGAGCGTTTCGCCGCATATGTGCGTGAAATTTCACCTGCTGCCGACCAATCTAGAACATTTAGTGTCAAAGTTGTTTTGACTGAAGGGCGTTCAGCAATTCAACTTGGACAAAGTGCGCGAGTATTTTTTTCAAATACCAGTTCAAATGTGATTAATGTTCCTTTGACCAGTGTATCTGCAACAGAAGATCAGCCTTATGTTTGGGTTGTGAATCCAGATCACAGTATCCGTAAGGTGAATGTTCAAATAGGTGCTTATGGTCGTGATACGGTACCTGTGACCCAAGGTTTAAAAGCTTCTGATTGGATCGTGGTTGGCGGTGTACACTTACTGCGAGATAAACAAAAAATTAATCCGATTGACCGTCAAAACCGTGCAGTCAATGTGAAAGCAGGACAAGTTGGAGCGAAAATATGAACTTTAACTTGTCAGAATGGGCGTTAAAAAATAAGGGACTGATCCTTTATTTCATGATTTTGATGGGAATATTGGGTGTTTATTCCTACTCAAAACTATCACAAAGTGAAGACCCTCCATTTAGTTTCAAAGTAATGGTGGTTCAAACCTATTGGCCAGGTGCGACAGCGGAAGAAGTTTCATTGCAAGTAACTGATCGCATTGAAAAAGAATTAATGAGTACGGGGCTCTATGATCGTATTGCAGCCTATTCTCGTCCTGGTGAATCAATGGTGACCTTTGTTGCCAAAGACTCGCTGCGTTCCCATGAATTACCGAATGTTTGGTATCAGGTTAGAAAAAAAATTGGAGATATCAAACACCAGCTTCCTAGCGGTGTTCAAGGTCCATTCTTTAACGATGAATTTGGTGATACCTTTGGGAACATTTATGTCTTAACGGGTAATGATTTTGATTATGCCGTGATGAAGGAATATGCCGATCGCTTACAGCTGCAACTACAACGTGTACAAGATGTTGGTAAGGTTGATTTAGTTGGCTTGCAAGATCAAAAAATTTGGATAGAAATTTCAAATACGAAAACCGCTCAATTGGGTATTCCAGTTTCTGCAATTCAAGAAGCACTACAAAAACAAAATACCATGGCGAGCGCAGGTTTCTTTGAAACAAGCTCAGATCGTATTCAAGTGCGTGTCAGCGGACAATTGAAATCAGTCGAAGATCTCAAGAACATGCCATTACTGGTTGGTGATAAGACCATTCAATTGGGCGATGTGGCTGAAGTTTACCGTGGCTTTAGTGAGCCAGCTCAACCACGTATGCGCTTTATGGGCAAAAATGGTATTGGTATTGCGGTGTCTATGCGTAAGGGTGGTGACATCATTGCGCTAGGGAAAAATCTAGAAAAGACCTTTAATGATCTACAACAAACTTTACCTTTAGGGATGGAACTTAAAAAAGTTTCAGATCAGCCTGTAGCGGTGCAACGCAGTATTCACGAATTTATCAAAGTGCTCGCAGAGGCCGTGATTATTGTCTTATTGGTCAGCTTCTTCTCTTTAGGTTTCCGTACAGGATTAGTGGTCGCTTTCTCTATTCCCTTGGTCTTGGCAATGACGTTCGCAGGCATGAATTTCTTTGATGTTGGACTGCACAAGATTTCTTTAGGCGCGTTAATTTTAGCACTTGGACTTTTGGTTGATGACGCCATCATTGCAGTTGAAATGATGGCCATTAAAATGGAACAAGGATATAGCAGATTAAAAGCCGCAGGTTTTGCTTGGAAGTCGACCGCATTTCCAATGTTAACGGGGACGCTGATCACTGCAGCTGGATTCTTGCCGATTGCCACTGCTGCGTCGAGCACAGGTGAATATACTCGCTCAATCTTCCAAGTTGTAACCATTGCTTTAGTGGTGTCATGGTTTGCAGCGGTACTGTTTGTTCCTTATTTAGGTGACAAATTACTGCCTGATTTTAATCAAATGAATCAGAAAGCTCCGTGGTATCAACGCTTATGGGCAAGATTACGTCAACAACCAGAGCCACAACCCGTCGTTCAACACCATGGTGAGCATCACGATCCATATCAAACTAAGATGTATCAAAAATTTAGATCTTGGGTTGAGTTATGTATTACTTATCGTAAAACCGTCATTGCTGCGACGGTTGCGATATTTGTCTTGTCAATTTTGATGTTTAAATTTGTTCCACAACAATTTTTCCCACCATCAAACCGTGCTGAAATATTAGTGGATCTAAAACTAGAGGAAGGTGCTTCTCTAACAGCGACAGAAAATGCGGTTAAAAAAGTAGAAAAATTCTTGTCGACTCAAAAAGGGATCGATAATTACGTCGCTTATGTTGGTACAGGTTCTCCACGTTTCTATTTACCACTTGATCAACAATTGCCTCAGGCGAGTTTTGCACAATTTGTGGTTTTGGCTTCCTCATTAGATGAGCGAGATGAGATTAGAAAGAATCTGAGTGAAGAAATTAGTAAGTTATTGCCTGAAGTACGGACACGTGTATCGCTATTGGAAAATGGACCACCAGTCGGTTATCCAATTCAA
Organism: Acinetobacter sp. YH16032; assembly: GCF_013417345.1. NCBI lineage: Bacteria > Pseudomonadati > Pseudomonadota > Gammaproteobacteria > Moraxellales > Moraxellaceae > Acinetobacter > Acinetobacter sp. YH16032. The sequence continues at coordinate 10,838 of NZ_VPEE01000032.1, read as the reverse complement.
TACCGTGTTTCTGGTGAAGATTTAAATACTGTTCGCCAACGAGCACAATTAGTGTCACAAGCAATCAGTGAAAATCCAAATACCGCCAATGTTCATTTAGATTGGGGTGAGCCGAGTAAAATTATTTCACTTGAAATTGATCAAGATCGTGCGCGTCAGTTAGGCGTATCTAGCTTAGATTTGGCGAATTTCTTAAATAGCTCAATAACAGGGGCTGCGATTAATCAGTATCGTGAGAAACGGGAGTTGATTGATATTCGTTTACGTGGCGATCAAGCGGAACGTGTTGATGTGGCATCGTTACAAAGTCTCGCTGTACCGACGAGTCAAGGTACAACAGTTCCATTGGCACAGATTGCGAATATTCAATATAAGTTTGAAGATGGTCTGATTTGGCATCGTAACCGTTTGCCGACCATTACTGTGCGCGCAGATATTCGGACTAAACTCCAACCAGCTACTGTGGTTGGTGAATTAACTGAATCTATTGAGAAAATTCGTGCCGAACTTCCAAGTGGTTATCTGGTAGAAGTGGGAGGCACTGTGGAGGAATCTGCACGTGGGCAAACTTCAGTAAATGCTGGCATGCCGTTATTTTTGGCTGTGGTCTTTACCTTGCTCATGATTCAGCTCAAGAGTATTTCACGTTCGTTTATTGTTTTCTTGACCGCGCCTTTGGGTTTAATTGGCGTGGTATTGTTCCTGTTAATATTCAATAAGCCTTTCGGGTTTGTGGCGATGCTAGGTACCATTGCTTTATCTGGAATGATTATGCGTAATTCGCTTATCTTGATTGATCAGATCGAGCAAGATATCAAAGCGGGTCATTCTCAATGGGAAGCGATTTTAGAAGCGACAGTACGCCGTGCCCGTCCAATTATTTTGACTGCATTGGCTGCTGTGTTGGCGATGATTCCGCTTTCACGCAGTATCTTCTTTGGTCCAATGGCGGTAGCAATTATGGGTGGACTCATTATCGCAACATTATTAACGCTGTTCTTCTTGCCAGCACTCTATGCGGCATGGTTTAAAGTAAAAAAAGAGTCAAAAACCGCGTAGTTTTATGTGAATACTAGGTGCGAAGCATTGAAAAATTCAATATAGTAGTCCCTAGTTTTTAACACAAAATAACACAGTGGGCTGAGTACATAAAAAAACTGAATGTGCACTCGGTTGAGGTATAAAAAAGCATCCATGGGGCGAGACAATTTAACAAGACATCGTCGATTAATTACGATGTCTTATGTATTCATGTTTCTTGCATTGTTCACTGGTATCAGTGCTGCAATCGCCTATTTTTTAGCGCAAAAAGTGGCTCAAGCGCAAGACGCTGAAGTCTGGATCCATGCTCAAGCATTATGGATTGCACGAAATGTTGTGCTATTCATGATGATGGCCGCATTTGCTGCTCTTTGGTTTATTCCTGCCTGCTTTATCTATTGGGATAGTGTGTTATGGGTGAAAGGGTGTACGGTGATTGGTGTCATTTTTACCACAATTGCATGGCTATTTCTCCTAAATGCATGGCTTAAAGGCTTAGTGAAATATCTGCAGAAAAAAGCCGCTTTTTAAAATAATGATTTAATTTACTTGTAATCTCGGAATATGACCCCAACATATTCCGCAGAGAAGTCATATCAAATTTTTTTTGTGGAGCATCGCCAGACATGGCTAAACGTGATTATTATGAGGTTTTAGGGGTTTCTAAAACAGCTAGTGATGATGAAATTAAAAAAGCCTACCGTAAGTTGGCGATGAAATATCATCCAGACCGTAACCCTGATAATGCTGAAGCAGAAGAAAAATTCAAAGAAGCTGCTGAAGCGTATGAAGTTTTATCTGATAGTGAAAAACGCAGCATGTATGACCGCATGGGACATAATGCGTTTGAAGGCGGCTTCGGTGGTGGCGGCGGTGGTTTCGGTGGCGGTTTTAGCGCTGAAGACATTTTTAGTCAGTTTGGTGACATTTTCGGTGGCGCGTTTGGTGGCGGCGGTCGCCAACAGCGTCAAAGACGTGGTTCAGACTTACGTTATGTGCTTGAGCTCAGCTTAGAAGAAGCTGTACGTGGCGTAAAGAAAACAATTACTTTTACTGCGCCAGCACCATGTGAAGTGTGTGATGGTAAAGGTTCTAAAAACCCGAATGATGTTGAAACCTGTAAAACTTGTCACGGGGCTGGCCAAGTCCGTATGCAACAAGGTTTCTTCTCAGTTCAGCAAACGTGTAGCACTTGTCGCGGACAAGGTAAGATTATTAAAAATCCTTGTGGCACTTGTCATGGTTCAGGTGTTAAAGATCGTCAACAGACACTTGAAGTTACCATTCCTGCAGGCGTAGATAATGGCGATCGCGTTCGTTTAACTGGAAAAGGTGAAGCGATTCGTGATGGTCAATCAGGTGATCTATACGTAGAAGTTAATGTTCGTGAACATGAAATCTTCCAACGTGATGGCGCGGACTTGTATATGGATGTGCCGATTAGTATCGCTGATGCTGCATTGGGTAAAGAAATTGAGATTCCAACCCTTGATGGTCGTGTGAACTTGAAAGTACCTGAGGGAACACAAACCGGTAAAATGTTCCGTCTACGTGGCAAGGGTGTAAAACCAGTACGCACAAGTATGCAAGGTGATTTACTTTGCCGTATCGTGATTGAAACACCAGTCAACTTAACTGCACGTCAACGTGAACTTTTAAAAGAGTTACAAGAATCTTTAGATGGTGCGGACAGTAAATCTTCACCTAAAAAGAAATCATTCTTCGATCGTTTATTTGACTGATCAGAATGAAATAAAAGCCCGACATTATTGTCGGGTTTTTATTAAGTTATAAATACTTAAGACGCTTAAAGCAAAGTAAGTGATACTACCATTAGATAATTTCTTAATTTATGGGTGTATTCAAAAGTTGTTGAGACTTATTTGTTTAAGCTTTTAAAATCTAAAGGTAAATTTTTTAATAGGTTTTGTTAGAACTATAATTTAAAAAAAGAGGATCTGACGATCCTCATCATGTAATTTTAAAAAAACTAATCCTGAGCATCAATACTCTGACCATTCATACCTATACTGTCTTCGCCCATTAAATATAAATAAGCTGGCATGATTTGTTCAGGCGTTGCCAATACTTTCGGATCTTCATCAGGATATGCTTTAGCACGCATAGCTGTTCGTGTTGCACCAGGATTAATGCAGTTATAACGGATATTTGGATAGACATTTTCTTTTGCAAAAATTTGACTGACCGCTTCAATGGCAATTTTTGAAACTGAGTATGCGCCCCATTTCGCACGTGCTTCACGACCGACACCTGAGCTTGCAAAAACAACAGAGGCATTTTGAGATTTTTCTAATAATGGAAGTAAATGTTGAGTAAGAACAAAAGGTGCTCTTAAATTTACAGCCATTACATCATCCCACACTTCAGCAGGGTAGTGGGCCAATTCAACGCGCTCACCTAAAATCCCAGCATTGTGCAAAATCCCATCTAAACGACCAAATTGTTGGTCAAGCGTTTCCACAAGACGTTCGTAATCATATGCTGTTGCAGTAGAAAGTTGCAGTGGCAAAATTGCAGGTTGAGGAGCACCTAAACTTTCAATTTCGTCATAGATCACTTCTAACTTGTTCAGCGTTCTACCATGAAGAACGACGGTCGCACCATGTAAAGCATAGCTCAACGCTGCTGCGCGTCCAATGCCATCACCTGCACCCGTAATTAAAATTACTTTATCTTTCAATAAATCTGGGCGAGGCTGATATTCTGAATATTTCATGTGCGACCTCCTTCATTGTTCTAATTAAGCTGTTTTTTGGTGAGATTCGATCAATTCGATTAAGTGTTGATGTAATTCTTGTACATCATTCACTATACAATCTGCCTGCCAAGAATCTAAGTCATCTTTGTGTTCTAATGGTAAATATCCGTAAGCGGCCAAAATCGTGTACATATTTGCGCTTCGACCTGCATCAATATCACGTGGATGATCACCAACATAAATGCATTGTTCAGCTGGAACATTAATTTGTTGAGCAGCGAGATACATCGGTTCTGGGTCAGGTTTAGTGTGCTTAACATCTTCTGGGCATACGAGAACGGCACAACGTTCAGTTAAGTTTAAGGCTTGAAGTAGTGCCTCACTCAGCCAACGAGGTTTGTTTGTCACAATTCCCCATGGAATATCACGTTGTTCCAAGTCCTCAATTAAAGGATACATTCCTGCGAAAAGGTCTGTATCCACAGCAATATCAGCACCATAGATATCTAGAAAGCGCTGACGATGTGCAAGGAAAATAGGATCATCAACCTGTAATTCAGGATAAACCAATTTCACCATCGCCCGAGCCCCCTCGGAGACCTGAGTTCGGATCAGGGCTGCATCTAAGATCTCTCGACCTTCTTCACGACACATTGCTTGAATAATACGAATAAAATCCGCAGCAGTATCAATTAAAGTTCCATCTAGGTCGAAAAGTACGGCCTTCATTCATTCACCTCATTATGCGTGTAAACCATATAGTTCACATCAACATTTGGGGCTAACCAATAATGTTTAGTTAATGGATTGTAATGTAAGCCTGTCATATCTTTAAGTTTTAAACCTGCGTTACGAATATCATGCGCTAATTCAGAAGGTTTAATAAATTTATGATAGTCATGAGTTCCTTTTTTCAAAAGACGTAATACATACTCTGCACCTATAATCGCAAATAAATATGATTTTGGATTACGGTTAATCGTGGAGAAGAACACATGACCGTTTGGTTTCACCAGTTTTTGGCATGCTTGAATGATTGACGCTGGATCTGGTACATGTTCCAACATTTCCATACAAGTTACGACATCGTATTGACCAGCTTGTTCTTCAGCCAATTGCTCAACTGGAATTTGACGATATTCGATATTGGTTACGTTTTCTTGTTCTGCATGCAGACGTGCGACATTTAATGGTGCTGCGCCCATATCGATACCGAGGACATCGGCACCACGGCGTGCCATACTTTCGGCCAAAATACCGCCGCCACAGCCCACATCTAGGACTTTTTTGCCACTAAGACCACCTGCATGTTCATCAATCCAATTCAATCGTAATGGATTGATTTGATGGAGAGGGCGAAACTCAGAGTGTTGATCCCACCATACTGCAGCAAGTGCTTCAAATTTAGCAATTTCTTGTGGGTCAACATTCAGTTGAGTCATTACAGCCACCTTAGCAAAGTTCGTTTTAATGGGTAGAATTTATATCAGATCTTAGTGTATCGCTAATTCCAAAAAAAGCGATAAATCTTGTAAAAAAGTTCACAGAATCAAAACGATTTTCTCATATTTGTTTTATAGTGAAACCATATGCTAATCAGAATGATTTAGAGGATAAAAACTTAATGAAAAAGGTGGTTTTTAGTGGCGTTGCCGCTGCGGTGCTGATGGCACTTTCAACTGGTGCAATGGCGAACTTTGTTGAAGGCAAAGATTATACGGTCGTGCAAAACCCAGGAAAGGTTGATGTCGCTGGTAAATTGGAAGTACGTGAGTTCTTTTGGTATGGCTGTGGTCATTGCTTTACTTTAGAACCTCATATGCAATCTTGGTTACGTAAAATTCCAAAAGATGTGAATTTTGTCCGTACACCTGCTGCAATGAACAAAGTATGGGAACAGAATGCACGTGGCTACTACGTTTCTGAAGCACTTGGTGTTCGTAAACGTACCCATTTGCCTTTATTCCACGCGATCCATGACAAAGGTCAGCAGATTTTTGACCAAAAATCACAAGCGCAATTCTTTACGAAGTATGGTATCCCAGAAGCGAAATTCAATAGTTTATATAATTCTTTCGCAATTACTGCCAAAGTCTCTCAAGCAAATAAATTAGCGCAACAATATCAATTGACGGGTGTGCCAGCTGTTGTAGTAAATGGGAAGTATGTCGTACAAGGTGATAATGGCCGCGTGTTACAAGTGGTTGATTATCTATTGGATAAAGAGCGCAAAGCTAAATAATAAAAAACCCGCATTGAGCGGGTTTTTTTATGCCTCAGTAGTATTCCAATTCAAAATCCCTTTAAAGATTAATCGTATTTGGGTAATGGACTGTTTTTTGAGTACTAATTTTTGTAATTCAAGCTCCATACCTGAATATTGACGACCTAAGCTAATCCAAGACATTGCCCATGTGAAACATAAATTAATTAAAATATTCGACAACATTTTTAGGTCATCAGCATGATGAAAATTTTGTACGATTTCGAATTTTTGTAGGTCATTGGCCAAATCAGAATTTAGAAACTCAATTTCACGAGCAATCGCACGTCTTACCACTTCAGAGCCACCCCAGCGCTCTGCGATCATAAAAATCCAAGGTTGGGTATTTAAATCGATGGCTTCAAAAAAAAGTTCCATGCTGGTTTCGGCTTTCGCATCAGGGTGGGCTAAACCTTGACCGAGCTGATGAAGTACGGTTTTCAAATATAACGCGACTTGATCCACTAACTCTTGGCCTAATTCATCCATATCTTGAAAATGTCGATAAAAGGCTGTTGGCACCAAACCAACCTCACGTGCAACTTCACGCAGACTAATACTGCTAAATGAACGGCCAGATGTGCTTAAGCGCAAAGCGGCATCCAGTAAAGCCTGACGACTTTGTTGTTTACGTTCATCGCGTATAGACATCTTAAAACCTGAGAAGTGAAGTCGAGATGAGTCTATCAAAAAAATATAAAAATTAAACGACGAATGTCAGTGAACATGTGTTGACTCAATTTCAAAATCAATATAGTGTACACATGTTCACTATTAGAACACTTGTTCACTCAATTAAATTGAAATACAAAAGAGGAACGTTTGAGATGAGTAGTTATCTGTCATATCGTCCTGAATGGATTCGAGAAGATTTCGTCGATTTTATCGCTGAAAAAATACATCCCACTTTGGCTTGGAAAAAAGTCAAAGCATCACTCGTGAGTCGTCAGGCACTTAGTCACGATTTCTATGAGATTCATTTATGTCCAAATCACAATTTCGATTTTCAACAGATTGAGGCAGGGCAAAGTGTTTTAGTGACGGTCGTAATTGCAGGCGTGCGTCTACAACGTAGTTATTCGATTGTGGAAATTTCTGCGACAGGTAATCTGGTGATTGCTGTCCGAGCTCAAGGAGTAGTGTCGAATTGTTTAAGCCAATTGGCGATAGGTTCTGTTGTGGAAATTTCTCAAGCGCAAGGTGAATTTACGCTTGAGCTGACTCAACAGCCAATTGTGTTATTGGCGTCGGGGAGTGGCATTACCGCCATTTATGCATTGCTTACGAAGGCTTTAAACACATTATCCGTACCTATCTATTTGATTTATTTCTGTCGAGATGACGCGTTCCACGTGAAACTACAACAGCTCGCTTCAAAACATGATCATTTTAATTATCACTATTTTAATACACGCCAACATAAACAATATCTGACATTGGCGTTGTTAGAGCAGTTAGTACCAAGTTTTAGGCAAGCACAGATTTATGCATGCGGTGCAACTTCGATGATGCAAGCTGTAAATCAAATTTGTCATGAAGAGGGGATCAGCAATCAGCTCAAACAAGAGTTTTTTCAAATCCGTGTAGATGAAGAAATTGAAAAACAATCTGTCACGTTTATCCGCAGTCAGAAATCGTTTGAAGCTCAAAAAAGTTTATTGGTGAGTGCTGAAGAGGCTGGATTAAGACCCGCTCATGGATGCCGAATGGGTATTTGTAATGCATGTGTCTGTAAAAAAGTGAGTGGCGCTACTAAAAATATGCTCACAGGTGAAATTGAACATGAGCCAAATCGACACATTAAATTATGTATTAGTCAGGCAGTAAGCCCTGTTGTGATTAATTTGTAATTTAACGGTATCGTATAAGACTGGAGAAAAATAATGAATATGTCACTTAATACAACATGGCAATCAAAATCTAAACATCTGACCGCTGAGCAAATTGAAGCATTTGGACAACGCGTTGAGCAGATTCGACTCAGTATTATGAATGATTTGGGTGAACAAGATGCCAAATATATTTATAAGATTCGTAACTTTGTTCGCTATAGCGAGATTGGCTCACGTGCATTGCTGATGTTTGGTGCTTGGATTCCACCTGTTTGGTTGGTGGGTACAGGATTACTGGGCGTGTCCAAAATTGTTGAAAATATGGAGCTTGGACATAATGTGATGCATGGTCAATTTGACTGGTTGAATGATCCAAGTTTAAACGGTGCGACATATGACTGGGACACCATCTCAACAGGCGATGACTGGAAATATACCCATAACTATGTACATCACACCTATACCAATATTGTGGGTATGGATCATGATGTAGGTTATGGTCTACTTCGTGTTTCAGCATCTCAACCGTGGGAACCAAGATTTTTGTTTAATATTCCATTAGCAATTCAATTGATGGTGTTTTTTGAATGGTATGTCGGTGTTCAAAACCTACACTTGGAAGACGCGCTTGTTTATAAAACCAAATCTTGGAAACAAGTGTGGAAAGATGCTGAAAAATTAAGAAAAAAAGTACGACGTCAGGTGGTAAAAGATTATGTCTTTTTCCCGATTATAGCTGGTCCAAATGCGCTTCCTGTCTTCGTAGGCAATGCAGTTGCAAATGTGATTAGAAGTTTATGGTCATCTGCAGTGATTTTTAATGGTCATTTTACTGAAGATGCAGAAACATTTGAGATGGATAATACCGAAAATGAAACGCGAGCAGAATGGTATTTACGTCAAATTCGAGGTTCAAGTAACTTTACGGGAACATCATGGCTGCATATTTTGAGTGGTAATTTGAGTCATCAAATCGAGCATCATTTATTCCCTGATATGCCTGCAAATCGCTATGCAGAAGCTGCGCCAAAAATTAAAGCATTATGTGAGGAATATGGCATTCACTATAATGAAGCTAACTTTATGAAACAATTCTGGAGCGTTTGGGTTCGTTTAGCTAAATGTTCTTTACCAAATGATAAGACAGCTAAAATTTCTCAATCTATAAGAAAATTAAGAGGAATATTTGCTTGAGTACCACTATTTAGTTTAATTCATGAAAGGCATGGAGCATTGATCAAAGTTTTAAGCGTGGAACGTGAAGAGTCAACAAAAAAGCCCGATTGGTGAGGATCGGGCTTTTGAATCAAATAAAGGTACTTAAATTAAAAAATGGGTATTACGTAAATTGTAAGGAATCTAAAGTTACTCAGAAGACAAAAATATTATTCCAACATCTAGTTGTTCTAACTTACTAGGATCAGAATTAGAAACTTGTTCCTGAAGTTTTTCAGAATAATCATATATTTTCGTTCTATAACCAGGAAATTGAATGTAAATATGTGCAGCACTCATATTCCAATCTTTTAAACTTGGTTTTATCAAATAATATTTTAGTGTTTCAGGAGAAATTTTAAACTTACCTTTGCTATCGGTTGTAATAGAATTATGACTATCTCTAGCTGTATCATATCCAATATAACCATGATAATTGGCAATAGGTTTTTTGCTTTCAATACTATATATATAGCCTGTAGTTTCAGGAGTTAAATATAAAGTCTTTTGAGTGCAAGCTACTAAAAAAGTGGATATAAATATTATAAGCAAATGACTAAAAAAAAATTTCATTTTGTAATTCCAGAAATAAATAAAAGCCCAGCTACGTCTTCTTGACTTGCTACAGATCGTTCATGGAATAGAGTTATATTATTTTCATTTTCATCTGCATATTTCATTAAATCAATTTCTCCACTTTTTGGATAAGTAGTACCTGCTTTTGGACTTTGATTAATAATTCCAGAGGTGGATTTATGCCCTTTTGAATGCTTTTGACCGCTATAAGCTAACAATAATTCATGTCCCATTTCATGTGCAAATGTAAGTCTAAATTGTTTATTTGCTTTTGATGCATCCCAAAATTGCCATATAGCCCCTCTCGATGTGTTAAATAACATATAACCAGTATTATAAAATGTACTCCTGTAAAGCTCCCAATTAGCACTTCTACTTGGACGCCAATTAGTAGCAAATATTAACTTCATCATAGGCATCATATTTACTGTTGACTCTTGAGCAGTTAGAAAAACCTCATAATTTTTTCCATCTAACAATATACTTTTTCCAACTGGATGAGAGCCATTTCGACTCCAGTAATATTTCATTCCATCTAAAGCCATTGTTTTTAATTGTTCATAGGAAACATTCCTTGACCGATATGGAGGTTTTCCTATGAGAATCTGATTTGGTGGGATATATTTCCAAGAATCAATACCTTGTTCCCCCCCATCTGACAGACCAACTCTTAATGTAATTGCTATCTTTAAGGTTTTTTTAATAATTAAAATGTCTATCCAATCTTTATCTTTATACTTAAATTTTACATTTTTAGTCTGACTACATTGCTCTTTATCAAAGGCATAGCCTTTTATTCTAAAATTAATGCCATCTTTTGAAGTAAATTTTTTGCTATCATAGATATCATTTACGAACCCGTCCCAATCAACTTTTATTTTTTTTCCTGGGTGATGTGGGCCTGAAATTCTTTTTATTAACTGATATTTCCCAGGTTCCATCTCTATCTCTAATTTTAGATATTCAAAAATTCCAGCCTTAATTTTGATTTCATAATCAATTTTATCATTTGATTTTTTTCCTTGATAAGAAGGAACACCACAAGGTATAAATAAATCTGTTTTAATAAGTTGACAAAAATAACTAATCATGCGAAAAAGTTTTTTTAGTTAACAGATGTTCACACATGCCTCGAATTGTTTCTGTACCACTTAGTTTAGAACAGCGAGAACGACTCATTTTTCTGGCCAAG
>NZ_VPEE01000031.1:0-32424 GCF_013417345.1 Acinetobacter sp. YH16032 | reverse complement strand
GCGTGGATTTAGGAGAAGTTGCAACTTTTCTAAAAAGCTCGAAAATCATTTTAAAGCCTTTGATTTGACTTTCTTTTACCTTAATAACGGATTTGTTTAACGCCAGCATACTTTTTGAAACACCACCAATATTCCAATTATAGCCGTGGTTTATCTGGAGCATCATTTGCGCCAGCGGATATTCGTAAAGCGGATGGTAGTTATAGAGCGCCACTCAACAAGTTGAATAACAGTGATGCCCAATGTAGTACGCAAGGTGTTTTTTTCTTAACAGATGGGGCGCCAGTTGGTTTGAGACCAAAGACAGTACTCCCTGTTATGCAAAACGCGTTGGCAGATGAAAGTTTTACTTGTGAAGGCTCGCCCTTAAAAGATGTCTATTACAATTACGGTAATGCCAAAGGTCTCGGTGGTGCAGTGACCTTCAATGGTGAGTTTAAGGAAATGGCGACTCAGCCTTATCGTTTTTATGAAGATGATATTGGTAATGCTGTGTCAGCCAATCAAACCACCTGGCAAAACCGTAGTTCATGGGCTTGCGTAGGTAAGATGGTTCAGCGTTTGGCAAATCAAACACAGATGACCAGCGATGCGAATCAGAAGCGTGTTTATACATCTACTGTAGGTTTTGGTCCCTTATTCCAAAAGCATCCACGAGAAACCTGTCGTGATTATGACAATGACGGTCTATACGATCATTGTACTTTTGATAGTAGCTATACAGGTTCTGGAAATGACATTTCCAATAGTATGAATGCTCAAGCATTAAAACAGTTGGGGAATGTGATTGGTAAAGGGGATACCTACGGGACTCGCCAAGAAATTGGGGGGTATACCCAAGCGACTTCTGGTGAAGATATTCAGAATGCATTGAATACCTTCTTGGTTGCCGTCTCTCACGGTAACTTTGAGGCTGCTAGTTTTGGTACTTATGTGGTGCCATTTGACCGTTTATCAACAAGTTCAGCATATCCTTATGTATTCGCACCGCAGTTTCAACCACAGGTGAGCACAGCAAATTCGGTATTGGCTTCCACACATCAATTATGGTTAGGGAACTTAAAGAAATACAGTATTAACGCTCAAGCTGTGATGATTGATCGTGCGGGGAAAGAGGTACTTGATCGATCAGGTGCAATACGAACCAATACGCAGGATTTTTGGAACAATACTGGAATAGATGATGGTTTGAGTGCAATTCAAGGGGGCGTGTTCTCTCGGATTGCCACACCTTCACCACTAGCAGGTGTTACTGCTACAGACAAAATAAAAACGCGCCCGTTATTCACCAATGCAACGATTGCCACAACGGGTGATCAAGCAAAACGATTGGTAGGTTCTGAGAATGGACAACTGACGAAATTAACGACACAGAATGTGCTGGCCGCGACCTATATTGATTCAACCAAGTCGGGGTGGCGACAAAATGTATATCAACCCTATTTACTGTTGGCTTTGGGTTATCGACTTGATAAAAACTACTTAAGTGGCTTACCTGCTGGATACATTTGGAATGATCTAAATAAGGTTAAAGATCTTAAGGTGATGCAGCAAATGGGAGGCGTTGTTCACTCGGAACCATTGTTGGTGACGCTCGAAGCAAAATATAACGCGGGGTCTGGTACTATATTAGCGAATACCCGTAATGCGACTCATCGAAAAGATTACGTGGTATTTGGGACGATGCAAGGATTATTGCATGTTGTGGATCAAGAAACTGGTGAAGAGGCATTTAGTTTCTTACCTCATGAAATGGTTCAAGATCCAAGTCGACGAGACGCGTTACTTGAACAGTCCAATACACTATTGTCATCTGCGCATCCTATTTATGGCATGGATGGATCATGGACTTCAGATGTTCAATATAAGATTGATCAGAACAACAATAAGTTTATTGCTGCGAAAGCCAACATTTATGGTGGTATGCGCATGGGTGGGCGTAGTTATTATGCCTTGGATATGAAAAATCCGAACCAACCTGAATTACTTTTCCATGTTGATCCAAGTTCTGGAACGATAAAGAGTAAATCAACATCAGTGAGTGGCACAAATCAATCAGATGCCTTAAAAGCTATGGGATATAGTTGGTCTAAACCTACCATTGCTAAAATTCGTTTTGACGGCAAAGTTAAAACGGTCATGATTGTGGGTGGTGGCTATGATATGGCCTATGAAACGGATGGTTATCAGCCTCAATCTGCATTAACTGGTCAACGAGCTAATCAAGGGGCGGGCGTCTATATTTTTGATGCTGAAACGGGCGAATTATTGTGGAATGCACGCTATGGCAACCAATCGAATCAAACCAGTGTTGATGTTAAGCATGCTGAGATGAAATATAGTGTGGTCAGTCAAATTAAAGCATTTGACCGCAATACGGATGGTTTGATCGATCACCTATATTTTGGTGATTTAGGTGGGCAAGTGTGGCGCGTCGATCTCAATAATCGTCTTGGAACGAATACAACCGCGTTTGGACGAGTGACACGTCTTGCTGATTTTAGTGCGTATCACCAACGTTTTTATGAAATGCCTGCTTTGACCATCCATGATCTGAATGGTGAGCGATTTGGTGCGGTGAGTATTGCGTCAGGAAATCGCAGCTTTCCATTAAATACCAGCAATATTTATGACAATCGAGTCTATGTGTTACATGATTATGACTTGGCACAACCGAATTTGTTTCAAGCGAATTTTGCTAAAACACAAAACCTTACCGAAGCTCATTTAACTGCATGGTCTAATTTATCAGGTACAACAGTGCCACATCTGATGAACCGTAATAAGCGTGGTTGGTTCTATGTGTTGCAACGAACAACGGCTAAAAACGAAACAGCGAATACTGGTACAGTTAAAGCATTAAATGGTTATATTGCGATCGCAAATAGTCCAAGTCATTCAGATTTATATGTGTCTTTATACAATCCAAATGATGCATCGTCACAACAACCGAACCAATGTACTGGGGGCATTAAAGGAGCAAGTCGTACCTTAAAGCTTTGCTTGCCGTATGGTGTTTGTGGAGATGCTGGATCAACGTCTAATCTTCAAAATAAAATTGTGGCAGAAATCTCAGACACTAAGTCTGATGGGATTAGTAAGCTAAACAGCGTACCTATTGTCCAGAATGGTAAAAAGAAAACGACTTTGCTGGGCGGTGGTTATACCAACTATATCACAACCAAAGTGCTGAAAGCTTATAACTGGTTTGAGCGTCAGTAGGTGGTTACCATGAATCAAAAAGGTTTTACGCTGATTGAGTTGATGGTTGTTGTAGTGATAATTGCCATATTGATGACAATCGCAGTGCCATCATACCAAAGTTATTTAAAACGTAATGCTGCTGCACAGGCTCAGCAAGAAGTATCCAAAATTATTGAACAACTTGAACGCTATAAAAGTCGCAGTTTTTCCTATCGAGGTTTTGATGCGAAGTATATTTACGATCAAGATACATCAATGACGAGTATTTCCCTGCCTGATGCGAAGAAACCAAAATATGTGATTAGTATTGCCGATATCAGTGAAAAAACACCTAAAACCTTATTAAGTTCAGATCAGGGCTTGGGACGGGCATGGGGGATTCGAGCTGTACCAACGCAGACAGGCTATGATGCGTTTTTGGCTACGAGTCAGGGTATTCGTTGTAAAACAGAATATTTGGTGGAAAATGACTTAAAAGAAGTCAATGCATATACAGGATGTGGTGCAAATGCAAAACAATGGTAATTCAGGATTTACTTTAGTAGAGATTATGATTGCAGTGGTCATCATTGGAATTTTAGCCATGATTGCCTATCCGTCCTACCAAGAATATGTTCGTAAAACTAAACGTGTCGAAGTAAAAACCACATTGGCAGATATTGCAGCTCGACTTCAGCACTATCAGGTTGCGAATTACAGTTATATTAAATCGGATGGCAAAGCAGTCACGTTAGCTGAATTGGGATTTCAGACCAATGCGCAAAATCGAGTTGAAGTTCCGCATTATGATCCTGTCTATACGGTTGGTATATCAGATGTAACCAACAACAGTTGGGTGTTGAGTGCAGTGCCTGTGAGTGGAAAATTGATGCAAACAGATGGTCACTTTGTCATAAATGAAGCCAATGAAAAATGTTGGGTGAAAGCAGCTTCTTGTACGCCTTCTTCAAGTACAAACTGGGATGGAAAATAAATTTAAATTCAAAAATGTGGATAAATAATTTTTGAGCTTTCAATCGGATCAAAGTTCACGTAAAATACTGCCCTCTATGAAAGGGGTTTGAAATGTATCGATGGTCGGTGCAGGGATAATCCGTAAAAACTATAAGGTTCTATCATGGTTGTTATTCGTCTTGCACGCGGTGGTGCTAAAAAACGTCCGTTCTATCAAATCATCGTGACTGATAGCCGTAATGCACGTGACGGTCGTTTCATCGAACGTATCGGTTTCTTCAACCCTACAGCTCAAGGTAAAGCAGAAAAACTTCGTTTAGATGCTGATCGTTTCGCTCACTGGGTTGCTCAAGGTGCTCAACCTTCTGAACGTGTTGCTTCATTAGCTGCTCAAGCTAAAAAAGCTGCAGCTGCTGTTTAATACGGTAGAAGCTAGCCCATGACACCAACACAGAATGTTCCCGAAGATCGTATTCAGATTGGACAGCTACGTTCAGCTTATGGATTAAATGGGTGGCTCTGGGTCTATTCCAATACAGAACCTATGAGCAACATATTTGACTATCTGCCTTGGTACATCGAGACCAAAGCAGGTTGGCAAATTGTAGATGTGAAACGTTGGAAGCCACATGGCAAAGGCTTAGTTGTTTCGCTGAAAGGTGTGAGTGATCGTACTGCAGCAGACAATTTAGTTGGCGCAAATATCTGGATTTCTAAATCGCAACTGCCTCAACCAGGCGTGGACGAGTATTATTGGTCTGATCTAAAGGGTCTAACAGTGTTAGGTCTGGATGATGAAGAGCAAGAAGTCAATCTTGGTCAAATCCACGAATTGTTTGAAACAGGTGCTAACGATGTGATGGTAGTTCGCGCAACTGCTGACAGTGTCGATGGCGAAGAGCGAATGATTCCATGGCATAAAGATGTGGTGCAACGCGTTGATCTCGAAACTGGTCGTATCTATGTCAATTGGGGCGTAGATTACTAATATTTTCGGAAATACGGGAGTCTGCGATGTTTTTTGCAGTCATTACGCTTTTTCCTGAAATGTTTGAAGCGATTACAAGTTTTGGTATTAGCGGTCGCGCAGCGAAACGCGATTTAATGCAAATTCATTGTATTAATCCTCGTGATTTTGCAACAGGGAACTACAAACGAGTGGATGAGCGTCCATTTGGTGGTGGTCCTGGTATGGTGATGATGGCTGAGCCATTGGCAAAAGCAATTCATCGTGCCAAAGAGCTTGCAACGCAAGCAGGTGCTGTTCATGTACCTGTGGTGTATATGTCGCCACAAGGTAAAACCTTAAATGAACCTTCAGTACAAGATTTCGTGCAATATGACGGATTAATTGTATTGTGTGGTCGTTATGAAGGTGTTGATGAGCGTTTGATCCAAAAATATGTTGATCAGGAATGGTCCATAGGGGATTACGTTTTATCTGGGGGAGAACTGCCTGCGATGGTTTTATTGGACAGTATTATTCGGAGACTTCCGGGTGCAATGTCTGATGAACAATCACACGTTCAAGACTCATTTGTGGATGGTTTACTCGACTGTCCGCAATATACAAAGCCTGATCATTTTGAAGGTTTGGATGTGCCTGAGGTACTAAAATCAGGTCATCATGCAAATATTGAAAAATGGCGTTTTTTGCAGCGCTATCAACGAACGCTTGAACGTCGACCTGAATTGGTTGAAAAAGTTGAGTTGACTAAGCAGCAAAAGAAATGGCTCAAAGATTCGCAAAAATAAATCTTTTAGATTTATTTAAGCAAATATGACCTCAAGCATATTGCTTGAAGTATTAAATAGGCTCTTTATGCATTGAAGCGGTCAAGCATGAAGGGAAAGTCAATCGGGTCTATGCGCCTTAGCCTCTAGCCCCAGTGGATATCAGACCTCTTCTGACCCACACATATTGGAGATACCCCATGAGCGGTAAGCATCCTTTAGTACAAGCTGTAGAAAATGCTCAGCTTAAACAAGACATCCCAGCTTTTGCACCAGGTGACACAGTAGTTGTCCAAGTAAAAGTAAAAGAAGGCGACCGTGAACGTCTACAAGCGTTCGAAGGCGTTGTAATCGCTAAGAAAAACCGTGGTTTGAACTCTGCGTTCACAGTACGTAAAATTTCTAGCGGTGTTGGTGTTGAGCGTGTTTTCCAAACTCATTCACCAATCGTAGCTAAAATCGAAGTTAAACGTCGTGGTGACGTTCGTCGTGCTAAACTTTATTACCTACGTGAACTTTCTGGTAAAGCTGCACGTATTCGTGAAAAGTTACCAGCTCGTAAACAAGGTTAATTTTAGCCTTGCTTCGAAGCAAAAAAATGCGCCTTTTGGCGCATTTTTTTATGATCAAAACTTACAAACCTTGAATCTTCAAACGATTGGCATGTTGTCTAAAGATTGATACTGGATCAGGAGCAAAGAAGCCTTTAAGCCCAAGTATTTGATTGACTTCATCAAAATGATTTAAGTTGTAATTATCACGAATTACTTTACCGTATTTAGCACTACAAATAGGCACGAGACCATCGTGATTGCGTTCATTAGGCATAATCGCTGTCCCTAAGACAACAATTGCGGTATCTAAAATATCGAGAACATTAGTCACCTTTGAAGAACCAATCCAAGAATAATGATATACGCCGTTAGCCGTTTGTGATGAACCGTTAGAATTACAGTCTTTCGGGATCGCAGCAGATGGGAACTTTTGATTAAATTCTAAAGAACCTTTTACAGAAAGATCATACATGGATTGCTCGTAATTAACGCTAAGACTTGGATTACCTTCCATAATTGAAATTGCAGGTGCCAAAATATCACCAATAACTAATTTTGCTACACTATTAAGCACTTTACTATTTACGAAAGTATCTCCTAGGGGAGAGCCCTTAATACTGCCTGCAACAGCAGTTAGAGAAGCAACTTTCTCAGGAGCAATGGCTTCAATGTAACGTACAGTAGGTCCTCCATGACTATGGCCGATCAAATTGACCTTGTCTTTACCCGTAATAGCTAAAGCTGTTTCTACTTGTTGTAACAGTTGCTCACCACGAACCACAGTTGATGCGACAGGAGACATTTGAGCGACAAAAACACGTGCACCATTTCGTGCGAGGTCAGGGGTAATTTGATAGAACTGATCTAAACCGAAATGTTCTGTACCAATGCGGCTAAAACCTAATGCAAAGCCATGGGCCATAACAATAGGGTACTTAGTTTGCGCATAATTGGTATTTACGTATTTAGCTTCGACATCGATCAGGCCGGAAGCATATGTAAGTTGAGATAATCCTACCAGACTTAGCAGAAGTGCTGGGATCATTTTTTTTGTTTTCATTTTTTCTTCCTTAAAAAGACAATATTTATTGTCAAAAAATATTGTAAAGAAAAACTAAACAAAAATAAGATAAATCCGACTAAATGTTAATCATTATTAAACTGAAAGAAAGGGTGAAAAGCTCACCCTTTGTGTTTAGGTTTTATAGCCCTTGGAGTTTAAGTCGATTTGCATGCTGACGATAAACATCTACAGCGCTTGGTGCAAAAATGCTTTTTAAACCGAGTAGATGGTTAATTTCATCTAAATGATTCCATTTATAATTATCACGAATGACCTTGCCAAATCGAGCGGAGCAACGCCCTACAATTCCATCTCCATCTTTTTCAGCCAAAAGAGAAGAAGCTAACATGCCATAATCAGATGGATCTAAAGCGGTATTAAATGGAGAGTTACCCATAAATGAATAATAATGAGTATTGTTGACACGATAAGTCCCTTCGCCACATTGGGTTGTAGGTACACCATTTGGAAAATTCTGACTAAATTGGAGTGATTCTTTCGTTCCTAAACTTTGTAGGGCTGCTTTAGCATCATAAGGAAAGACTTTTGGATCAAGACCAGATGCGAATGTAATCACTGGCGATACCAGATTGTCAAAAATCGCGCGTGCAGGTGCTTCTAAAATATTACCTACCAGAACACCTTCTAGTATATCAGCCATTCTTGCTCCTTGATTTCCAGAAGCAATTGTCGTAACAGATGCGACATGATCAGGTATAACACCTGCAATATATCGAACAGTCTGACCACCATGACTATGTCCGATTAAATTCACTTTTTGCTTACCGGTAATGGCAAGTATCTCTTCAACTTGACTCAGTGCTTGTTCGCCTCGCACTTCACTTGAGTTCATCGTTGAAACACGTGTTTGCCAGATGTTTGCACCATTTCGAGCAAGATCAGGAGTGATCTGATAAAAGTAGTCAACACCGACCATACTACCAAAGCCAAATAAGCCATGGGCAAGCACAATAGGGTATTGGGTTTGTGCATAATTTGATTTAGGTGTTTTGACGGTATGGTTAACGGCTAAATCTTTAATTTGCGTTGAGGCTTGTGCAACAGGAAGAAAACATGAACCTATGCATAGGCTCATGACTAATTTTTTTAGTTTCATTTTCGATACTCATTCAGTGATTCGTTTATTTTTATGATTCAGGCGATATCCATCGCCATAATTTAAGATACTAAGATTGTGACTTAAGTCTATAAAAAAGAGATAAAGTGCAAATTTATTGATATAAATTGGATGGGTGACTCATTTATAGGATAGATATGTCATGCTAATGAGGGCTATTTAAACAGTCTGGACCCATCTAGAGATGAGTGCAGACAAAAAAATATATTAGAGACCTTGTTGTTTAAGGCGATTTGCATGTTGACGATACATCGAGACTGGATCTGGCGCAAAGACACTTTTTAAACCAAGCACTTGATTGACTTCATCTAGATGATTCCAATTGAGATCATCACGGATGGTTTTACCGAATTTCGCACTACAGCGTGAAACTAGACCATCATTCTCTTGACCACCATCAATTAATAAACTGGTAATTTTTAAAGCTGAGTCTACATCAAGTGGGTTTGTGACCGTTCCGATACCCGTAAAGGAATAGTTATATATTCCTTGTTCACGATATAAACCTTCAGAGCATGAGTTTTGAGGAACGCCTATAGGATATTTTTGATTAAATATTGCTGATCCTGCTAAGCTCAAACTATTAGCTCCCGCAAGTGAGTCATGAGGGAAGGATACTGGATCAAGTCCCTGTGCCCAAATAATAGCTTTAGACAGTAGATTGACTACAGCCACAATAGGTGTTTCAAGGATTGGTGCTGTATCACGAATTTTTAATATAAAATCAGACACTGGTGAGCCTTGATGTGGCGCCCCAATCGCTGTCATTGATGCGACTAATTCAGGTCTTACACCTGCGACATATCGAATTGTGGGCCCGCCGTGAGAGTGACCGATTAGATTGACCTTAGGCGATCCAGTGAGTGCAATGACTTCTTCAACTTGATGTAAAAGTTGCTCACCCCGAATTTCTGATGAGTTAAATGGCGATACACGGGAAGCCCATACATTTGCACCGTTACGGGCGAGATCAGGTAAAATTTGATACCAATAATCTACACCGAGTGGATCAGTGCCAATACGGATAAAACCAGACATTCCGTGACTAAATACGATTGGATACTGGGTTTTTGCATAAGTAGTTTGAAATTTTGAAGTCACTTGTTCAGGTGCTGTAGCAGCGTAACTCGTGCCAATTAAACATGCGAAAGAGAGGCATGTCCCCAAAATAAATTTTCTCATCTCTATTCCTTAGATGGATTGAAATACTCGACAATTTCCGTTGTCACAATAAGAGTATAGCGAAGCAAAAGGAAAGAAAAGTGGATTTAAACTTTAGGGAACAATTTTTAAGATAAGCCTCCATAATTTCGTGATGAGCGTATGGAGGCTTGAGAAGATTATAGTCCTTGAAGTTTCAAACGATTTGCGTGTTGTCGATAAACTGATACTGGATCTGCTGCAAAAATGCTAGTCATCCCTATCATTTGATTGACCTCATCTAAATGATTCCAACGGTAATCATCCCGAATCGTTTGTCCGAAGCGAGCACTGCAAACTGGGACTAAACCATCATTTGCACCTTCCTTAGATACAATGAAAGATGCCGCTTGCATTGCATAATCCGATGGATCAAGGGCATTGGTAAACGGTGTATTACCAGTAAATGAATACATACGCATGCCATTGACTTGATATGCACCCTCACCACATTTTGTGGTTGGTACACCCGCAGGGAAACGTTCTGTAAATGCTAATGAGCCTGCTGTAGATAAACTTTTAGCCGAGGCAAGCGAATCATGTGGCAGGCTTTTCGCATTTAATCCTTGTGCCCAAACAATTGCTCCCGAGACAAAATTCATCGCTGTCGCAAGCACAGTATCAAGTCCTGTTCCTTCTGAACGCAAGATAAAGTCTGCCATAGGTGATCCTTTATTCACACCAGCGACAGTGGTCATGGATGCCACATGTTCAGGAATTGTTCCACCAATATAACGTATTGATGGTCCACCTTGACTATGCCCAATTAAGTTCACTTTTTGTGCACCAGTAATGGCTAAAATATCTTCAACTTGTTGAAGCAATTGCTCTCCACGAATTTCGTTGGAGTTGAATGGAGATACTCGTGTAGGCCAGACATTGGCACCATTACGCGCTAGATCTGGCAGGATTTGGTGCCAATAATCTAAACCAAAGCTCTCTGTACCAAGACGGACAAATCCTGTTAGTCCATGTGCAAATACGATTGGGTATTTAGTTTTTGCGTAGGTATTGTATTTGCCAAGTGTCGAGGTCACAGGTTTCACTTCTAATGCAGAACCATTAGATAATTGAGTCGTTAAGCAAGCTGCAGACGTAAGTAGGCACGCCATAATTTTGTTGTATTTCATCATCATCCTCAACTTTTTATTATCAAACCCTAATCCTAGAGTTAAATTGATTATAGTGATGTAAATCACATTTTAAATATCGAATAGATGAATGGTAAATTTTTAAGGTTAAAAAAGAGAGGTAGATTTGATCAATGAACTATCTTGATGAAGATTTGAATCTGCTTTCAAATCCAGCTTAATGAATTTGAAAGCAATTACTCAATTAAAGAGCTAGAGATTTAAAGTCCTTGTAATTTAAGGCGGTTGGCGTGCTGTCTATAAACTGCAACTGGGTCAGGAGCAAAAAGTCCTTTAATTCCGAACAGCAAGTTCACCTCATCTAAATGATTCCACGGAAAGTCATCACGAATAGTTTTACCAAAATGGGCACTACAAACTGGAACGATGCCATCATTTTTTCCTGCTTTATGAACCGACAAACGGTCAAGTAGAACCATGACAGGGTCACCTAGATCCAAGGCATTCGTAAAAGGCTTGTTTCCTGTCATTGAATATAAATGAATTCCTTTTTCTTGATAAGCACCTTCGCCACAGTGGGTTAATGGTAAACCGAGAGGGAATTTTTGATTAAACAAGGCAGTTCCTTCAACAGATGTACTCACACCAGCGGCCATCGCATCATGTGGGAACGTATCAGCAGGAAGACCTTGCGCCCACATAATGACTTTACCAAAAGTGCTGATGAGAACATTCAGTAGCTCTGATGTTCCTGTTTTATCTGCGATTTTTAATACATCTGACGCGATGATTGTGCCTTTGTTGGCACCGGCTACAGTCATCACCGATGCAACATGTTCAGGCATTACACCTGCGGCATAACGAACAGAGTTTGCACCATGACTATGACCAATCAGATTGAGTTTGTCAGCACCAGTAATCGCCATGACTTCTTCAAGTTGTTGAACATATTGTTCACCTCGGACTTCAGAAGAATTGAAAGGAGACATTCTAGCCGCCCATGTGTTTGCACCGTTTCTTGCTAGATCAGGTAAAATTTGATACCAGTAATCCATGCCTAGACTTTCAGTGCCCAAACGTATAAATCCAACCATTCCATGAGCGAATACAATAGGATATTTCGTTTTGGCATAATCAGATTTGACACTTGAGACTTTGATCTGTTGAGCTTGAGTAGCATAAGTTGTCGTAGATGTTAGACATAGCGCTGTCACCAGCGAGCCTAGAATGTGTTTTATTTTCATTATTATTCCTAGTTTTTTAGTGAATCTATGATGTTCTTCCAGATGAACATACAGAAGACCTTAAAAGATGTTATTGAATGCAACAAGATACAAAAAATGCCAATTTAGCTTGCCGAATTAACATATAAAAAGCAAAAAAGAATCAAAAGTTTAAATAATTAAAGGATTTAATCATTAGCAAATGTGTTCAAAAAGCATTATTTAAATTTTGTCGAGAGTCGCTGATGGTCGGAAAAGTTATTCTGATGAATAGCTTTCCATTTAACTGCGCTATTTTGTGCGTCTAGAGTCCTGTCAGTTTCAAACGATTGGCATGCTGGCGATAAAGTGAAATAGGATCTGGGGCAAATAAACCTTTGAGACCGAACATCATATTAGCTAAATCGGTATGATTTAGTTTGTAATCATCACGAATTACACGTCCAATATGCGTGCTACAGCGCCCAACCATGCCATCATTATCTTTATTGCCATACGCTAAAGGCCCTAGCTGCATTAAAATGGTATCGATATCTAAGAGGTTGGTGGTTTGTGCAACACCAGTCCAAGAATAATAAAAGATTCCGTTGTCTATTGGGTTGCCTAAACGAGTACAACTTGACGCGAGAGCTTTTGTTGGAAAACGTTCATTAAATGCAGCAGAGCCTGTTTCAGTTAATGATTTCATCGAAGCATCAAAGCTGATCGGCATATCAGGACGACCTTGTGCATAAGCAATTAATGGGGGAATGATGTAATCCCCTAAAATATTAAATATTGTTCGAGTTGCTTCATTATTTTGAATTTTATCTGCGACCATAGAACCTCTGAAAGTCCCTCCTACACCAGTAACAGAAGCAACATAGTCGGGTTTTACTGCTGCAACATAACGCACAGTCGGTCCGCCGTGCGAATGACCAATCAGATTGACCTTTTTCTGCCCAGTGATCGCAATTACTTCTTCAACCTGAGAAATTAATTGTTCTCCTCGAAATTCAGTCGTATGAGCAGGTGAGAGTTGTGCTGCAAAAACGCGTGCACCATGGCGCGATAGATCAGGTAAGATTTGATACCAATAGTCAATATTGAATGTTTCATTGCCTATGCGAGACCAGCCTAACCAACCGTGTGTCATCACAATAGGATATTTGGTTTTTGCGTAACTACCGATCTTTGTCTCATTTACTTCGAGTAATCCCGGACCTGCGTGGGCAGTGAATGAGCTTGATAAGCATAGCGTTGTGACGAATGCTAACGTCGTAGGTATCAATTTAAGTTTTAAGTTTTTCATCGTTCTTCCCTGTGAATGAATGTGTTACTTGAAAAGATTAATCGGCAAAAGGAAGTTGACCGCCTTGATCATGAACTTGCTCGAATGTTTCTACCCGAAGTTGCTCTTGTGAATTATTAAAATGTTGAGAACGGAGGCGTTGTACAGCTTCCTGCTTTGCACTAGGGCTCATATTACTTTTTACAATGCTGTCACGTTCAGATAAATATTGATTGACCTTGCTTTTCCAATTTGAGCGCTGTCCATCAAGATTTTCTAGACGTTGTGTTGCTTCAGGACCGACTAAACTGAGACGCATTTGACGAATTTCTTCTGCACTACCACCACGAGCTTTAATTTCTGCAGTTAATTGACGAAGATCTTCGAGTTGAGAAAGTTGTTTTAAATTTTCTTTCCAATCTTCAGGTAGATCATTGAACAGTTCTTTTAATTTATCGGCTTTTTGTTTTTCAGATAAATTTTTATCTTCCATGACACTCATGCGAGCCAAGGTATAATCATGATATTCATCTTCGATACCAAATAAACCTTCAATTTCATAGTCTGAAAAAAATTGTTTACGTAATGATTTCATCTGATTAAAAATAGCTTTGTAATACTGCGCACTTTCTTTGTCATGGTTTGGTGGTGTTAGGTCTCCCATTTTTTCACGATATTGAACATAACGTGACCATAAATCTGTCAGTTGACCTAGTAATAGTTCTTGATAGGTGCTTTGAGCAAATTTAATAAAATCAGCCTTGATTTGCGGAATCTCTTTTTCACCGTATTGGGTAATAAAAAACTCAAAACAGTTCTTAGTATTTTCATTCACAATCAAACGGTTGGCATTATCGGTTTGGATTTGACAATTGATTTGAATATCTTGCTGACTTTTACTTGCAAAGCTAGAACCATTCACGGTTGTACTTTGTTGTAGCGCCATATTTTCTGATTGAATTTCGGCATCTTGTGCTGCTCGTTGTGAGTTTTCAACAGATTCAGCTGAGTCAGGTTTCAACCATTGAAAGAGAAGAAATAAAACGACCAGACAGGCCACAATCAGCAGAGTAATTTTCAATTTAGCTTTTGAATTCATTTCACATCCTATGAAATCATTTAGTTATTATTAATGGTGTAGAATAATTTGCCACAAATGTCACATTTTATGCATAAAAATTTAATCAATATTCGATAAATGGATTTGATAAAATAGCAGTATTTTACTGATCTGAATATTATCTAATGTCTGCTAAATCTCCAAAAATTACTCGACGTCATATAAGTGGTGTATTTCTACTCAACAAACCTTTGGGGATTAGCTCAAATGCAGCATTGCAAAAAGTGCGCTGGCTCTATCGTGCTGAAAAAGGTGGTCATACTGGCGCTTTAGATCCATTAGCATCAGGCTTACTCCCGATTTGCTTAGGTGAAGCGACCAAGTTTTCACACTTTTTACTGGAATCTACTAAACGTTATCAAACGACGATTCAATTGGGAAATAGTACAACTACAGGTGATGTCGAGGGTGAAGTTTTGCTCGAGGCACAACCGATTGAACTTAACGAAGATAAAATTCAAAGTGTGATTCAGCAATTCGTTGGAGACATTCAACAAGTTCCTCCAATGTATTCTGCTTTAAAGAAAGAAGGTCGTCCTTTGTACGAGCTGGCACGTAAAGGAATTGAAATCGAACGTGAGGCTCGTCCAATTCATATTTTCGCGATTGAACTGATGTCTTTCACTCAAGATTCAATTACTTTGGATGTGACATGCTCAAAAGGAACGTATATCCGAGTATTGGGTGAGGATATTGCTCAAGCTTTAGGAAGTTATGGGCACTTAACATATTTACATCGTATTCAAACTGGGCATTTTGGTATTGTGCCAGAGTACACTATTGAATATTTAGAAAGTCTAACTGAACAACAACGTGAAGCATTATTGTTGCCTGCTTATGCGCCTGTGGATCATTTTCCAAAGGTTCAAGTACCAGAAGGTCGTGCAGAATATTTCTGTCGTGGGATGGAAAGTAATATTGATCATCCTGCCGAATCTCAAGTCCTCGTATTTGATGAAAAAAAGTGTTTAGGTTTAGCTGAAATTACTGATAAAAAACGTCTAGTTCCTAAACGTGTATTAAATTTATAAGCGAACTCAATTATGGAATTAGACATCATCCTCAGCCTGATTTTTTTTGCATTTTGCGCAGGCGCAATTGATGCAGCAGTCGGTGGTGGTGGTCTCATTCAGATTCCAGCATTGATGAGTGCTTTTCCTCATATGGCGCCAGCAACATTATTTGGCACCAATAAGCTAGCTGCGGTTGTTGGAACAGCAACATCTGCGTGGACTTTCGCTAAAAAAGTTAAGTTTGAATGGAAGTTATTACTGGTGGTGGCGATATGTGCTGCCATCAGTTCTTTTGCGGGAGCTGCCAGTGTTTCCATGATTCCGAAATCAATCTTGCAGCCCTTTGTCTTGGTGATGCTGATTGTGATGGCAATTTACACATTGTCAAAGAAGGAGTTTGGACAGGTTCATATTGCACAAACGGTAAACACTAAAATTCTGATCTTGGCTGGAATAGGAAGTTTGGCGATTGGGTTTTATGACGGATTATTCGGTCCGGGAACGGGAAGTTTTTTTATTTTTTATTTTATTCGATATTTACAAGTCGATTTTTTGCATGCAGCAGCTTTGGCCAAGATTGGTAATGTGATGACCAATTTAGCCGCTCTTACATTCTTTATTCCTGCAGGCCACATTTTATTTGCAGTGGGTGCCATGATGGCTGTTGCTAATATGATTGGTTCGATTGTGGGGGTGAAATTGGCGCTTAAATACGGTAGCGGTTTTATTCGTATTCTGTTTTTAATTCTAGTATCTATTTTAATTGTTCGATTAAGTTATCAGATGTTCTTAATGTAAACCATTCTCAACATTAAACTTTTTTATACAAATCGCTTCTTAAACCTATCTCGAAGTTATCGCCTAAGCTCTTATAGTAAGTTGAGTGTTTTGAAGATCATTCAAGTTTTTCTTTTTTCAAATCATATTTATAAGACAGGATAACAAGATGAATATTTTTGAAGCTTTACGTGAAAGTCATGATGTTCAACGTGAACTTGCTGAGAAGCTGGTTCAAACTTCAGGGGACACGCCAGAACGCCGAACATTATTTGAGCAGCTAAAAAATGAATTGTTTGCTCATGCAGTGGCAGAAGACCGTTACTTCTATATTCCACTGATGATGACCGATTCAGGTTTGAATATTACGCGTCATGCATTAGCTGAACATCATGAAATGGACGAATTACTTGAGCAACTCACCGAAACTGAATTCAGTAATCCAGGATGGTTAGCCATCGCGAAAAAATTGTCAGAAACCGTGCATCATCATCTTGAAGAAGAAGAGCATGGCTTTTTTCAGCAAGCAGGAAAAATTCTAGAGGATAAACAAAAAGAGAGTTTGGCTAAAAAATATCAAACTGAATATAAGAAATATAAGAAATTAGATAAAGACAGCTTGGTTTAATTCCATGATAAAAAAGATGGCATGTGCCATCTTTTTTTATGTTTCTATGCCATGTGATTTCATTCTAGCAGCGCGATAAGTAACACCAATTGATGCAATCATAATACAACCCAAAGCAACGGCTTGTAATAAGGTAATGTGTTCATTCAACAGTAACCAACCTGTCAATGCACCTAATGCTGGTGACAAACTTGATAGCGTTCCATAAGACATTTTACTTAAATTCTTTAATGCCAATAAATCCAATGCATAGGGAATGGCTGTAGCCAAAAGCGCAATGACGATGGCTTGTGGCCAATATCTAAATTGAACTAATGCGGATGGATTATGAACCATACTGATCGGTAATAATGTCAATGCTGAGAGGACGATCGCAATGCTGAGAGCATGCATGCCGATATTCTGCCGAACGACTTTCTGTCCAAAATAAATATAGAATGCCCAACAAACGCCCGCACCAATGGCCATAGCAGCACCAAGATATGAAAAGTTAGTCGCATTGGCATCTTGCCAAGGCACCATCAGCACAACACCGAAAATTGCCAGGATGACCCAAATGTAATCACTTCGTTGTTGAATTGACAGTAAAGCCAAGGTGAGTGGTCCTAAGAACTCAAGTCCTACTGCAATCCCTTGCGGTAGTTTTCCTAATGATGCATAAAACAAGACATTCATCAAAGCGACTGAACCACTATAAAAGAGAAGATCTTTCCATTTTAAGTAAGGAAGGCGACGAAGAATTTTCCATGAACGGAACATCAATACAACCATAATTGATGCAAAGCATAGACGTAAAGTGACCACAGTAAATGGATCTAAAACTTCAAAAAGCTGCTTTGCGAAGGATGCACTAATTTGATAGGCGATCATGGATAAGACCATGAACAGCACGGCAGTGAGTTGAGCATTTGGCATTGGGAAAACGAAGCCGAATTAAAAAGAGTGAGACTGCTCAAATTTTAACATTATTATGATGACCACAGTGCTTCAATCCATCATGGAAAATGTAGTTTAAATGAAGTATGAGATCATTTTTGTTTGGCGTGTTGAGTGGTATAGGTGCAGCCAATTGAGGCACAAATGATGGTAAACAATGCTAGCCATTGATTCCATAACAATTGCTCACCCAAAAATACATACCCAGATAATGCGGCAACAGCTGGTTCAATACTCATCAGGGTACCGAAACTTAATGCTGTTAGATTTCGTAGTGCAATCATTTCTAAAGTAAAGGGTAAGGCACTGGCGAGTATCGCTAAAGTGATGAATAACATTAGATGATTAATTTCAAATACGCTTGCTGGCAAACCGATACTGAGGGCAATCGGCATAAGAATGATACTTCCAACAAACATGCCTAAACATACGGTGTGATTACCTGAAACTCCCGAAGGCCGCTGACCAGCAATAATATAAAGTGCCCAACATGCGCCAGCTGCCAACGCAAAAAATACACCAAGTAAATCCAAAGGTTGTTTGGCTTGGTCAAAGGGAAATAAAAGGATCAGTCCAATTATGGCCAAACCAACCCAAATAAAATCAAACTTTTGACGCGCATAATATAAAGCCACACTGAGTGGACCAATAAATTCAAATGAAACTGCTAAACCGAGCGGAAGACGATCAATAGCAAGATAGAACAACATGTTCATGCCAGCTAAAGCGACACCATAACTGACAATGGCTGTCCATTTAATTTGTTTGAATTGAATTTTCCAAACTTGAAAAATAATCGCCAAAATCACAGCGCTAAATGTCAGACGTAGGGCTGACACCGTAACGATAGGGAATTGTTCAAATAAAACTTTTGCTAATGAACCACTACTTTGTAGACTGATCATGGCGATCAATAACAAACCGAGTGCTTGTAACTGCGGGTTTATTTTTAACAAAGACATGGTTTTAAATGTATGATGGTTAGATTAGAAAGGGATATCTTTCATCTAAGTTGGCGGAGCCAACGTCAACTCAGATGAGACACCATAAAAAAACCACAGCTCGAAAAAGCTGTGGTTTTCCAAACGTATTAGAGATTAGAACAATACGCGAGCGCGGATTGTACCTTCTACGTTATGAAGTGTATCAAGTGCTTCAGCAGAAGCTGTAGCATCAACGTCCATGACTAAATAACCCACATCACCTTTGGTCATAAGAGACTGACCAGAGATGTTAATGCCGTGTTCAGCAAACAGGTTGTTGATTTTAGACAACACGCCTGGAATATTTTTGTGAATGTGAAGTAAACGGTGTTTACCTTCAGTCAACGGAAGCGCAATTTCAGGGAAGTTAACTGCTGACAATGTCATACCTTTATCAGAGTAAGCAACGAATTTCTCTGCAACTTCTAGACCGATGTTTGCTTGAGCTTCCATCGTAGAACCACCCACGTGCGGTGTTAAAATCACGTTCGGGATATTACGTAGTGGAGAGATAAACTCTTCACCGTTCGCTTTAGGCTCTTTCGGGAATACGTCAACAGCAGCACCAGCCAAATGACCTGATTTCAGAGCATCAGCTAAATCTTCAATTACTACACATGTACCACGTGCAGCATTGATGAAGATTGAACCTTGTTTCATCTGAGCAAATTGCTCTTTGGTCATGAAATTACGTGTAGAAGGAACATCTGGCACGTGTAGTGATACAACATCAGCATTGGCAAGAAGTTCGCCCATTGAGCCAACTTGGCGAGCATTACCTAAAGGTAATTTTGTTACTGTATCAAAGTAAATCACTTTCATACCCATGCTTTCAGCAAGTACAGAAAGTTGTGAACCAATTGAACCGTAACCCACAATACCTAAAGTTTTACCGCGTGTTTCAAATGAACCTACTGCAGATTTGTTCCAACCACCTGCATGTGTATCTGTAGATTTTTCAGGTACACGACGAAGGAGAAGAATAGCTTCAGCTAATACAAGTTCAGCAACAGAACGAGTATTTGAGTATGGTGCGTTGAACACTGGAATACCACGGCTCATCGCAGCATTCAAGTTCACTTGGTTTGTACCAATACAGAAACAACCGACCGCGATCAATTTATTCGCAGCTTCAAAAACTTCTTCAGTTAATTGTGTGCGCGAACGAATACCGATGAAGTGAGCATCTTTAATCGCTTCTTTCAGCGCTTCACCTTCAAGCGCAGTTTTACGATAGTCGATGTTGGTGTATCCAGCAGCATTCAAAGTGTCGATTGCGTTTTGGTGAACGCCTTCTAACAATAGGAAACGAATTTTATCTTTAGGCAAAGAGAGATGTTGGCTCATTACGGCTCCGCTACAAAGGCCAAATTTAGTGGCAGTATGATAGCATACGTGAGCGTGCTATATACATTTCCTTTATGACTTGAGCTATGGATATTTTTGCAAGATATAGTCCTTATCAGACAAACTGCGTTTGAATTAACTGCATCATATCTAAGTAACATTCGCAAAATGTCTGATTTTATCGGGGTTTCATGGGAAAATGCTTTATAATGCACAATCGTGAAATTGACTCATCCAGTCGTGGTGATATTTTCTTCACATTCGCTTAACAAATACGCTTTTAAAATCTTGATTAAAGGTTTGTTTTTTAAGCAATCTACAACTTGTATCTTTCTTGCTAGGTCTGCAAACGATGAATGCTCCAGTTGCTTTAACCCCAGAGTTATTGACTCAATTAACGTCAATTGTTGGTGAAAACCGTATCAAAACTGATGCGGACAGCCTACAAAATTGGGGACGCGATCACACTAAACATTTTGATCCAAACCCATCAGTCATCGTTTTTCCTTCGACGACTGAACAAGTTCAGGCAATTGTGAAACTAGCAAACCAATTTAATGTTGCTGTGACACCATCAGGTGGTCGTACTGGTCTTTCTGCAGGGGCTGTCGCTGCCAACGGTGAAATCGTGGTCAGCATGGATAAGATGAACCAAATTTTGGAATTCTTCCCAGCAGACCGTATGGTACGTGTACAAGCAGGTGTGGTCACTGAACAACTTCAGAACTATGCTGAAGAACAAGGTATGTATTATCCAGTTGATTTCGCTTCAGCTGGTTCATCACAAATCGGCGGTAACATCGGTACTAATGCAGGTGGTATTAAAGTCATTAAATACGGTATGACACGTAACTGGGTACTCGGTCTGACTGTGGTCACTGGTAAAGGTGATGTGCTGCGTTTAAACAAAGGCATGATCAAGAATGCGACAGGTTATGCGTTGCAACACTTATTTATTGGTGGTGAAGGTACTTTAGGTTTAGTGACTGAAGCGGAAATTAAACTTGAGCGTCAACCACAAGATCTGCAAGTGATGGTGCTCGGTGTACCTGACTTTGATGCAGTGATGCCAGTTCTTCACGCGTTCCAAGCGAAAATTGATTTAACTGCGTTCGAGTTCTTCGGTGAACTTGCGATGCAAAAAGTATTGGCAAATGGTCACGTGCAACGTCCATTTGAAACCGAATGCCCATTTTATGTATTGCTTGAGTTTGAAGCGCCATTTGAACCAATTATGGACAAGGCAATGGAAATCTTTGAGCATTGTATGGAACAAGGTTGGGTACTTGATGGCGTGCTTAGTCAAAGCTTAGACCAAGTAGAAAGCTTATGGCGTCTGCGTGAAGATATTTCTGAGTCAATCGCACCATTTATCCCATACAAAAATGATATTTCAGTGCTCATCACACACGTACCTGCATTCATTAAAGAAATTGATGCAATTGTTGCTGACAATTATCCTGACTTTGAAATTTGCTGGTTTGGTCATATTGGCGATGGTAACTTGCACTTAAATATCTTAAAGCCTGAAAATTTAACCAAAGATGAATTCTTTGCGAAATGTCAGGTGGTGAACAAGTATGTATTTGATACTGTGAAAAAGTATGATGGTTCAATTTCTGCGGAACATGGTGTGGGTATGACGAAGAAGCCATATCTTGAGTACACACGTTCAGCTGAAGAAATTGAATATATGAAAGCACTCAAACAAGTATTTGATCCAAATGGGATTATGAATCCAGGTAAATTATTTGATTTGTGAAACAAAATCTGTCTATAAATAAGGTCTAAAAAACAGCATGCTTGTCATGCTGTTTTTTTATTTCATGAGAAATTTTAATGTTAAAAAGAATAATTTTTCTAAGTGCAATTGCACTTTCACTTAATGCATGTATAGGTCAAAAACAGTCGAATGAGATCAATACTAAAAATCATAATTCTGTAGCTGGTCAAGTAGAAACGTCGAAACAAAATGCCAATTCTGTTCAAAACTCTCCTTTAGATCAAGTGTATCGGAAAATTCAAAGCTTTGAAGATATGAGAACAGTAGATTTACAACAGGAATTCGATACACCTGAATCTGGAAAATCTCATGCAAAAGTAACTGTCACCTATGGTGGACTAGCGGATGACTCTGTTTCTGCACAACGTGAAACTTACCAATTTGAATATATTAATAGTGAGTGGAAAGAAATATCAAAAGATGAAACTTGGAAATGTGGTCGTGGACCAGATACTACAAACTTTCATAATAAATTATGCCCTTAAAAATTTACTTTCGAAATTTTCCATAAAATTGTTACGAGCGTCATTTGAACTGATTAAATTCAAAAATGTAGCATCAATATGCTGCATTATTTATTCGTATTTCTCGTTCTATTAATCATTTTTAATGTGCTTTAGAAAAAATAACATACATATCTGTTCTTTTTTGTCACAACAGTTCAGAACATCATATGTAAAAGATCAATGGCAAACTGAGTAAAACAATGATGATGAAAATAATGACCACAGTTGGTCTAGTTAGTATGATGCTCACGGGGTGTGCTACTACGAAAAATGTTATTTCTAAAGTACATGGGAATGACACTCCTTTAGAGCAAGTCTTGAAGCTACATCCTGAATTACGCAATGAGCTTGCGACTGTTGAATTACGTCAGTATTTTAATCGTGCCGAAGCACCGACCGTAGCCGAAGTCAAAGTGACACAAACAGGCTTGATGGATGACTCAATTGCTGCCGAGCGCTTTATCTATAGTTTTAAATTGAACGATGGTAAATGGCAGCAAGTTAATAAGAAAACGGAATACAAATGTGTGCGAGGAAAAAATACAAAATCTTTCCAAACTGCGCTTTGTCCATGACATCAGACTAGAAATTCGGTTTAAAAAGGCATAATGAGTTATGCCTTTTTTATTGCATGCATTATTGAGTCGAATAAGGATGAGTAGACGAGAAGCGCCACTCACGATAGCAAATATAGCCCATCGCTAAAATGGGAAAAATCATACATAAGAAGCCAAACAACATATAAGTAATCGCACCTAATATTGCACCTGAACTGAAGGATAAAATAGTCGGTAAGATTTTTAGAATATTTTGTTTGGCAACTTGTTTGCGTTCTTCTGATACATGAGGCGCCCCATAAGCAATAGTACAATCAATGGTCAGTTGAGCAAGATTGCCCGTCATTAAGGTTGAGGTAGCCATTGTAGATAGTAATGTTCGGATAATGGCATTTCGAATTCCCATTGCAGCAATGCCCAATGTTGCGGTAAGTATTGCGCCAAATTCAGCCAAAGTATAAAAGGGGCTGAAATTAAGTCCCGCCAGCATGAAGAGCGTTAACAGTATTGTCTCTGCAATAAAGAACCCCAGTAAGATGTTCGGATACTTGTCTTTCCAACGTTGTTCACACCACGCAGTAATACCAATCGTAACTACGAAAATGCCAATAAAAAGAGCCCACAGTCCTAATCCTCCCAAGATCGTTTCTTTGCCTGCAGTCACGATATAGCCAGTAACATGATTGGTATAAATGCCAAATAATGAAATAAATCCAACGGTATTTAGCCAACCACCGACGAGTGATAGAATCGAAGCTTCATGATGATGTCGCCAGCGATTTTTAATTGGTATGTAGCATTTTGACATAGTTCTAAAAGCTCAAGGTGTACTGAGAGATTACATCGACAAAACAAGTGTTTTATCGAGTCTGCAGATCCTTTGCTTTGTGGAATTAATCCACATGAACATTAAGTAATTAAAAGTTTCATATTGATCACTGGTGATTGTTCAGATTAGATGATTTCTAACATTTTATATGTTTCAAATTGCATCAAATTTTGATGACAAAAATATTTCAATTGATAAAACACAACTGAAAGCATCATAAAATTAACGTAGAGGGAAATCTAAAACCCCATTAAACTAAAGTTATTCAATAAATAAGATAAAAAATGAAAACACTCGCTTTTATCCACCGTAACGACAGTCATTTTTCAGTTGGAGACTTTAATCCGGTCGTGTCTGTTTTTTCACACTATGAACTCGGAAATACAGTATCCCCATTTTTACTTCTCGATCATATTGGTCCCGGTATGTTGAAACCCTCTCAACTGCGTAAAGGTGTTGAAGAGCATCCGCACCGTGGTTTTGAGACAGTCACGTTCGTGTATGAAGGTGAGTTAGAGCATTGGGATTCGCAAGGTGGTGGAGGTGTTATTCAGAAAGGTGATGTACAGTGGATGACTGCTGCATCAGGCATTATTCATAAAGAAAAATTTAGTGAGTCATTTTCCCGAGAGGGTGGACGATTTGAAATGATTCAGCTGTGGGTGAATTTGCCAGCAACTGCAAAAAAATCGAATCCACGTTATCAAAGCTTACTTAAATCTAACATCCCAGTTGTAGATTTAGCTCATGATGCGGGTACTGCGCGTGTCATTGCTGGTGCCTTTATGCAAGTGCAAGGACCAGCATTAGTCCACAGTCCTTTGCTGGTTTTGGATTTGGATTTAAAAGCAGGTCACACACTCACATTACCAGCAGGGCATTTGGATACCACACTGATGTATATGCGCCGTGGTAAAGTTGAATTTGGCATAGATGATGAATTACTGACTGATCAGGGAATGGCGGTGTTTTCAAGTCATGGTGAAAACGTTGAATTCACCACATTGTCTGATAGCAAAATTTTATATCTCATGGGGCAGCCGCTGAACGAACCTTTAGTCGGGCGTGGTTTTTATGTCATGAATACGCAAGATGAGATTGTTGAAGCGATTGAGGAAATGAAGCATGGTACTTTTTTGAAAAGTCATGCAATTGATGCCAAATGATGTCAATGTTTGGGTGAGAAATTGATTTACGATAAAGGCTAAATTTTCGTTTGATTTTCAGACTTTGTTTCGTAGTTCAGGGTTACAAAAACGCAAAACTTTGTCATGGCATTGTGATGCATTTCACGTAAACTACGCTTCCAAAAAATATTCAAACATGTGAAAAAACATGCAAAAGGTGAGTAAAGCAACCTTAAGTCGGGCAACAATTATGTTTCCTTTGGCATTGGTGCTCTTCGAATTTTCAGTCTATATCTGTAATGATCTTGTACAACCTGCGATGCTTACGATTACACGTGAGTTTGGTGTAGGCAGTGAGTGGGCGCCATCATCCATGTCTTTCTTTTTATTGGGTGGAGCATGTTTGGCGTGGTTTTTAGGACCATTATCAGATCGCTTAGGTCGTAAAAAAGTACTCCTTGGAGGTGTTTTCTTTTTTGTGGTCTGCTGTTTGCTCATTTTATTCACCCAGTCTATAGAGCAATTTCTTGCATTTCGTTTTTTACAAGGGATTGGGCTGACCATTATTTCAGCTGTGGGTTATGCTGCCATCCAAGAAATTTTTGAAGAAAGAGATGCGATTAAAGTCATGGCTTTAATGGCGAATATTTCATTGATCGCACCATTACTTGGTCCTGTGCTCGGCGCATTTATGATAGACCATGTGTCTTGGCATTGGGGTTTCATTGGGATTGCCTTTTTAGCAGCCTTAAGTTGGTTTGGTCTTAAAGCAAAAATGCCTGAGCAGCATTTGAGTATTCCAAAGCAACCATTAAGTTATGTATGGGATGATTTCAAAGCCATTTTTAAAAATAAAAAATTTATGGGCTTGGCTTTGTCAGTACCCATGGTCTCAATTCCACTGATTTTGTGGATCGCTATGTCACCTGTAATTTTGGTCGAACAGCTCGGTCTGACCAATATGCAATATGGCTATGCACAGGTGCCTGTATTGGGTGGTTTAATTATTGGAAATATTGTCCTGATTCGTGTTATTGATCGCTATGCAGTAGGAAAGACCGTGGTAGTTGCATTGCCGTTGATGTTAGTTGGAACGCTTATTGTTTTGGCTGGTGCGATTTGGCAGGATTATTTGTTATGGTGCTTAATTATCGGCATGACCTTAATCAGTTTTGGTGAGGGCTGTAGTTTTTCTGTGCTTTATCGTTTCAGTTTAGATGCTTCTGAGGTATCTAAAGGAACTGTTGCTGCCGCAGTAGGCATGATTATGATGATTGCATTCTTTGTTGTGATCGAAATTGTACGCATTATGTATGAATCCTATGGCACGATGGCATATGCATTGGCTTGTTTTATCCTTATTGCACTGTGGTTTAGTGCTCCAAGAAAAATTGTTCATCAGATCATGCAAGAAAGAGCCACTTCAGCATAAAAAAATCCTCCTTGTGGAGGATTTTTTAATCATTGTATTTGTTCGAGATGTTTGAGTTTACGATCAAAAATAAAAGGGGCAAAGGGTAGAACGGAAGCTATCAGCCCAAGAATAAATACATTGATAGACCACTTTTGCTTCTCGCATACCACAAATAATACGAATAAAAACAGCACAAATAGAACGCCATGTCCCATGCCAATATATTTCACATAAATAGGCTGATCTAACATATATTTCATTGGCATGGCAAAAAAGAGCAGTAGTAGGAATGAAATCCCTTCAAGTAAACCAATAATACGTAAGGACTTAATATTCATTCTCAAACCCCACAAAAGAAGACATCCTATTTTACCTAATCGTTGTTATAGCAAAGTTAGAATCTATGTGGACTAGATCGCATTGTTTAAGGGAAATATAATTTATAATAATCGTTTTTTATGATAGTAGATTTAAAAATAAGCTAATGTGCCAATCATGTCTATAAAGATGAATATGAAGTGATACTCACAACATTTTATAGATCATCAGCGAAATAATAAAAGGACTAAGCTAGAGCTTAATCCTTTGATGAGTCTTGAGTGTAGCTTAGCGTATAACACCACATGCTACACGATCACCCCCACCACCTAGTGGTTTAGGTTGGTCTGAATAATTGTCACCACCTGCATGTACCATGATGGATAGACCTTGAATGTCTGCAAGTGTGAGACGTGGTGCAATCACTTGTGTTTTTGCATTACCTGACGCGTCAACATTTAACACTGGTAAGTCACCTAGATGACCATCGTTTGGCGTACCATGCCCAGGCGCTTGATTTGGATTGTAATGTCCACCAGCGGCAAGCGCAGCACCCATTTTGCCATCTTTTTCAGCAGGTTCACATGAGCCTTTTTCATGGATATGGAACCCGTGATATCCAGGTGATAATTTAGTTAAGTCCGTTGTGATCACAAGACCTTTGTCACTATCTTGGAAGCTAATCGTTCCAATTTGATCATGAACTCCTTGAGCACTCACCGCATTTACAGGAATGGTTTGGATTTTAGTGTTGGATTCTTTGGATGCAGATGTATTTTGCGTTGCTGCACATCCCACAAAGCCTAAACTCAGCAATGCACTGAGCATAGAAACTTTGAATGCTGAAACTTTCGATTGCATTTGCATGCTGTTCTATCCTTGTTCCATGTAAGTGATAACGCATTGAAACAAATTTGGCATTTAGCAACAAGAATGATTTAAGTATTTGATTGTATAGATTTCTTATCAGTAAAAATAAAACACCACTTATGAGAGTGGTGTTTCATTGTCTTGATCGTAGGCCATCGTAGCTTTAGGCACGGGTTCTGGTTCCAGTGTTTCATGTAACCATTCACGCCAAATGGCTAAAAGAATGGCGAGAATTACAGGACCAATAAAGAGTCCAACTAAACCAAAGCTCGCTAAACCACCCAATACACCAAACATGATCAATAAGAACGGAATTTGAGTAGCACCTGAAATGACCAAAGGACGAATGACATTGTCGGCTGTACTCACCACACAAACGCCCCAAGCCATTACGCCAATCGCCTCAACGGTCTGACCTTGTGAAAATAACCACAGTGAAACAGCACCATATGCCACTGGAGGACCAAAAGGAATTAGCGCCATGATAAAGGTCATAATGGTTAAAAGCATTGGATTTGGAACACCAGCAACGTAATAGCTGATTCCTGCCAATATCGACTGTGCAACGGCAGTCAAACCAACACCATATACCACTGCACGCGTTGTTTCAGAGATCGTGTCGATATAATGTTGGATACGTGGACCAATGACTTTCTCCATCGCTTTACTGACCTGTTGAACAATCGTTTGTCCATCACGGTAAAAGAAAAAGAGAGAGAGCAGGGCAAAACCAAGTTTGACTAAATTTTTGGTAATTTCGCTAATCACGAATTTACCGTAATTTAAATGTCCTTGAATCCATACACTAATATTACTAAAAAGTGCATTTGGGTCGGCATTGATGTCACGTACAATTCGAGAAACTTCTTTACCTACAATGGGTAATTCTCGTATCACATCAGGAACGGTGATATGACCAGAAGCCAGTTGGCGCTGTAAATCAAAGAATAAGTTTCGGCCTTCATGTTGAAGTAAGAAGATAGCAAAGGTGAACGGTAAACCGACAACGAGTGCCAATAAGAACGTCATAACAGACGCACCCAATGTAGGTCGATTACCACACCAAGCGAGAATACGTTTGTATAAAGGCCAAGTCATATAGGCGATAATACAAGCCCATAACACAGGTACGATAAAGTATTTGACAATGTCATATCCCAAATAAAGCAGAATAAAAAACAAGCCAAATAAAAGTACACGCTGTAAAGTTGGATTAAAATCTTGCACTAAAGTCTCTGATCTATATTCTTAATTTTCAAACGTATCTGCCGCACATCTGATTCATTTCGAGTATGCATTTAACATCATATATGAAAATGAAAAAAAAGTGCGATGACAATCTGTATTCTTTATTTAGAACCAATCACTTGGATCATCAATTAAAACATCTAACAAGGGTTGCCATTGTTGTTGTATTGATAAATAAGTTTTTTGATTTTTATCAAAAATGTTGAGACCCTGCATCGCCAATTGACCATAAGCTGTTCGTTCAGAAATCCAAGCAACAGGTTGTTGATCAATCTTGGCAAAGAACTGTTGAATCTCTTGAGCACTCTGACTATTTGGTTTGACACGATTTGCCACCAAATGAACTTGAACTTTACCTTTTCGAATACGTTTAATGTCATGGATGTGTTTTAAGAAGCGACGCGTGCTGTCGATATCAAAAAAAGAAGGTTGCAGAGGTGTGACCACTGCATGACATTCTGCAATTAATTGTTCTGCGTGTTCGCCTGTTAATGCACCTGGAGCATCAATAATCAGATAATCAAGATTCTTCGGTGCATCACCAATCGATTTTTCATGGCGCCAATCTAAACTTTGAATGTGTGTTGCTGATTCTGGGCGCTGCTTTAACCATTGTAATGCAGATTTTTGATTGTCCGCATCCGCCAATGCAACTTTATAACCTTTCTGTGCGAGTGCTGTCGCCAGCGTAATCGCAGAAATTGTTTTTCCACAGCCACCTTTTTGGTTGGCAATCAGTATCGTTTTCATGAGTTTAAAATTATACATGCTTCAAATAAGGTCTAATCTTAGCTTAGCATTAAAATCAGCCAAAACGCGCATACATGACAAAAGTTTAGTTCTTGTTTAAATTGTCCGCATAACAAGTCATAGAGAACGTCAATGTCCATTTGGATGTCAATGTTAATAGGCGCCTGTATTGGCGTGGTAATCACCACAATGATGTTGAGCTCAACCCGCAATGGCCGTATCAAAGCAGAATATGAACAATATATTGCAGAGCTTGAACTTGAGCATCAACACGCATTAGCTGCTGCTCAAAAACGCAGTGTAAATACCAGTCGTGCGGTACTGAAAGGTAAAATGGCTGAACAATTAGCACCGATTATGCCAGAATTTCAATATTTACCCAGTGATGCTAAATTCTTAGGTGATCCTGTCGACTATGTGGTATTTGATGGATATACAGATTTCCGTGATGGTGATGGCGCGGCACAAGATATTGAAATTGTACTGATTGATATTAAAAGTGGTGGAGCACGGCTCACCAAAGGTCAGACGGCAATTGCGAATGCAATTGCCGAAGGGCGTGTGCGTTTTGAGACGATCCGTATCGACTTTCAAGACTAACTTGGATTACTCATCCACTACGTAGAAGTGATCAGTTGGTTTTAGTCGCTCGAGCAAGCATCATGCGACGACCTACTTTTGGCACTTCTTCTGCTTCGAAATAATCGAGTTCAGAAATCTCAAAGCCAGCATCAAGCAGTGCTTGCTCGATATTTCTGTTCAAATGACAACCATCAGCAATCACTTTCTGTACTGGCGTTAAAAGATCTTGAAGACGCTTTAAACTCTTTTGCTGTTGTGCATCGTAAGCGACATGTTCAACCAAATGCAAAGTGCCACCGATGCGTAATACACGTTTAATTTCATGTAGAACTTGTTGAACATGACTCACACTACACAATGTCCATGTGCTGACGACATGTTGAATAGATTGATCTTCAAAAGGTAAATTTTCCGCTTTAGCATGAACATGTTCCACATGGAACGGTGCATCTTGAATACGTTGTTCAGCTAATTTGTATACATCTAGACTCGGTTCAAGCGCATAGAGACTGTCCACAGCTTGATAAAATGGCAGGTTAATTCCTGTACCAAAACCAATTTCTAATACCTCACCTTGAATCGGAAGCAGAAGACGGCGTCTGCTGTCCATCATACTTGGTAACTGCATGACTTGATTCAGAATATGAGGGAATACTCGTTGCTGATAAAATTTATAGATCATTTTTGTTCTTAACATCTTCCATTATTCGATTATTTTACACGTTGAATACACTTTTAACAGTAGACAAAATTGTGACTAAATCACGATAGATTGTTACTGTTCATCAATTTCCTTTTCAGAATGAAGTTCTAAGATAGATCATATAGATTTAGGTTAAATACAATTCAGTCGGATGTTGTCCATAGTAAATGTATGTGCTGCTGTTGAGTTGTTTTTGACACTTAGAAAGAAGGATGGATGTCTGTTGAAAAAGTTAGTTCTCGCATTATGTATCGCCCTTGGTGGTGTTTCGGCTTATAGCTCTGACAGTGTGAAGTCGAGCGACTTTAATATTGCCAATGGTTTGCCCCCAGCATCCGCGGATCAAAAAATTTCGGTATTGGAACCTTTTGAAGGGGAATTTCGTATTCTTGGTTCGAAAGAATATACCGATGATCCGCAAGCCCAATTTTCACCCATCGACTATGCAGTGACCCGCGGTATTTTCACAGAACCTGAAATTGCACGACAAATTTCGATTAATCAGTATGACCGCTATTTAAATTGGAAAATGGCAAAACCACCGATTCACCCACGCTTAGCAACACAGTTGGTGAGTAACATGCACATTATCCCGGCTAATCCAGAAATTGCGAAAGAGATTAAGAAAGTTCAACGTGGTGATCTGGTGCGCTTAGAAGGGGAATTGGTTCAAATCAATGCCAAAGATTTGGTGTGGAAGTCAGCTTTGGATTGGAATGGTATCGGCGATGGTGCATGCAAATTAATTCGCGTCGAATCAATTGAATGGT
Source organism: Acinetobacter sp. YH16032 (assembly GCF_013417345.1). Taxonomy (NCBI): domain Bacteria; kingdom Pseudomonadati; phylum Pseudomonadota; class Gammaproteobacteria; order Moraxellales; family Moraxellaceae; genus Acinetobacter; species Acinetobacter sp. YH16032. The sequence continues at coordinate 732 of NZ_VPEE01000031.1, read as the reverse complement.
TAGAAAAGCGCAATATTTAAACAGGATTTGAGATTGATGAGTTTGAAATGACTTTCAGCTCAAAGTCTTCATCATTAGAGAAATGAAAGAGTGTGGATCATGAGCGTTGGCAAGACATCCTTATGGATAAGTTTATGTATTGGCGTACTCGGGAGTAGTCTTGCCGCATGTCAAAATCCAGTCTCTGAAGTGCAAGCGGAGTCCCATCACTATACTGATCAGCAAAATTGTCCTGCACTATTGGTGATGAAAGTGGGTGAAACCTTAGAATTTAATGCAGCAGAAAATCCAAGTACGGGTTATCAATGGCAAATTATGCAACCGCTTCATCTCTTTAAAGTTGAAGAACAATATTTGGCGACTGAAAAATCAAAAGCGATGGTAGGCGTTGGAGGTGAAAAGACAGTGAAGCTGACTGCGCTAAAGCCTGGTCAGGAACTCATTGAATTGGCGTATGTGCGACCTTGGGAAGTTGCTCAAGACCGTACTCAAACAGATGCCCCAACATCGTGGCAATGTCGAGTACGTATTTCTTAAGCAGGCAGAAGACTGTTTCTAAAATTGTGCTGTACTTTTACTATGTACGCTATTGTTCTTTCGTGACACTAGGGCTTGTTGAGAATTAACAAAGGGTACTGATTAATTTATAATAGTACTATGGATAGATACATACTTACTGATGCCCAATGGGCAAAAATGGAACCTTTTTGCCTAGGTAAAGTGACCGATCGA